>CAMBTR010000035.1 GCA_945870885.1 Chryseobacterium gleum | reverse complement strand
AATTCCTTTTCTACAATGTCGTAGGTATTCTGTTCGATTTCTAACTGATAGCCGCGCGATGTAAACCATTGCTGGTAATATTTGGGATGATAGTTTTCCCGATATGATGTAGGTGTTGTCGCCGAAATCAACAAACCCCAATAACTATCACGGTCGCCAAAATTGATTGGCGCATCGATGCTTTGACATGATTCAGAGGTAAGCCAGGCCTCGGCGACATCAAACAGGGCGTTGGCAACTGTTGGGTCATTGATTGACTCAAAGAACCCGATGCCACCACGTTTTCCAGATTTGGGTTTTACAGTATAGAATGCAGCGATGCGGCCGGCCATTCGGCCGGCCGCATCAAACGACACCCAGCGACGTGCAGCGCCGTTACTAAACGACTTATTCTTGTTCACATCAAACACCGCTTCCACATCCGACTTGATCGGATAAATAAAGCCATCGTCGCCCGCATAAACCACATCCAACACACCATGAAAATCCTGAATGTCCTTTGCCGTGAATACCTCCCTAATTGTCATAATTATTTCTTCTCCAATGATACGAATTCGTCGCCCTTTTTGTACAACGTGTACGTAATAATAAACTGAAACATCTCATCCGATGCCCTCATACTTGCCCCTCCACTATCCCATCGCTCCGAAACCTTCTTCGGCGGTCGATTCGGATTCCATGGATTATTCGATGTATTATCGAACTCGGCCACCGCCACAATCTCCGACCCCGCGGGAATCCTCAACATTGTTTTGTAAGTATAAAAATACTGCCAGTTAAAATTCCATCGCAAAATACGAATCAATGGAATTGTATCGCCGTTAGGTTTTATAGCAAATGCCAAAAACGACTTGCCCAACATGTGCAAATGCGGATTAATCGTCAGCACTGAAATATCCTCTGGAATCGTAAAGCGCGTGGTGTGCTTGGTAACCTTATTCGCCGGAACCACCAATGGCGGGACAATCTTGCTGACACCGTTGGTGCCCAACATCAACTCCGACAAAACACGACTCGGAGCAATGTCGGTAAAAAACACATTCAACACGGAACGATCCACCACCGTTTTATCGGCCGGACCATAATGCACATCATTCATCACCGCCGCAAAATCCTTTGTCACCTCAAAAGCCCCAATCCCATTGGGATACTCAATGCCCTGAACCCCCGGCAAATAGTTAAATGCAGAGTGGATTCTCATCGGCAAACTCCCGTCATCGGCTTGCATCTCTAACAACGACCCTAAATCCGAATTCATCTCCGAACGAGCCTCCATCTTCCTTCTAGGCCTACGCGGCATACGCTTGCTACCCTCTTTATACAATAACAAATGGCCGTTCGCATGATGCACCAAACCCGGCTCAGTAGGCACAAATTCCAATGCCGAAATAAACCGATTCTTCGGAAGCGACACATTGGATAAACTAATGAAAAAGCGATCCAAATCACCTTCATGGATCATTACAGAATCAAAGGGAATAACTAAATCAGGTTTTCTAATGTTACTTCTCTCAATCGCATTTGGGCGATATACATATTTCTGATCACCTTCAACCGCACCTTGTTTCACCCATTTCTGGATGATGGCAATGTCGCGATCAGTCAACACTTTTTCACCCACAAAATGACTATACGACGGGTCTGCGGGCCAAGGTGGCATGATCCTTTTTTGGGTAACCTTAGCGATGGTCTTTGCGCGCTTCTTTACGGCGGAATAAGAAGCCAAACTAAACGGCGCTGCCCCTTGTTCGCGATGACAGGGCAAGCAATTCTTCTGTAATATTGGCGCGATATCATTGGCAAAGGTGGGTTGATCAGGCAAATCATCAACAGCCACACTTTTACCGCAACCATTAGTTCCAATAACAATCAATAAAATAATGATATATAAATATTTACATTTCACAATATTTATTCATTTTTAGAATCAAATGGGCCAACAAAACAACCAATGGGCTCGTTGGATACCACCGTATTTGGTTTTTCAAGTATAAGATTGGCAAGGACATCAAACAAATAATTCTTCGATGCCACCTTAGACACAATTCCCAAACTCACCGCCCGATCATCAATTTGCCCACTGTAAATCTTAGACCGTGTTAGACAATTCATTACCACCGCTTGGGGATAAACTTTGATTCCAAAACGACCGCAAATCACACCCAGATTGTCGTGAAAAAGCAAATCCTCCATTCCCGAAATCGACCTACTTCCAACACCTGGATCGAGTAAACAAATCTGAATTGTATCGCCAAAATGCTTTACCAGATTTTGAATGGTCTTGATGTAGGCTTTGGCTATCGGACATTCATTGGAATAAGAAATCACGCACAAGTATTTTTTTGATTCAAATTTCGACCTAAATTCATCGCAAATAAGCAATGAATCCTCATTCGGACTATAACATTCATTCGAGGCATGGATAGAACCCTCTGCTGAATTTACCCTTAACGAACTATTTTTCTGGGTAGATCCACTCCGCTTCTTCGAATCAGAACAACCAAAAACCACCAAAAATAAACACAGAAAACCGAATGAAATCCTTTTAAATAATAGCTTCATCTGTTTTTTGTGATTAATTATCAAACCCTAGTTCTAGCATATTCCCAAAGTACCATGCCACAGGAAACTGCAATGTTAAACGAATGCTTTGTACCCAATTGTGGGATTTCAATCACCCCATCGCAAAGCGATATAACTTCTGCGTCGACTCCATCAATTTCATTCCCAAAAACAAAGGCCACCGCCTGATTGGGGAATACCATATTCTGAAGAAACACAGAGTTTGAAGTCTGCTCGATGGCATAGACCACAAACCCTTGCAACTTAAGGTCCTTCACTGCATCGATGGTATGATCTTGGTAACGCCAACTGACAGAATTCTCAGCACCAATTGCGGTTTTGGTAATTTCGCGGTGTGGCGGAGTTGCTGTAATTCCGCACAATATCATCTCCTGACATAAAAACGCATCGCTACTGCGCATCATTGAGCCCACGTTATTCATGCTTCGAACATTATCCAAAACCACAACAAATGGCCATTTAGTAACCGTTTTAAATTCCGAAACGCTCAATCGTTGGAGATCAGCACCCACCAATTTTTTCACAAATACAAAGATACTTATTTTCAATGGGGAAAAAGGGGGCGTAAATGTGGAAATCGGGCTGCGAAATGGCTGTAAATTTGGGGTTTATGGCAGGAGGTAATTCAGATAAGGAAACACCGCTAATGAAGCAATATCATACCATCAAGGCGCAATACCCTGGTGCGATTTTGCTATTTAGAGTGGGTGATTTTTACGAAACGTTCAGCGAGGACGCACGAATCGCATCAAAAGTGCTGGGCATTGTCCTCACCAAACGCTCCAACGGCGCTGCATCCGATCAAGATTTGGCAGGCTTCCCCTACCATTCCTTAGACAACTACCTTCCACGACTAGTAAAAGCGGGCTATCGCGTTGCTATATGCGATCAACTTGAAGATCCTAAGAAAACCAAAACCATCGTAAAACGCGGTGTCACCGAATTGGTTACGCCTGGGGTGAGTTACAACGATAAAGTTCTAGAAATCAAGCAAAGCAACTATTTGGTGTCGGTTCTGGAGCAAAATATGCAGTGGGCGGCCTCCTTCCTCGATATTTCCACCGGGGAATTCTTGGTTTGCGAGGGCTCCTTGATCACCGTAAAAAAGATGATCGATGCGTTTAAGCCTTCCGAATGGATACTACCCAAGCAACAGCAACAGATCATCTTCGAAATCCTTGGCACTCCAGCCTCGTTTCAAACTATCGAATCTTGGGTCTATGAAGCAAGCAATGCCAATGAATCCCTATGTCGGCAATTCAAGACTCAGAATCTAAAAGGGTTTGGCATCGCTGAAATGCCCTTGGCCATTGGGTCCGCGGCAGCCATTCTACAATACCTACAATTCACCCATCACACCCATATCGACCATATCAATCGCATATCTCGAATCGACGAGGGTGATTCAGTCTGGATCGATGGCTTTACGTCAAGAAACTTAGAATTAACCCGTCCGATTTACCAAGGCGGCACAGCTGTAATTGATGTCATTGATAAAACTTGCACAGCGATGGGCGCCCGAATGCTGCGAAATTGGCTGGTATTTCCCCTACTTGATCGCAAGGCGATTGAAAACCGACATCAACGGGTAGAAGTCTTTATCAATAACCCATCAGAAACATCGGTATTTCGCGATACAATGAAACAAATTGGCGACCTACAACGCTTAGTTTCTAAAGTCGCACTAAGAAAAATCGGTCCCCGAGAATGCCTAACCCTGGGCTATGGCTTGGATAATTTGGCAGATTGCAAAACCCTTTTCGAAAATAGCTCAGACCCGCAATTAAAGTCCTTGGCACTAAAAATCGATTCGCTGCCCAAACTACAGTCGCTGATTTCCGACCGTATGTTAGCCGATGCACCTGCCGTGGCCGCAAAAGGGAACATTTTTAAATCGCATGTACATCCGGAATTACAAGATCTTCGCGACCTTACCACATCGGGAAAAGACAAACTCATAGAAATTCAACAGGCTGAAATTCAGCGCAGTGGAATCACATCATTAAAGATTGGATTTAACAATGTTTTTGGATACTATCTAGAGGTTACCAACTCCCATAAAGACAAGGCGCCCGAAGATTGGATCCGAAAACAAACGCTTACAAACGCTGAGCGATACATCACACCAGAACTCAAAATATATGAGGAAAAAATCCTCAATGCGGAAGATATAATTCTCAATCTGGAAGCGCAATTGTGGGAATCGCTGCTCAACGATATGAGCGAATTTGTCCCCCTGCTGCAGCAACAAGCCACCATTTTGGCGGAATTGGACGTACTGGCGGGATTTGCTCAATTGGCCATGGACTGCAACTACTGCAAGCCAACCTTGAACGATGGTTACGATTTGCTCCTCAAAGACTGCCGACATCCCGTTATTGAGTTTCAACTCCCCGCCGGTGAATCATACATCCCCAATACCATTCAACTAAACAAGGAGGAACAACGCATCGTAATTCTTACCGGTCCTAACATGAGTGGTAAGAGCGCCATATTGCGACAAACAGCATTGGCTGTCATTCTGGCCCAAATTGGCTGTTATGTCCCTTGTAGCGAGGCTCACATTGGTATTACAGACAAGATTTACACCCGCGTTGGTGCATCAGACAATATTTCGGTTGGAGAAAGTACTTTCATGGTGGAAATGTCGGAAACGGCCTCCATTCTTAATAACTTGAGCGATCGCAGTTTGGTATTGTTGGATGAAATCGGACGTGGTACAAGCACTTACGATGGCGTCTCATTGGCCTGGAGTATCGCGGAGTACATACACTCCCACCCTGCGGCACCTAAAACCCTATTTGCAACCCACTATCATGAACTCAACGAACTGGAAAGCAAATGCCCAGGAATCGTCAATTTTCATATTTCAATCAAGGAGCAAGGATCCCAGATTGTCTTTTTGCGCAAACTAACCCGTGGTGGCAGCGAACATAGCTTCGGTATCCATGTCGCCCAGCTCGCCGGAATCCCCAATGCCGTCCTCATTAGAGCTACAGAGATATTGAATAAACTCGAAGAAGATCGCTCTAATTTATCGCCCCAAAAAACGCTCAAAAACACGAGCACGAAGCCGGTTTATCAGATGAACATGTTTCAAACGGAGGACCCAAAACTCATTCAGGTCAAGAAATTACTGGCTAGCATCGATATTAACACACTCACTCCTATCGAAGCCTTGCTAAAACTGCAAGCAGTACAAGGAATTCTGAACGAGAAAATCAATTAAAAACTGTAGTTACAACCCAGCGCTGGGAGTATCGGCAACTGGTCTACACGCTTCCCTTTTACCCTATCGTAATAGAATATGTTATTTCTATTGTAAACATTGGTCACACTAAAAAGCAAGTTAAACTCACTGCCCTCGCGGAAAACCCACTTTCTTTTTATCGAGAAGTCTAAGCGATGATAATAAGGCAAACGTCCGCGATTGATTTGGGCGTATACAATGCCTAACTGGCCGTTGGCCGCCGTATAATCCGTCCCAATCCCTTGTTGAAAGTTGTACTTCTCATAGTAACCTTGGGTCTGGGTGAAAGGAAATCCTGATCCAAAATTCCATCGTAAAGAAACCTCAGATGGATGCTTTTTGTCAAATTCATAATTCAACAAAATATTCGCGTTATGTCGTCTGTCGAAATTGGGCTGATAATGCGAAATTCCATCAAAACGGTTGACATACGTCAAGGAATAAACCGCCCACAAATACCAATGTTTGTCAGAATATTTATAAGAAATATCGCCACCGTAAGCATTTCCATTTTCGATAATAAAATCCTGTCTTAAACGCTGGGGTTTATCCAAATTAAATTCATCGTCCGAGAACAACTTATCCCTGTTGATGTTAGTGATCTGATCAAATATTTTCACAAACGATTCAATATTGATTGTCTGCTTTTTGTCGATGCGATAATCAAACCCAGCAACGGCATGCCTTGCCTTCTGCAAACGCGTAGTCACAGGCTTACCATTGAATGAATCTGGAAGGTTATCCGGACCCGATAAGAATCCGTAGAATAAATTCACCACATCTCTATCGCTCATCGCAGATAATAGGTTCTGAGAATAAATACCCACGGCAAATTTGATCCCAATTGATTTCAACGGCATGTAACGCAATTGAAATCTAGGCTCCAAACTACCATTGCTTAACGACGCATAATACTGATTACGCAATCCAATATTACAAATCAACTTCTTGCGAACCACACGATAATTACCAAAAGAGTTGATCTCAGTTGTGCTCTCTAACTGATTGATTTTTCGATCGTTGGAATTATACAATTGGAAATTGGTTTGAAATCCATTTAACTCAAGACCCCATTTAAAATCATCGCGTTTAAAGTTATAGGAGAAATTCATCCCCAAGTTAAAACCGCCGATGGAACTATTTCTTGGCTTCGCATCTTGCTCTTTCTGTTCGATGCTATACTGACTCCATAAAAAGAAACCATCAACCCTCGTTTTGGCCTGCTCAGGAACCACTAAGAACTTACCACCCAACCCTGTCGACGTCCAACCGTAGCGCGTAGACCCAGGAAAAGCAACATTGTCGGAAAATCTAAATCCATACAATTTGGTATACCCACCATTGGCGGAATTGAAACTCATTTTTACAAACAAATCGCCAAAATTGTAAGGCAGCTTATCGGGATTGGCGTAATTATAAAGCAATCGTGAGGATTCTCGCAAGAATGAATTCTTGTAGGAGATGGCAATGGAACTGTTGTTTTTTCCTTGTTGATACTTGCGCAAGGGAGATTCCAACAGCAATTTTGATGTAAATGTGGTCAATCCCACCTTTCCAGCCATCCGCTTTCGGTTTCCATCGCGCGTTTTAATATCTACCACCGCCGATACCCTACCTCCATATTCTGAACCAAACCCTGCACTGTAAACATCCGCAGTTTGAATCAAATCGGTCTCAAACACCGAGAAAAGTCCAATGGAGTGAAATGGATTGTAAATAGTAAGACCATCCATCATCACCTTATTCATAATTGGCGAACCACCTCGGATGTACAATTGTCCGCCTTGGTCTCCACTAAACACAACACCTGGCAAAATCTGTAAGTACTGCAAAATATCAGGTTCCGCGCCCACCGCAGGCATTTTATAAATCGCACGCGCTTCGATGTTTGTCACACCCACTTGCGCATCCCTCGCCTTTCCTTTTACAGAAATTTCTACCGCTTCCATGGACGAAATGTGTTGCAAATAAAAATCTTTCTTGGTGTTGATATCTGCGAACACCTTTACCTTTTCATAAAGCGTATCAAAACCACCGTGGGAAACCCGCACCCAATAATCGCCTGGAGTTAACCCCGTTAATGCATAGTAACCATCGTTGTCTGAAAGGATGGATCGAACCACCGTACCATCAGACTTGTCCTTTACCGCCGTGATTACCGACGCAACAGACCGATCACCATTGTCGCCGTCGTAAACAAACCCCCGAATATCACTTTTGGTTGATTGACCCTGCCCCACAATTGGTGCCAAAGCCAAAACACAAATTAAAAATCGCCACATCAATCCTTCAAAAATACACCGAAAATTATTAAGTCACATTTTTTTCATCGATAAGCAAACATTGAGAACTATTTTTGCATTCTACATGGTTTACCGTTTTAAAGTTTGGTTCGACGACATGGACGATATTGTTCGATGGATTGAAATTAGGCCCTCGCATACTTTCATGGACTTCCACAACATCATTCAAGAAGCGATTGGCTTCGATAACAAGGAGGCAGCCAGTTTTTTTGTAAGCGATGATCGTTGGCGCAAAATTTCTGAAATCAAAAAAGAGAAGACAGCGCATGCCGAAGGCGACCTCACCGGCAATCTAGATGCATCGTTGATGGCTGATGTCAAAATACGGACATGCGTCAACGACCCCCACCAGCATTTTATTTACATCTTCGATTATAATATCCAATGGACTTTGATGTGCGAGTTAATTAGCATCGAAGCCAGCAACGACAAGCATGACTATCCGAGGGTATATCGTACCGAAGGAAAACCACCAAGGCAACACAACGATAGTAAGTTCAAGATGCTAGACGACAATGAATTTGATGCGTTGGCAGAGAAAATATTGGCCGCCAAAGGAGTGAAGAGTTTATTGGTTGAACATGAGGAAGAATTGCTTGCGGCTGACGAGGCTGACGATCTGGATGCTGATTTGGAAGATGATGAGGACGGAGACGACGAGGATCATGATGAATTTGGCTTCAGCGGTCTCAGCAATGGCATCGATGCAGATGATTTAAAATAAATCACATTGACAAACAAACCCACCCTTATCGTAGTGGGAGGCCCCACCGCTTCTGGCAAAACTGCTGCTTCTATCGAATTAGCATTGAAGCTCAATACCGAAATCATTAACGTCGATAGTCGACAGGTATATAAGGAACTTCATATTGGCGTAGCCAAGCCCACTGCGGAAGAATTATTGAAAGTAACGCATCACGGTGTCTCTACCGTTGGCATCCATGAGCACTACAATGCAGGTATGCATGCAGAACATTTCGAATCAACCATCCAAAATCTGCTTTCGGCGAACGGATCGGCAATACTTTGCGGTGGCACTGGCTTATATATTGAGGCACTAATTAATGGTTTGGATGATATGCCAGAAATCGACCCTGATTTGCGTTCAGAGATTCTGGATGAATTTGTAGCACATGGATTAGATCGACTTGTTCAGGTTCTGCATCAACTTGATCCGAATGCGGGTACTTTGGTAGCGCTTGACAATCCCCAAAGGGTGATGCGTGCAATAGAATTATGCATTCAGACACAGAAAACATTGTCGGAGATATACTCACAAAAGCCCAATCCGAGATTCCCACAGGCTCATGTTATTTATTTGGGCATCGAATATGAACGTGAGAAGTTGTATCAAAGAATCAACCAGCGCGTAGACAAGATGATTGCCGATGGATTGATAGCTGAAGTAGAATCTCTGCTACCTCACCAATCTCTCAAATCTTTGCAGACTGTTGGATACAGTGAATTATTTAGACATTTTGCAGAAGAAGTTACCACAGCGGAGGCTATCGACTCAATAAAACAGCATACTCGAAATTATGCGAAACGACAGATCACCTATTTTACCAATCGATTTCCAACAAGATGGGTCGCCGCTGCCGAATGGCCGAAATATCTTCGTAATTTTGAACTCTAATTTTAAAAACCTTAATGTTTAGTCAAGAAATCCTCATCAGCTTGGTTGCCCTTACCCTATTGGAAATCGTTTTGGGTATCGACAATATTATTTTCATTAGTATTTTGGCGAACAAAGCGCCTAGAGGCAAAGAAAAGCAGGCACGTCAGTATGGTCTTCTATTGGGAATGGTTGTGAGAATCATCATGTTACTAGGAATCAATTGGATTCAAAAGCAGGAGCATCCTTTATTTACTATCGTTGACCATCCAATTTCAGGAAAGGACATCCTTTTGATATTGGGGGGATTGTTCCTTTTATACCAAAGTGTGCATGAAATCCACCTGAAAATGAAAGGCTTAGAGGAAGAGATTAAGGAAAGAACTGATGCCAAAGGTTGGACCGCGATATTGTTCCAAATGGTCTTGATCAATGTGGTGTTCAGTTTGGATTCTGTAATTACGGCAGTGGGCATGGCCAACGAGGTTTGGGTAATGATTGTGGCCGTGATTATCTCAATGTTGGTGATGTTATGGGCAAGCGAACCGATCGCAAACTTCGTAAATCACAATCCAAGTATCAAAATATTGGCTTTGTCGTTCCTGGTACTAATTGGAGTAAGTTTATTAGGTGAAGGATTCGGTCAACACATCAACAAAGGGTACATCTACTTTGCGATGGCATTTTCATTTACCATCGAATTGATCAATTTGAGATTAGATAAACAGCGCAAGCGCTGAAAAGAATTCAATGTAATAATCATTGAAAACATACGTCACCATAATGAAATATTCCGTTTAGCATACGAGGCCACTTTCTCAGGTGTTTTCTATTTGGTAGACTTCTTTAAAGTCTTTTAGCATTACGTTGATATTCTTTTCTTTTGATCCATAATTGGAGAAATCTCTTATCAATTCCAACACGTCGTAGTCTATATAAACAGTGTTTTTTGCACTAATAATCACAGTTGAGTTATCAGGTAAATGCGCTAGAGTTTGTTTTATCGCTGCCTTATTCAAAAAAGAAACTTCTTGAGCCAAATCTATGATAACATCTTCCCCATCCTTGTGTTTTTCTTTATTAAAGAAATATGCTAATTTCATATTCCCTCTAAGAATAAATAAAATGCTCACCACCAAACCAATTCCTACACCTTTTAATAAATCCAAACTGACGACACCTATTACTGTCGCAATAAAAGGGACAAATTGAAATTTACCCGCATGCCACATGTGCTTAAATACTTTAGGACTTGACAGTTTAAATCCAATCATTAATAATATGGCCGCCAAAGTTGCCATGGGAATTTTATTTAATAAATTAGGAATTAGAATTACAGTCAGCAATAACAATAAACCGTGAAATATGGCAGAGAACTTCGTTCTAGCTCCAGCATTTATATTTGCTGTAGTTCTTACAATAACGCTTGTCATTGGAATGCCCCCGATTAAGCCAGCTAGAATATTTCCTACACCTTGCGCTTTGAGCTCAGTATTGCCACTTGAAAATCGCTTGTGTGGGTCTAGTTTATCACCTGCCTCAAGACACAATAGTGTTTCAATACTTGCCACAACAGAAATAGTTAGTGCAGTTATCCATATCGCTGGATCCGAAATAGCGGAAAAGTCTGGCAAGGTAAATTGCCCCATGAAATCACTAAATGAACCTGCAATTGGTAATTTTACTAAATGGTTTCCTGTTACTAGAAGCTCAGGTGCAAAAATACAAAATAATTCATTTATCATCACCCCTGTTCCAACCGCGACTAATGCACCGGGCAGCACCTTGATTTTCCGGAGAAAGGGAACTTTATTAAACGCAATTAGAATAGCTAATGAAATAAAAGTTATAATTAAAATTCCAGTGTGTGCAAAGTTGAAGGAATGGACAATTTCATTAAAAAATCCAACGTCAGCTTTGTCTGTTAATCTGTAACTGAAAAAATCACCTTCGTGTTCATTATCATAACCAATGGCATGGGGCAATTCTTTCATAATAATTATGATACCTATGCCCGTTAGCATACCTTCTATTACACCGGATGGAAAATAATTAGAAATAGTGCCGGCTTTTATAAAGCCTAGTACTAACTGAAAAATACCTGCCAATAACACAGCTAAAAGGAATGCCTCAAAACCTAAATTCTGAATAGCCAAAAGTACTATTGCAATTAAACCAGCAGCCGGCCCGCTTACACTGACTTGCGATCCACTCAAATAACCTACAATTAATCCTCCAATTGTACCGGTTATGATACCGGCAAAAGGAGATGCCCCCGAAGCTACTGCTATTCCTAAACACAAGGGCATTGCTACTAGGAATACGACCACGCCCGATAGCATGTCTGTTTTTAAGGAAGAAAAAAATGAATTATTCTTGATCATTTTTGTGGGATTTGATATTTTGTTTTTTTACGCTTTTGAAGATTTTTCCTCATAAAAAAATACCTGTCCTGTTGACAATTCATGCATACCACCAATTATACCAATTTCTCCACTTTCTATCAATTGCTTTAGAATTGTACTTCTTTCCATGATTGAATGTACTGTTCTCTTCACGTTTATAAGGGCTACGTTCTCGACAAAAATGGAATTTTTCGAAGTTCGATTTTCTTTGGTTTCAGTTTCGTCATCAACGGCGGGTCTGATTTTGGCCAGTAAAGCAGTCAAGTTACCCATTTCAACATGGTCACACGCCCCCTTAATAGCTCCACATTTAGTATGTCCTAGAACCACAATGATTTTTGCTCCAGCCAATTTGCAGGCAAATTCCATACTCCCCAAAATATCTTCATTGATGATATTTCCTGCGATGCGTACACTAAAAATATCACCAAGACCCTGATCAAAAATGAGCTCTGCAGACGTTCTGCTATCGATACAGCTCAAAACGACAGCAAAAGGATGTTGACCATCTGATGTCTCGTTAGCTTGCTCAAGAAGATTACGATTCGTTTTTAGATTGTGCACAAATCTTTTGTTGCCTTCTTCCAGTAATTTCAGCGCCATATGCGGTGTAATTGAATCTTGAATTTGTTTGGTAATGGTTTTCATTTTTGATAGTTTCATTTCGTCTCGCTTCTATTCTTGATGAAATAGAATAGAATGTTTACGGTGTCAGAATCACATGCCGAACCAAATTTACCCGCCACGAGGGCACAGCAATCAGAATAACGATTATTAAAGCAAATGGACATGGATACAGCATTTCATCTCTGTAAAATTATGGAAAAATTCCATCTAATCAGGGGCAGAATCGATGATTTCCCAAAAAAAGGCGATAATCATCAATGGAAAAAAACCATAACTAGGGCTCAACCACAAAAAAAGCTTGAAGATCAGCGTATTCAACACTTCTCGCCAAATCATCAATCCAATCTTGTCCGTAAAGGAAATAATACTGTACCCAAAAAACCCAACGTTCCTGCGGATTGGTCGACGAAAAATTCGATGTCAAAATCTGCGCAATAGCACCCCAGGTTTCGGCAGAAAACTTTGATTCAACGAACGCATCAGTGGCCGATTTTCCCATTTTTCGGTTCCATTTCACAAATGCATCCACTTGCTTCTTGGCCTCTCCCAATAATGGCGACTTCCAACCATACAACGTTTTTAATTGGCTTTCCAACACACTTTGCGTTTGATCAATGGACGACAACAGCTCATTATCACCCAATTCTTTCGCTACGATGTTCTGCCTTAATGTTTCCACCTCTTCGAAGTAAGACATCATCGGAAGTTGCAATTTATCCAGCTTTTTTCTTTGCGATGGCGTGAGAATTACACCACCCTTTCTGTGCAGCAATTGAGGCGCAACCAAATCACCCAGTGCAAAGGCTTTTGGGGTTTGTAGCCAATATAAATATTCAGAAGGACCACCCACATAGGCCACACAAGGCAAAATGGCTTGCTGATATAAGGGGCGCAACAACACATTTGGCGACAGGTGTTTAATATCTTCAGACGACACAACTTGGTTCATTTGATCCGGAGACCACTGAAAAGACCCATCGATTGTATAAAACCCATCCGCGTTTTTTTCTATTCTAACCCGGCGCTGTTCATCCATCCAAAACAACAAACTCTGTCCCACATGTGCTGGAGGGATTTGATTGGATTTTTTCAACGCTTCAGTTGAAAGCTGAAAAGCCTCCAACATCGCATCTCCTTGTAGGGCTTTTTCAAACAGAGGTTTTGCCATCTGCTTTAATCTTACATCGCGGGGATCTAACACCAGCAGTCCGAAAGCACCGAACAATTCCGATAACCATTGTTGTGTGGTTGAGGCCAGTGTTGCACCCTGGGCCATGTATAGATTTCGCGCCGATTGTATGCGTAGCTTCACCGCTTCCCCCCCACCCAAATGGGCCGCCAACCAGTCAAATAGACCTGTAAGATCCGATGTAGGCATATCGCCCACGGCGGTAGTCCAAGATTTATCCCATGTATACTTTTCCTGATTTACATTGAAATAGGCAATTTCCTCTACGTCGTGATCCTCTGTGGCCATCCAAAACACCGGAACAAAATGGCGGTTTGGGTACGCTACCTTCAAGTGGTTACAATAGTTGATGGCCGATACAATCTTATACAACACATAAGCAGGCCCCAATCCGATATGGATCTGCTGTCCGGTTACCACCGTAAACGCATTGGGGTTTCCCAACAGGTTGATGTTGGCTTGCTGCGCATTGGTCAACGCGCCATGCATCTGCTCAGAAAACACCGTTTGCAACACATTACGCTGCGCCAATGAATACTTGGCGGCGATGGCTTCTAAAATGGGCGTTACGTTGGCAGAAAGACCTTCAGATGGGTACAAACCTGAGGGCTGATTTCCCCAAGCACTTTCTCTCAGTGTTGCTGAGATGTAATTTTCAGGATATGCAATTTCGCGAATTCTCACGATTTTACAACTTCACCAAACAAATCGTAGGTAGAAGCATCGGTAATTTTCACATTGGCGAAATCACCCATACGAACGTAATTGTCTTTTGCTGGAACCCTTACTTCGTTGTCGACTTCCGGGCTATCGTATTCGGTTCTACCAACAAATTCATCGCCTTCCAAGCGATCAAACAGCACTTTTACTGTCTGTCCTTTGAGGGATTGGTTAAACGCTTCCGAAATGCTCATTTGAGACTCCATCACCGCGTCGGAACGACGTTGTTTTTCTTCTTGAGCGATATCATCCACCAAAGAATGGGCGTGGGTATTTTCCTCATGGGAATAAGTAAACACACCCAATCGTTCAAACTTTATCTCCTCAATCGCATCAATCAAATCCTTGACATCCGCTTCGGTTTCTCCAGGATGACCAACCAGCAAAGTGGTCCGCAAAGCTATCCCTGGAACCCGATCGCGAATTGTATTCAACACCTCATAAGTCCTGCGCTTGGTAATTCCACGTCGCATCGACTTAAGCATATTATCCGATATATGCTGAATAGGAATATCCAAATAATTACAAATATTACTGCGTTCGGCCATTACCTCTAGCACATCCAATGGAAACTGCGATGGGTAAGCATAATGCAAACGCAACCACTCCAACCCTTCCACATCAGAAAGATGCTTCATCAGGTCGGCCAACTTGCGATCGCCATAAATATCCAAACCATAGCTGGTAGAATCCTGGGCAATCAGCATCACTTCTTTCACGCCATTCTTCACCAACCCTTGAATTTCCTTTTTGATGATCTCTATGGGCCTAGAAACGTGCTTACCACGCATCAAGGGGATGGCACAGAACGAACAAGGTCGATCACAACCCTCAGAAATCTTGGTATAGGCATAATGCTTCGGCGTAGTTTGCAAACGCTCCCCAACCAACTCATGCTTATAGTCGGCGCCAACCGTCCTCAACAAATGAGGCATATCCAATGTACCAAACCAGGCGTCCACTTCAGGAATCTCCGATTGGAGATCATCTTTGTAACGATGCGACAAACAACCGGTAACGTATAACTTTTCGATATTTCCTTTTGCTTTTGCATCGGCATAGGCTAGGATGGTATCGATGCTTTCTTGTTTTGCGTTTTCAATGAAGCCACAAGTATTGATGATTACGATATCCGCATCGTCTTTTGTGCTTTCATGAGCCACATCAAACTGCGATGCTTTCAGCTGACCCATGAGGACTTCACTATCCACTAGGTTTTTACTACAGCCTAGGGTGATGACGTTGATTTTGGTTTCTTTATTCGATTTGGTTTTCACGATACAAAAATCGATTTGATGAAATCGTACTTGTTAAACAACTTGAGATCTTCGGCTTTTTCGCCAAGACCGATATATTTCACAGGCAGGTTATAGGCATGACTTACGCCAATCACCACACCCCCTTTGGCCGTACCATCCAACTTGGTCACCGCAAGGGTATTCACTTGGGTGGCTGCAGTAAATTGCTTGGCCTGCTCAAATGCATTTTGTCCAGTTGTGGCATCAATCACCAACAACACTTCGTGGGGCGCATCGGGTTTGAATTTCTCAATTACACGTCGGATTTTTGACAATTCGTTCATCAAGCCCACCTTGTTGTGTAACCGTCCGGCTGTATCGATAATAACCACATCTGCATTTTCTTCCACCGCTTTTTTAACGGCATCAAAGGCCACCGAAGCGGGGTCTGTATTCATGCCATGGGATACAATAGAAACCCCAGCGCGATTTTGCCAGATGGTCAATTGCTCCACTGCGGCCGCACGAAAGGTATCCCCTGCACCCAAAACAACTTTCTTACCCAATTGAGCATAGTGATGCGCCAATTTTCCGATGGTGGTTGTTTTACCTACTCCATTTACACCCACCACCAAAACGACATAGGGGGTTGAAGCGCCATTGAGCGACAAATCCTGCGCTACTGGGCTAGAAATATCAGGCATCAACTTGGCAATCTCATCCGCCAACAATTCATGCAACTCATCCTGAGAAACATAGGCTTCTTTAGAAACCCGCTTCTCTAGATTCTCAATAATTTGAACAGTTGTTTCTACGCCAACGTCAGATGTGAGCAAAACTTCCTCTAGTTCATCCAAAAAAGCGGCATCGATTTGACGCTTCCCAGTGAATAGTCGGCTCAATTTCGACAAAAAACCCGTACGAGTTTTTTCCAAAGCCTGCTGTGTTTGCACAGCCTCCGGGGTTACTTCCTCGGGTTTGGCTTTGTTTTTTGAGAACCAATTAAACATTGACATGGGTTTTGGTGATGTGAAGGTAAAAAAAAAGCCCCATGAAGGGGCTGTAATATCTTAGGAATAACGAATTATTTCGCGAAGAACGCCTTAACC
>CAMBTR010000034.1 GCA_945870885.1 Chryseobacterium gleum | reverse complement strand
ATTTACGCTGAATAAAGTGTTCGCGAAAATAAAACAATCCATTCAAACTGAGGCATTCTCGATGCCTAAATTCATGAAAGAAACGATTATATCTTTTCCTCGATGTTCTTTACCTTGTCTTTGATCAACCCAATTTCTCGCTGAATCATTCGAATTGCAGGACCAATATCGTCTGATTCCGTTGCTTTGGGCTCCTCGAATTTTGGATTGATATAGTTAACAAACTTCCAAACCTCCAATATTTCACTCACTTTAACTGTATAAGGTGCATATCCGGGATTCGTGCTACATAACAAAAATGTACCTTCCTCTTCCACGCGATTATAGAGTACCTTAAATACGATCCCATCATCTTGGGTGACAACGATATAAGGGTGGCCATTCCTAACCATATTCCAATCTTGGATGTATTCACCGGTAACGAAAGCACCATCAGATACCGGTGGCATGCTATCGCCGGAAATGGGGAAACTTCTGTATTTGCGATTTGCCGATAAAAATGGAAGATTAAAAGCGGGTAGGGTTTTGATATAATCGGGGTCCGCATAACCCGTGGCATAACCCGCTTTGGCTTTCACCGGAACCAATTCGATATTTTCTTCGTTGTTTGAATTGACAGTAGTGGCCAAAACACGCAATCGAGTACCCGACAAATCTAAGTCGAATCCTTTTTCCAATTGAGAGAGTTGCATTTCACCTACCTGATTTAAATCGATGCGAATCAATTTATCTATGTTGATTTGGAAAAACTCCGACAAACGAATCAAAATTTGAATGCCAGGCTCGGCAACACCATTTTCATAACTGTTATATGCAGAACGCGTAAGTAATAAGCTCTTGGCGACATCTTCCTGACTCCGTTTGCGGCGTTTGCGTAATAATTTGAGGTTTTCTTTGAGATACATTGTTAAAAAAATTGACAACTTTGTGATTGGTAAATGAACAACATAAAATTGATATTGTCAAGTTTATCCAACTTTTTTTGTCAATATTTTCATCAGCGTTGAAATTGTCAATAAATTGGTGATTCTATCTACCTCCGATTGTTTGGACTTTGTAAAAATTGGTATTATTTTGCCTATATGAACTTTTGGTTAATTAAATCCGAGCCCTTCAAATACAGTTGGGACAAGTTCATGAAAGACGGAAATACGTTTTGGGATGGTGTCCGGAATTATCAAGCTAGGAATAATCTTCAAGGCATGGAATTGGGTGATTTATGCTTGTTTTATCATAGCAATGAAGGCAAAGAAGTAGTAGGTGTGGCGGAAGTCGTTAAAACCCATTACCAAGACCCTACAACCACCGAAACGGCTTGGGTTGTGGTAGACGTCAAACCCGTGTATCCCCTAAAAAATGCTGTGTCTTTGTCTGTTTTAAAATCGGATCCAAGACTTTCAAACATCGGATTAATTAAACAACCGAGATTATCTGTAATTGCTATCACCAAAGAAGAGTTTGAAATCGTAATTTTGTTATCCAATGAGTCAGCCTAAATTGCTCATCAGCCAAAACAAATTAAACCTGATTATTAAAAGGTTTGCGTTGCAGTTGATAGAATTACATGGTGATTTTTCTAACACCGCCATCATCGGTTTACAGCCGAGGGGAATTCAATTGTCGAAGCGATTGGTTGAAGCAATTACTGAAATTCAACCCGAAACCAATTTGAAATATGGCGAACTCGACCATACCTTTTTTAGGGATGATATCGGGCGGGGAGAAATCTTTATGCCCAAGAAATCGAATATCAATTTTTCCACAGAAAATCTCAATATAATTCTGGTAGATGATGTTTTGTATACCGGCAGAAGTGTTCGCGCATCAATTGATGCCTTAATGAGTTTTGGCAGGCCCAAACAAGTGGAATTGATGGTGCTTGTAGACCGACGTTTTCAACGTGAATTGCCAATTTCTCCAAATTATACTGGTGTAGTGGTAGATTCTAGAAGTACCGGAGAACATGTAAAAGTGGATTGGTCATTGGATCATCCTCAAGTGTGGCTTTTAAGCAGTAAGGAATGACATCGAACACACCCATCAAACACCTACTAGGAATTAAGGGATTAAGTGCATCCCATATCCAAACGATTTTTGAAACGGCAGACAATTTCAAAGAGTTGCTTAACGGACCGGTGAAGAAAACGCCGGCTTTGCGCGACATAACCATCGCCAATTTGTTTTTTGAAAATTCCACAAGAACTAGGGTCTCTTTTGAACTTGCTGAAAAACGATTGGGCGCCGATACCATCAACTTCTCAAGTTCATCATCGAGCGTAAAAAAGGGAGAAACCTTAATCGATACGGTTAATAATATCCTTAGTATGAAAGTGGATATGGTCGTTATGCGTCATCCCGCCCCTGGAGCATGCCTGTTTCTATCAAAGCATATCGATGCGCAAATTATCAATGCGGGCGACGGAACACACGAACATCCAACCCAAGCCCTTTTAGATGCATTCTCAATCCGTGAAAGATTGGGCGATGTAGCTGGGAAAAAAGTGGTCATCGTAGGTGATATTTTGCATTCCCGCGTGGCCTTAAGTAATATTTACAGCCTACAATTATTGGGCGCTGAGGTCATGGTTTGTGGCCCAGCAACGCTCATTCCCAAGCATATTTCGCATCTGGGAGTTAAGGTGTCGCACAATTTGGAAGAAGCACTCAACTGGTGCGATGTCGCAAATATGTTGAGAATTCAGTTAGAACGACAAGATCAGCGGTATTTCCCTTCATTAAAAGAATATTCAAATTTGTACGGATTGACATTAGATAAATTGAATCGATTGGATAAAGAAATTTGTATTATGCACCCAGGGCCAATTAATAGGGGGGTAGAAATTAGCAGCGATGTGGCCGATTCTAAACACAGTATGATACTTCAGCAAGTAGAAAATGGGGTTGCGGTGAGAATGGCTGTATTGTTTTTATTGGGCCAACAGAGATTGTAAAAAATGACAGAGTTTAATAATTCTTCAAATCCCATCCTCGTTCAAAATTACAGGGGTGGGATCGTAGAGAGTTTTCACAGAGGATCCTTTTGCGTGGTGGATGAGAACGGAAAGGTTTTGTGGAGTGTTGGTGATATTCAACAGCGTTCATTTCCTCGTTCAGCACTGAAATATTTTCAGCACATACCTTTTTTGCTTTCTGGTGGATTTGATGATTTGGGCTTCGGACCCAAGGAATTGGCCATCATGTGCGCTTCACACAATGGAGAAGATATGCATTTGGATTTGGTGGATGTGGTATTAGGTAGAGTGAAATTGAACAAAGATGCCTTACAATGTGGAGCCCAGCAACCTACGCGTAAAAACGACTATATTCGATTGATTAAGAATGATTTAGAGCCAACATGTATGCACAACAATTGCAGTGGAAAACACGCTGGATTTTTGGCTCACTGCGTTCATCAAGATTATTCACTCGTGGATTATTTAAGTCCTCAACACCCGTTGCACCAAGCAATTAAAGCAGTGACGGCCCAATTCTATGAAATGATTGAGGATGATTTAAGTGTAGGTTTAGATGGATGTTCAGCACCCATTTTTGGTATGCCTTTGTACAATCAAGCCTTGGCCTATAAAAATTTGGTTGCTCCGATGCCTTGGAAGGATGAAGCGATGGATTCTGCTTGCAAACGCATCGTTTATGCGGTAACCCAATATCCTGAATTGATTGCCGGTACAAAGCGTTATTGTACAGATTTGATGCGTATTACCAATGGTAGAATCGTAGGAAAAACAGGCGCTGATGGTGTCTATTGCTTGTCGATTCCTGAAAAAAATTGGGGTATTGCAATAAAAGTTGATGACGGAAAGATGGGACCACAATATCAAGTGGCTCATGGCTTACTAACCGCTTTGGGGTTGTTATTACCGCATGAGATTCAAGCTTTAAAATCTCATGGATATTGTGAAAATCTCAACTTCGCAGGCAATTGGGTTGGGAATTCTGACGTTGTTCCATTAAATTCCCCGTTTTAAAATGGCTTTATTTATTGTAGAAAGCGAAATTTCCCGAATGGATGAGCGCATGGCGCGATTGATTCCCAAGCAAAGAGCTTTTGTTGAAGAAATGTTCGAACGCGGCGTATTTCACATGTACGCAGTATCGGAAAATTTGGATAAATGGTGGTGCAGTATTGAAGCGGATTCAGAAGAAGATGTTCACCGCATACTAGAAGACATGCCCATAATTGATTGGTTAAATCCTACTATCAACGGATTGATGTTTTACAACTCTGCAGATCAGATGATTCCTCCGATATCCTTGAATTAATTAATATTCTCAATTACTCAATCCAACTAAAAATTTTGCTCCAACGAATTCCCTTGGAACGATATTCCATGTTGCCATTATAGCTCAAGGGCTGATTCGTTTCTGGGTCAATCGCCATTACTTTCTTGATGCTAAAGAAGGTGAATACTGGCTTTCCAACGATATGGTTTTCAGGTACATATCCCCAATATCTAGAGTCTAAACTGTTGTATCGGTTATCGCCAATCATCCAATAATATCCCATTTTGAAAGTGTAATTCTTGATTTCTTCCGAGCCACCATTCGTGTAGAATTTGCCATTTTGCATGGTAATTCCCGCACCTTCATATTTATTAATCGCCAACTTTAAGAAATCCCAATTTTTGGTCGTTAAGGTGACGATTTCCCCACGCTTTGGAAGATACACTTCGCCATAATTATTCAGGTTCCATTTGGCTTTCAAAAAGTCTGTTAACGATGTGTCTGCATGGTTGTCGATGAGCTGTCCATTCTCCCTCACATTACCCGGGAATAATACCCTTTGGTATCCAACATCAACGGTATCAGGGAATATGCTCAATACAGAAGGGTTGTTCTTTAATTGCTCATAATTCTCAGGCCATGTGAAAATGTGATAAGGAATGATGTATTTCCCGGTTTTCTCTGCCGCTTTCTGAATCTGTTCCGCATTAGGTGGGAAGTTGAAATCGCCCAAGTTGTTATCCGCTAAGAAGTCTTCTGTGATTGGCTCGCGCATCAATGCGAGATATCGTTTTTGCTGTTTACCTACTCGAGGTAATGGCTTGCCATTGATATAAATATTGCCACCGACAATCGAAACGCGATCGCCAGGAATACCCACACAACGCTTTACATAATTGTCTTTCTTGTCGATGGGAAGATTCAATTCCATTCCCGTCTCAGACTGTTTGTAATCCGAAATCCCATCTGCATTGGCATCGTCGTCTGCGGGCCAATTGAATACAATGATATCGTTGTTTTTAATCGTATACCAACCCGGCAGCCTCATGTATGGCAATTCCAATAAGTCAGAATATGCCTTTACACCCATTATTTGTTTGGTAGATAGAACTGGGACGGATATGGGCGACATTGGAATTCGCATACCTATTTTTGCTCTGCTAACCACCAAATAATCGCCTACCATCAAGTTCGATTCCATTGAAGGGGTAGGGATTTGATAAAGGTCGAAGTAAATGGCACGCATTCCTCCGGCAACATAGGCAGCGAACAAAATCGCATCGCCCCATTCTCTTAGTCCATTGTGCTTTGGTACATTGGCTTCCTTCCAGTCGCGATCGCCAGCAGGACCATTATATTTAAGGTCTTTGAACGCCAATATTGGGAAATAAATAAAGCTAAATACAGTTCCAAACAGTTGTTGCCAGTAGCCATTTTTGCCAAAAGAACGCAATATGTCGAGCGTAATATTAAAGCTGAATAAGATATTGACACCTGGAATTACCATTCCAATCATATACCATTTAGGTCGACCTACGATTTTGATCCAATACCACCAACTAAGTATTGGAATCCATGCCATCACAGCCTTTTGACCGGCGGATTTGAACATTTTCGAAAGCCCCACACGGGTAAGTACAAAACAAATCACCCAAAGGATGAGGAATAGGTTGGAATTAAAGCTCTCCATGATTTAGAATCAGATTTCAAAGTTAAGCAAGTCGGACATACCAAACACGCCCGTTTTTCCGATCAACCATTCGGCGGCAACGATAGCTCCCATGGCAAATCCTTCACGATTTTTTGCCTCATGTTCCAGTTTGATGCAGTCAACTGCGCTTTCAAAACTCAAGATGTGAGTTCCAGGTACGTTGGGCAATCTTTCGGCATAAACGGGGAGGGTGGAATCTTTTGTTGAATCGCCATTAACTTTTGTTGATAGACTATCAACCAATTCCCAATTGTTAAGATTTGATGAAACTTGGATCACATTTTCGGCCAGCGTAATTGCTGTTCCGCTCGGCGCATCTTTCTTTTCTGTATGATGTATCTCACGGATATTACAATCGTAATTGTGTCCATTCATGATTTTTGTGAGCTGTTTACTCATTTCAAAAAACAGATTTACGCCCAAGCTAAAATTGGTTGCCATAAACAAAGCGCCGTTGTGCTGAGAGCAATTTTGTTTTATTTGATCCAATTCTTTATACCAACCGGTGGTTCCAACAACTACTGGGATTTGATTTAAAAAGCAGCTATTGATATGGTTTACAGCTAGTTCGGGGGAGCTGAATTCGATGGCGACATCCGCCTGTACATGAGTATCGATAGAATAGGGATTTTGAGAATCGTATTTCCCTACGATTTCATGTCCGCGTTCAATGGCCAATCTTTCAATGATTTGACCCATTTTTCCATAGCCGATCAACAATATTTTCACAGTACAAACCTAATGGATTTTCCGACGGAACGCGAGGATTTACTGCGATAAAAGTGCGTATTACAACGAAAAAAATGCAATTTTGTATAAGTATGGGAAAGAAATGGATCTGGGCTTTGGTCGCTATTGGTGCACTTACAGTGGGTTTGAAATTGTGGTTGCTGCCGAATTGGTATTCCACAAATAGCAATAACGTTGCGCTGACATATGAAACACCCATTTCCTTTGACAAGTTCGACGCGATGGTAAAGGATAAAACCGGATTGTCAACCCCATTATCATTGGCTAAAATTGCAAGTTGGCGGGGATTGAAATTGGATGCTGCCGGTACCTCAACATTGGTTATTCGTCCCAAAACAAGCTTTTGGAGTCTGATAAAACTGCTGGTTCGTTATCAGCGTGAGCAGAAAATGGTGACAATCCTAAGTCATTGGGATTACAATCAATTTCAAAAACAATTGTCAAAGCAATTTGATTGGTCCCCAACTGACTTGGGTGAAGAACTCATGGACCCCACCAATCAAAAGCGCTGGAATGAACAAACATGGCTCAATGAGAAGGGGTTGGATTCATATAATTGGCAAGCCATTGCGATTCCCAATTCATACATGTTTAAAAGGACGGCAACACCCATTCAAGTGTTGGATCGATTGGTGAAAGAGGCGCATGACTTTTGGACAAAAGAGCGGATGTTGGCAGCAAGTAAATTGGGCTTGACACCCGTTGAGGTTGTGAAATTGGCTTCTATCGTAACAAAAGAAAGCAATCACGTTCCTGAGTATGGTAAAATTGCATCGACTTACAAGAATCGTTTGAAAATTGGCATGCTACTTCAAGCGGATCCAACAGTGGTTTTTGCTAGAGGCAGAGCGGGTAGGGTACTGAATCGGGATACCAAAATCGAATCGCCATATAACACATATTTACATACTGGTTTACCCATTGGAGCACTTTGTATTCCTAGCCTGAATGCCATTGACTCTTGTTTGTTTGGGGCACAGTATCCATATGTTTATTTCTGTGCAAAAGCGGATCTTACACCGCAGCATGATTTTGCAATCACGTTGGATGAGCACAACAAAAACGCCCAGCGATTCCACCGGGCGTTAAATGCATTAAAAAAGAAGTAATCCGAACTTATTGTTTGATGAATTGCTTGCAGATAGCAGTTTGATTTTCTGCGATGGCATTCACGAAGTACAAACCGTTTGAAAGATTTTCGATGTTTACGTGGTCAACATTATTTCCCGAGAAAACTACCTTGCCATTTTGTGACATGATTGTCACTTTGCTAACGGTAGCAGAGAACTTAATTTCATGTGAGGCAGGATTTGGATAAACCAAAAAGCTAGTAGAATTTGCCACGGAATTAATATTTGAAGATGCAGCTGCAGGGAAACTCAATGAAGTTTTTACCACTTGATCGCCGTTGTTATTTCCACTTGAATTAGAAACTACACCAGAAGCATAAATTGTCACTGTGCCAGATGCTGCGGTTGGAGCGGTCCAATCGACATACCAAACACCAAGTCCTGGTGTGTTGTGTCCGCAAATGCTGCGATTGCCACTAGTATAAATACTTGTACCAGTAGAATTTCCGCTCATCGTTCCGATTCCTGCATTGCTGCTATTAATTACTGTTACTTGAAAACCTTTCTTCGTAGAAATACCACCCATTTTAATTCCGATTGTGTAGGTTTTGCCAGGTGTGTATGCAGTAGCGGTAGAAGCCGTTGATTTATCAATGATAGTAACGACAATGTCTCCGCCTAAATTAGCCGATCCGCCATGACATCCAGAACAGTTTCCAGATGATCCTGGAGCATTCGTTCTGTCGTCACCGGGTCCGCTGGCATTGCTCGAATTGACAACCACTAAAATCGTTCCGGCGATAATGGCTAAAGTAGTTCTAATGTATTTTTTCATAGTATTCTTAATCAACAAAAATATGAGCGAGCCGCCAAATTCCCAAATGGCAAAAAAGTTGTCAAAAAATCGCATTTTTAATTCAATAATATACCCAAGGCTCAAAGTGATTTATTAGATTTGCAGATAGATGAATACACCAAACGATTACTTACCCATCCTGATACAAATCGGTGTCGCTGTGGGATTTGTAGTACTCACTTTGAGCGTTTCCCATTTGTTGGGGCCCAATAGGAAAACTGCTAAGCGGGAAGACAATTTTGAGTGTGGTATTGAAAACCAAGGAAACGCTAGATTCCCTGTTTCAGTAAAGTACTTTCTATCAGCCATTTTGTTCGTACTTTTTGATGTAGAAGTAATCTTCTTTTATCCCTATGCTGTCAACTTTAAAGAAATGGGCTGGTCCGGATTTGGTGCAGTAGTGGCCTTCGTTGGCTTCTTCCTGATGGGATTTATTTATGTTTGGAAACGTGGTGCCCTTGAATGGGAAAAATAAAATAGTATGGTAAAAGTTGTTGAATCACCCGAAGGATTAGAAGGACAAGGTTTCTTCGCTACCTCATTGGATAAAGTCATTGGTTTGGCGCGCGCAAATTCTATTTGGCCCTTGCCTTTCGCTACCTCATGTTGTGGAATTGAATTTATGGCCACTATGGGTGCCAATTATGATTTGGCGAGATTTGGTTCCGAGCGCTTGTCATTTACACCCAGACAAACAGATTTATTGATGGTTATGGGTACCATTTCTAAAAAGATGGCTCCTGTCCTTAAGCAAGTGTATGATCAAATGGCAGAACCCAAATGGGTATTGTCGGTTGGCGCTTGTGCATGTTCCGGTGGAATTTTTGATACTTACAGCGTTTTGCAAGGGATAGATAAAGTAATTCCAGTAGATGTATACGTTCCTGGATGTCCTCCGCGCCCAGAGCAGATTATCGAAGGATTGATGAAAATTCAGGAGTTGGCTAAAAACGAAAGTCTTCGCAGAAGAGATACCGATGAATATGCCAAAATGCTGGAGAGTTATAATATTGAACAAGCCAAATAAGTAAAATCATGAATAACGAGATCGTAACGGCTTTTATCAATGAGCACACGAATAACTCAGCGGTTTGTTCAGTAGATCAATACGATATGCTGAATGTCAAGATCAATGCGGATCAAATGATTGATTTGGTTGATGGATTGAAAAACAAGCAGGGTTTTATTTACCTCACAGATATTTGTGCTGCGCATTACCCCGAAAAGGTGGGTGCAGAATTTGAAGTGATTTACCACTTGCATAATCTAATCGAAAATCAACGTGTTCGTTTGAAAGTTGCCTTGGCCGAGTCTGATATAAATATTCCAACCCTAACGGTCCATTTTGTTGGAGCCAATTGGATGGAAAGAGAAACGTTTGACTTTTATGGCGTAAACTTCGTAGGTCACCCTGACTTGCGTAGAATTTTGAATATGGACGATATGGATTATCATCCCTTGCGTAAGCAATACGCTTTGGAAGATGAAACCAGAACCGATAAAAACGATACATTCTTCGGACGATGAGCGAGTTAATTATTAAAAGTACAGGTCAAATGATCTCTACGGAGACCATCGATGGCGATATCGCAACCCTAAACCTAGGGCCAACGCACCCGGCAACCCATGGTATCTTTCAGAATATTTTGAAAGTGGATGGTGAGCGAATTTTGAGTGCCGAACCTACCATCGGTTACATTCATAGAGCCTTTGAAAAATTGGCCGAACGTAGACCCTACAACCAAATCACCCCAATTACCGATCGTTTAAACTATTGCTCATCACCCATCAATAATATTGGTTGGCACATGACGGTGGAGAAATTGGCCGGAATTGAAGTGCCAAAGCGAGTGGATTACATGCGTGTGATTGTCATGGAATTGGCTCGTATCGCAGATCACTTGGTTTGTAATTCGGTGATTGGAGTGGATACAGGTGCCTTAACAGGATTTACTTACATGTTCCAAGAGCGTGAGAAAATCTATGAATTGTATGAAGAAATTTGCGGTGCCCGTTTAACAACCAATTTGGGTAGAATAGGGGGCTTTGAGCGCGATTTTAACGATATTTTTCATGCCAAATTGAATGCCTTTTTGAAAGAGTTCCCTGTCAACTTTGATGAGTTTGACCGTCTGCTTACCCGAAACCGTATTTTTATGGATCGTGTAATTGGCGCCGGACCTATCACAGCAGAAAGAGCCGTTGAATACAGTTTCTCAGGTCCCAATTTGAGGGCTGCAGGTTTGGATTACGACGTCCGTGTGATGAATCCATATTCAAGCTACCAAGATTTTGATTTTAGTATCCCTGTTGGAAAAGATGGAGATACCTATGATCGTTTTGTGGTACGTCAGGAAGAAATCCGACAGAGCTTAAGCATCATTCGTCAGGCCTTGGATAAAATGCCTGCGGGTGATTTCCATGCCAACGTACCTGAATTTTATTTGCCTCCAAAGGAAGAAGTATATCGCAGTATGGAATCACTCATTTATCACTTTAAAATAGTGATGGGTGAAACTACAATCCCTGCCGGTGAAGTTTATTATTCAGTAGAAGGTGCCAACGGTGAGTTGGGTTACTATCTAGTGAGTGATGGCGGTCGTACCCCATATCGTCTGCATTTCCGCAGACCATGTTTTATCTATTATCAAGCTTATCCAGAAATGATTGTGGATTCAGTACTCAGCGATGCAATTTTAACGATGAGCAGTATGAACGTAATCGCTGGTGAGTTAGACGCTTAATCGTATCGTTGTGAGTCAAGAGAATATTCATTTACCAGAAGATTTGTTGCAAGAAGTGGGGCGACAAATTGCGAAATTCCCGGAAGGGATGCAAAAGAGTGCTTTGTTGAGCGTTTTGCATATCGCACAAGCCCATTTTGGTCATCTTTCTGAACCCGTGATGGATTATGTTGCCCGATTGCTACATATTTTACCCATCGAGGTGTATGAAGTGGCGACCTTCTATTCGATGTACGATACCGTTCCTGTGGGAAAGGTCAAATTGGAAGTTTGTCGTACAGGTCCATGTATGATTGAAGGCGCAGAAAAAATCGTATCGTATATAGAGAATAAACTTGGCATCAAAGACGGTGAAACCACCGCTGATGGAATGTTTACCCTAAAAACAGTGGAATGTCTTGGTGCATGCGGATATGCGCCCATGTTGCAGGCCGGAGAGAAGTTTCATGAGCACCTAACCGAAGCCAAGGTCGAAGAATTAATCGAACAGTATCGCAATAACCCTAAAGCCAATTATTTGGGCCTATAATTATGGATCGCAAACTATTATTAGAGCATATCGGGGTAGAAGGGATTCATACCCATGACGTATATCGCAAGCAAGGCGGATATAAGGCGGTTGAAAAAGCCCTAAAATCTATGTCGCCCGATGATATTGTTGAAGAAGTTAAAAAATCTGGACTCAGAGGTCGTGGCGGTGCTGGATTCCCAACGGGGATGAAGTGGAGTTTTATTGCAAAGCCAGAAGGCGTTCCCCGCCATTTTTTGTGTAATGCCGACGAGAGCGAGCCAGGTACATTCAAGGATCGTTATTTGATGGAGAAAATCCCTCACCTTTTGATTGAAGGAATGATCTTGTCGTCCTATGCTTTGGGATGCAACCAATCCTACATCTATATCCGTGGTGAATACATGTATGTCCTTCAGATTTTGGAAAAAGCCATCGCCGAAGCCTATGCTAACGGATGGTTGGGCAAAAATATCAAAGGAAGCGGGTTTGATTTGGAATTAGCTGTTTCTACTGGCGCAGGTGCTTATATCTGTGGAGAAGAAACCGCGTTAATTGAAAGTTTGGAAGGCAAGAGAGGCAATCCTCGTATTAAGCCACCGTTCCCAGCGGTAAAAGGATTGTGGGGAAGGCCAACAGTAGTTAATAATGTAGAAACGATTGCTGCCGTTGTTCCCATCGTAAATGAAGGGGGCGATGCGTATGCTCAGTTTGGTATTGGAAGAAGTACCGGTACTAAATTGATTAGTGCATCAGGAAATATCAATAAACCGGGTGTTTACGAAATTAATATGGGCATCACAGTAGAAGAGTTCATCTACTCAGATACCTATTGCGGTGGAATGAAAAATGGCAAGAAACTCAAAGCCTGTGTGCCAGGAGGATCTTCAGTGCCCATTTTGCCTCACTATTTGGTGTGTAAAACGGCTGCAGGTGAAGACCGATTAATGTCGTACGAAAGTTTGTCTGATGGCGGATTTGCTACAGGTAGTATGTTGGGCTCTGGCGGTTTTATCGTCTACGATGAAGACCAATGTATCGTTCGAAATACGTGGAATTTTACGCGCTTTTATCACCATGAAAGTTGCGGACAGTGTAGCCCTTGTCGAGAAGGAACGGGGTGGATGGAGAAAGTTTTACATCGACTAGAATATGGTCATGGTAAAATGGAAGACATCGATTTGCTTTGGGATATTCAGAGAAAAATTGAAGGCAATACCATTTGTCCTTTGGGTGATGCGGCTGCTTGGCCAGTTGCGGCTGCGATTCGACATTTCAGAGAGGAATTTGAATGGCACGTAAATGAACCCAAACTTTGTGTAACAAAAAATTACGGTTTAGTAACCGAGAAAAAATTTGAGCCAGTTAACGCATAACTATGTCAGAAACTAACCCAAAATTCAAAGTAACCATCGATGGTGTAGAAGTGGAAGTAGATCCAGGAACTACCATCTTGAATGCAGCGCGATTGATTGGCGGTGATGTCGTTCCCCCAGCCATGTGCTACTATAGCAGTTTGCAAGGTAGCGGCGGTAAATGTCGTACGTGTCTTGTGGAAGTAAGCAAAGGCTCTGAAAAAGATCCTCGACCGATGCCTAAATTGGTTGCAAGTTGTTCCACCCCGATCATGGACGGCATGGAAGTGAAGAACAAGAGCAGCGAAAAGGTGATGGATGCCCGCGCCGGCGTAGTTGAGATGCTGTTGATCAATCACCCACTGGATTGCCCTGTTTGCGATCAGGCTGGCGAATGTGACTTGCAAAATTTGGCTTACGAACATGGCAAGAGCACAACTCGCTACGAGTTTGAACGTCGTACCTTTGATAAGGTAGATATTGGTGAGTATATCAAGTTGCACATGACGCGTTGTATTTTGTGTTACCGTTGTGTTTATACTGCCAACCAATTGACCGATCAACGGGAACACGGTATCCTAAATCGTGGCGATGCTGCTGAAATCGGGACTTTTATCGAAAAGAATTTAAAAAATGAATTCATTGGAAACGTCATCGATGTTTGTCCTGTGGGCGCACTAACAGATAAAACGTTTAGATTCCGTTCTCGTGTTTGGTATACAAAACCTATGGATGCCCATCGAGACTGCAAATGTTGTCCTGGAAAAGCGGTTGTTTGGATGATTGGCGATGAAGTGGCTCGTGTGACTGCTCGCAAAGATCAATACGGTGAAGTAAAAGAGTTTATTTGCAATGAATGTCGTTTCGAAAAGAAAGAAAAATCCGATTGGACAATTGAAGGGCCTCGACATATTGATCGTAATTCAGTGATTTCTGCCAACCATTACGAGGTAGAAGCACCGGCGCATACACCATTATTAAACAAAGCATAAGACGGATATGGATAGTGCATTATTTTTAGAAAAACTCATTCTCATTGTAGTTATCTTGATGATTACGTTGGTGATGGCGTTATACTTCACATTCGGCGAACGCAAAATTGCCGCGTTCTTTCAGGATCGTTTGGGTCCAAACCGGGTAGGTCCATTTGGTATTTTTCAGCCCTTTGCCGATGGAGGTAAATTGTTGTTTAAGGAGGAAATCATCCCCAAAAATGCCGAAAAATGGCTCTTTATTTTGGGTCCGGGCATTGCAATGATCGTTGCTACCATTACGAGTGCTGTAATTCCATGGGGTACATCCTTGCCAATTTTTGGAAGAACAGTTCAATTGCAGGTTGCCGATGTCAACATTGGTATTTTGTACATCATGGGCATCGTGAGTATTGGTGTTTATGGCATCATGATCGGCGGATGGGCATCGAACAATAAATATTCATTGTACGGCGCGATTCGTGCAAGTGCGCAAATGATTAGCTATGAACTCAGTATGGGCTTGGCCTTGATCGCAGTGGTGATGATGAGCGGAACTTTGAGTTTAAAGGAAATGGTTGAGCAGCAGCAAGGATTGAATTGGAATGTTTGGTATCAGCCGTTGGGATTTCTACTTTTCTTGACGTGTGCTTTGGCAGAATGTAACCGCGCGCCGTTTGATTTGGCCGAGTGTGAAACAGAATTGATTGGTGGTTACCACGTGGAATACTCTTCTATGAAATTGGGTTTCTACTTATTTGCTGAATACATCAATATGTTTATCTCTAGTGCAGTTATGGCCTGTGTTTACTTTGGAGGATATAACTTCCCAGGTATGCATTTGATCACGGATCCAACGTGGTTAGGATTGGCGCAGATTGCGGTGATGTTCGGTAAAATCTTCTTCTTTGTATTCTTATTTATGTGGATCCGTTGGACATTGCCACGTTTCAGATACGATCAGTTGATGCGATTGGGTTGGAAATCAATGATTCCTTTGGCCTTGTTAAATATGTTGGCAACCGGCGCTGTATCGTTGTATAACATCTACGGGTTCTAAGTTAATCCTATAGAATTTCATACAAAGGAGGAAAGAAATTCCCTCCTTTTTTATTTGGATTGAAAATGCTCAAGTAAACGCTCCATCTTTATTCCACGACTTCCTTTGATAAAGGCAAAGTCACATTCAATTGGATGCGTATCAAGCCAAGCCAATAAACCGTCTATCGTTTCAAAGCGATAAGGGTGATTTGGGCAGGCCTCACAGAATTCCGCGCCAACCAAGAAAGTGTTTTCTTGTATTTCCAATTTATTACAAAGTTCAAGTAATGCAATATGCTCCAATTCGCTGTGATCGCCGAGTTCAAGCATATCGCCTAAGAATAGTTGCTTGTTTCCTTTCAACGTTGTAAAAGACTGTATGGCAAAGGTCATTGAGCTTGGGTTGGCATTATACGCATCAAGGAAGATCTGAATGCCGTTTATTGTGCGCCATTCGCTGCGATTGTTGCTGGGAACATACTGACACGCCAACGACATGGATTCAGTTGCATTTAAGCCGTAGGTTACGCCAAGCGCTGTTCCGAACAGAAGATTATAGGCATTGTAACGTCCGCTTAAAGAAGAAGAGAATGAACCAACTAGAACCTGCTGATGATACAAGTCGAAGGTTAACAACGGCATCTCTTCGTGAATCTGAGCAAAGAAATCCGCCTCTTTATTTAATGTGCTGATAGTCAATTGATTGTTTAGTCGCTTCTTCATCGAGTTTAGCCAATCATCATCGATGTTGACAATCGCCAAGCCATGGTTCGACATCAAGCTGAGGTACACTTCACTTTCTTCTTTGGCAACTGTTTCGATATCTCCGAAACCTTCTAAATGTTCTTTTCCGATGTTGGTGATGATGCCAGCGTCTGGGGAAATCAAATCACAAAGCACGTTCATCTCACCAGGGTGATTGGTCCCAAGTTCAATGATGGCGTATTCGTGCGATGGGGTGATGCTCAATAATGTCAACGGAACACCAATGTGATTGTTCCAATTCCCTGGGGTTGCCAAGGTGATGCCAGCGGCACTTAAAACTGTCTTGCTAACTTCTTTTGTCGTTGTTTTTCCATTGCTACCTCCTACAATAATTTTCTTGCAAGGCATTTGGGCAAAATGGTGTTTGGCCAACTGTTGCAATGCGATGAGGCTATTTTCAACATGAACAAACCGGGAATCGCTTTTTAACGCTTCACTATCCACGATTACTAGGCGAGCGCCTTGTTCGATGGCTTGCACTGCAAACTGGTTTCCGTCAAATCGGTCGCCCTTTAGGCACAAAAACACATCCCCAGGTTTTAGCGACCTAGAATCTGTGCACAACTGGTAATTTGATTCAATAAAAGTGGGGTATACGCTATCGATGAAGTCCGACCATTCCATATTTCAAACCTAATTCAATTCGATACGGGAATGCAAACAATAAATCCCCAAAAAATCGGATGGCCAATTTTTCAGAGCCACTGATTGATTTTTTACATTTATTCAAAGAATACCATACCACAGATTGAATCTATAGTTTGTCTGTGTTATATTCACGAAACAATCCCTATGCGTAAGTTATTACTCAGTATTATTCTACTATTTTCATTGAATGCAGCTGATGCGCAATTGAATTACCGCAGCAATTCAAATGGATTTAAGATTTTTGATGGAGCCAATCAAATAGAAAGCCCGTTTTGGGGTGGTTTGAATTCGCCGCAATTTCAACACATGGATCTAAACGGAGATAAATTATTGGATATCATTGTCTTTGATCGTTATGATTCTAAGGTTATGCCATTTTTGAGACTTGAGAATGATGTTTTTCAATATGCTCCGGAGTATGAGGCATCGCTTCCTAAAGGATTATACTATTATAAAACCGCTGATATCAACAGCGACGGGAAATGGGATATTTTCACCATGTCTGAAAGTAGCAATTTGCTTATTTACATTAACCAAACGACATCCGGAACCAATAAATTAAAATTCAATGGCATTGGCCCTTGGTATTATAGAAATCAATATGATTCTACTCAGCCTATTCTTTACAACCCATTGAGTTTTTCGAAGTTTGATATGCCGGAAATTTCCGACATCGATGGGGATGGGGACTTGGACATTTTATCTTACGATCAAGGCAATTATACCTACCGATTGTTCAAAGATGTCCGCGCTGAGAAAAAATGGCCCAAAGACACCTTTGAGTTTCAAATCATGGATGTTTGCTTTGGGTATTTTAATGAGGGGTTCGATAATTCAATTTTACTAGGTGAATG
>CAMBTR010000033.1 GCA_945870885.1 Chryseobacterium gleum | reverse complement strand
GCCCCAAACAATTTTACCGATGTCAAAGAAACCAATCAAGTTTGGTATTATAAGAATCTAGGCCAAAGCAATAAGCCCAATTTTCAGTATGAGAAATCTACCTTATTTGCAGATAAAACATTGGACTTAGGTGCTCGCACAGCTCCAGTTTTTGTTGATATTGATGCAGATGGTGACCAAGATTTACTTGTAGCCAACAATGGTGATTATGAAATCACGAAAGGATTACGAGATCGAATTGCCTTGTTTGAGAACACTGGCAATGCTCAAAATCCAGTTTTCTCATTAAAGGATAGAGATTTCATGAAATTCTCAGATTCATCTAACTTGGCTTATCAACATATCGTTCCAAGTGTGGGCGACATCGATAGCGACGGGGACTTGGATTTAATTATCGGATTAATTAATGGTAGAATTGCCTTATATGAAAATACGGCAGGCGCCAACAAGCCAGTGAAATGGGTATACAAAACCCGAGATTTATTGAAGGTTTCCATGGAAATGGGAGAGACAAATGCAGCGCCTTTTATTTATGATTACAATGCCGATGGCAACATGGATTTGTTGGTTGGTTATTACAACGGTCGCGTTTCATTGTTTGAAGCGGCAAATAAAACCTATGATAATTATTCGCTTAAATCGCGCAATGCATGGGGAGCTCGTGGCAATGAATGGAGAGAAGATGTAACCCCTGGTGATTGGAAAGCATTTGGTTATGCAGTGCCGAGAGTGACCGACTTAAATCGCGATGGTAAGCAGGAATTTATGGTTGGTACTGCCTATGGATACACTAGACTTTATCAAATTGAAGGACATCCGTATACAGATTCTTTACTGGCAGATAGTAGCTGGTTTTTTCAATATACCGTGTCGGATTCTACGATGCCTAAAATGGGTTCACGCGTTGTCCCCGCATTTGCCGAGTTAACGGGTGATTCATTGCAAGAGATGGTATTTGGATTGGGTAGAGGTGGTTTGATGTGGGCAAATTCGTTGAATAAGAAAAAATTGTCTTCAAATATGAAGTCGTTGGAATCAATTGCTGCAAACTTATACCCCAATCCTGGATCCAATATCGTTGTACTCAGTCGCTCCAAAGGCGCAGCATCATCGGATTGGAATATCGAATTGTATAATTTACAATCTCAATTGCAATACAAAACCCATCTAGGTTCTGGCGAACAAGGTGTTGGAATTCCGATACAAGATTTAAGTAATGGGGTGTATTTTGTGAAAATCACCAACTTGGAAGGACAGAATTCGTCGATCAAACTGATTGTTCAGCACTAATTTGGCTCACATCCAAAATCTGATCGCAGTACTTTTTATACTCATCTTCGCGATTTGAAGCCACAATGAGTGCGCGATTCCCCAAGTAGGTATTCAGTAAGTTATCGTATAACTGATTCCCGCGAACATCTAAGTTGGTTAGCGGTTCATCCAGAATCACTAACGATTCGGTTCCCATTAATGCCATACATAATTTTACGCGTTGTTTCATTCCGCTAGAAAAGGTGAGGAGCGCTTTGGATTTTGTATTCATCGAGAATCCACAAATGGATATCAAATGATCTAAGGTGACACCCGAAGCAAATCCTTTAACACTATGGTGGAAATCAAACCATTCCTGCAAGGTGAATTCCTCTGGTAATTCAAGGGCCGGTGATGCAAGTGCAATGTGCTTATACCATGAATCAGAAGAGATTTGTTTGCCATGGCTATCTATCCAATCGATGCTTCCCTCTGTTGGGTTGGTCTGACCTGAAATCATCAAGGTAAGGGTTGATTTCCCACTGCCGTTTCCTCCCAAAACAGCCAATCGTAATGGCTGATTACCGTTACCCAAATCGAGCTCAAGATTTAAATGTCTAAACAACCATGTTCGATGGTAGTTTTTGCCACAATCTTGAAAAAAAATTTTCATCGTTATTTAGCGATGTATCCTTTCATGATACCACGATCAGATTCTTTGATGAATTGCAATATCTCATCTCTTTCGGTGGTAGGTGAAAATTCAGTTTCAATAATTTTAAGAGATTTGGCAGTATTATAACCCTTTACAAACAAGGTTCTATAGATATCCTGAATCTCGGCAATCTTCTCGGTTGAGAATTCTCTTCTTCTAAGTCCTACGCTATTAACTCCCTCATAACTCAATGGTTCACGCGCTGCTTTTGTATAGGGGGGGACATCCTTTCTTACCAAAGAGCCTCCGCTAATCATGGCGTGACGTCCAATTTTTACAAATTGATGCACCAGTGCGGCACCACCAAGTATCGCCCATTCACCAACTGTTACGTGCCCTGCAACCTGAACGCTATTAGCTAAAATACAGCAATCCTCAATTACAACATCATGAGCCAAGTGAACATAGGCCATCAATAATACATTGTTACCAACCTTTGTAACGCCTGAGGCCTTGGTACCTTTGTTGATTGTTACATATTCCCGAATAGTGGTATTGTTTCCAATAACTGTGTGTGTTTCTTCGCCATCAAATTTCAAATCTTGAGGAATTGCACCGATCGAAGCACCAGGGAAAATCCGACAATTTTTTCCAATACGAGTTCCTTTAAAAATTGTAGCACCCGACATAACGTGGGTACCTTCACCAATTTCTACATCGGCGTGAATGGTGACAAATGGATCAATAATTACGTGATCTGATATTTTTGCCGAGGGGTGAACGTAGGCCAGAGGCTGAATCATTTTTGAAGTCTTAGTTTTACGAATTAAGCGATTTTTACGATTTGAGCCATCATTTCTGATTCACAAACCAATTTTTCTCCTACCCAAGCACGTCCGCGCATCATACACAATCCACGTCGAACAGGTTCAATTAATTCCAATTTCATAATCAGAGTGTCACCAGGAACTACCTTGTCCTTGAACTTGGTATTGTCGATTTTCAAGAAATATGTCCCATAGTTTTCTGGATCCTCCACCGTACTCAATATCAAAATACCTCCACATTGAGCCATGGCTTCAAGCTGTAAAACCCCAGGCATGATAGGATCTCCGGGAAAGTGTCCAGCAAAGAAAGGTTGGTCAAAAGTGATGTTCTTAATACCCACAATGGTATTTTCTGTTTTCGAAATAATCTTATCAACCAACAAAAAAGGGTGGGCATGAGGTAACATTTTCATGATGTCCTTGGTTGCGTACAAGGGTTTTTCATTGGGGTTGTAATACGGCGCTCCATCTTGTTTTCTGCGCAATTCCTTTTTCATAACTTGTTTTATTTTCTTAGCAAAAGCCACATTACTGGCATGTCCTGGTCTGGCCGCCATGATTTGTCCTTTAATTGGCATTCCAACCAAAGCCAAATCGCCAATCATATCAAGCAGTTTGTGTCGTGCCGGCTCATTTTGAAAACGCAAATCCAAATTGTTCAAGATCCCATTCTGAGTTACCTCAACCGTATTTTTATTAAATACAGAAGCCAATCTATCCAATTCATCCTGTTTAATTTCTCTATCAACTACTACGATTGCGTTGTTAAGGTCCCCACCCTTAATCAGATTGTTTTGAAGTAAATATTCTAACTCGTGCAGGAAGCAAAAAGTCCGACAAGGTGAAATTTCTTTCTTGAATTCGCTCATACTGGTAATTGCCGCATGTTGACTGCCTAAAACGGGAGAATTGTAATCTACCATTACCGTTAAACGATAGTCGTTCACTGGCATCGCGATGATTTCTACTTTATTTTCTTCATCTGTAAAATTGATGTTGTAAGGAATTTCAAAATATTCTCTTTCCGCATCCAATTCTATTATTTCATTGGCTTCGATGAAATCAACGAATGGACGACTGCTACCATCCATGATTGGCATCTCAGGGCCATCTATGTCGATGAGTACGTTGTCAACTTCCATCCCTACCAAAGCGGCTAATACGTGCTCTACGGTAGAAACTGAGGCGTTTCCCTTGGTTAATGTTGTGCCGCGGCTGGTATCGGTTACCAAATCGCAATCTGCTTCAATGATGGGTGAGCCTTCTAAATCGACTCTTCTGAATTTATAACCGTGATTTTCCGCCGCAGGGTTTAGTGTTAAAGTTACGTTGGCTCCGGTATGTAAACCAACACCCGAAATGGTGATGGCGGATTTTAATGTTGTTTGTTTTGGATTTAATTGATTCATCTTGGATTGACTATGATTTTTTAAATGATTCTAATTCTCGTTTTAGTGATTCTAATTCTTGCATCAGGGTACCAAGCTTCCGGTTGTTAGCAACGCTCTTTAAAAAAGTTCTCACGTCCGTTGCTGGCGTTCCCGTTAGCTTTTGATTTTCCTCGGTTACATTTCCAGTAATACCCGCTTGTCCGCCAACCGACGTATTTGGTGCGATGGTTAAATGTCCTGCAACACCCACTTGACCGCCAAACTGAGAATAGCCACCCACTTTCGTGCTGCCTGAAATTCCTGTTTGAGCCGCAATAACTGTATGCTCACCGACTTCAACATTGTGCGCTATCTGAACTAGGTTGTCGAGTTTGGTTCCAGTCTTAATAACCGTGCTTCCCATCGTCGCTCTATCAATGCTGCAATTGCTTCCAATTTCAACCCAATCTTCTATTACTACATTGCCCACTTGAGGAATTTTGACATACTTACCATTCACCGGTGCAAAGCCAAAACCATCGCCGCCAATCACAGTGCCTGCCTGAACGATACAATGGTTTCCAACGATACAATCAGCGTAAACAACAACGTTGGGGTAGATGCTGCAATTGCTGCCAACTTTAACATTTCTGCCAATGTATGCACCAGGATAGATAACCGTGTTATTTCCAATGGATACGTTTTCTTCGATATATGCGGTGGAGCCAATATGCACATCGTTTCCAACAATGGCCGTTTCATGGATATGGTTTGATTCAATCCCTGTACGATGTTTGTTTGGGTCGAAATATTTCCCCAAAATGGTACAAAAAGCAAAATAGGGGTTGTCGTGATGAATTAATACAGCAGTTATAGGATGCTGAGGTTTGAAATCCTTGGGGACGATTACAGCGCCACAATTTGTTTCATAAAGGGCTTGCTCATATTTGGGATTTGATAAAAAACCCAATGAGTTCGCATTGCCTTCTTCCAATTTGGCAGCATTGGTAATTGTTACCGAAGATTCATGAAGATTTAATATTCCACCAATCTGAGTCGCTATTTCTTTGGCCGTTAGCATCGTTTCAGCCTGCAAATTAATACCAAACTCATAAATCACCGCCGATTTGCCCACATAAACTCACATTTCATGGATGAAAAACCCACAATCGTATGGAGAATCAATTTTTCTTTCTATTTTGGCCGATAGATTAATATCAATTCAACATGAATTCAACAGAAGACCAAATGTATTCCGACAAATCACATCCCAAGGGATTGTACGTTTTGTTCGTGACCGAAATGTGGGAGCGCTTTAGCTATTACGGCATGCGCGCCTTGTTTGTATTGTTTATGGCGAAAGCTATGCTATTCGACAAAGCCTTTGCTTCTCAAATTTATGGTAGTTATACCGGTTTGGTTTATCTGACACCCCTTTTGGGTGGGTATATGGCCGATCGTTATTGGGGCAATCGCAAATCAATCATCATTGGTGGTGTATTGATGGCTATTGGTCAGTTGTTTATGTTCTTTGCAGGTAGTTATTATCAAGAAATCGATATCGCGGCCCCGTTAATGTTTACTGGATTGGGATTTTTGATTATCGGTAATGGTTTTTTCAAACCCAATATTTCCACGATGGTTGGACAGTTGTATCAAGCAGGAGATAAGCGGGTAGATTCAGCCTTTACGATATTCTACATGGGTATCAACCTGGGCGCTTTCATCGCGCCTTTGTTGTGTGGTTATTTGGGCGATACAGGCAATGCTGCTGATTTCCGTTGGGGATTCATGGCTGCATGTGTAGGTATGATTGTCAGCTTGATCCTTTTCATCACGTTGAAAAACAAATACCTCGTAACACCAACCGGTGAGCAAATTGGTGAAAAACCTAACTCTGCCCGTGAGGTAAAATCTGAAACCGATGTTGCTGCGCCTGTTAATTATACCGCAATGGGTATTTGGGCTGCTGTTTTTGGTGGGTTACTTTATCTGTTCCATTTTCAAGCCGAGATGGATTGGATTGGATCATTTATTTTCTCCTTAACTATTGCTGCACCAGGTTATATCATTACCGACCCAACCCTAAGCAAGGTTGAACGTCAGCGTATCTGGGTAATTTATATTGCCGCTTTCTTTGTGATATTTTTCTGGGCGGCGTTTGAGCAAGCGGGTGCTTCGTTGACCTACTTCGCGGAAGAGCAAACCAATCGTGAAATATTCGGAACCACGATTCCAACGTCTTATTTCCAATCTATTAACGCTGTAGCAATTGTAATTTTTGCTCCCTTGTTCGTTTGGTTGTGGGGTTGGATGGGTAAGAGAAACATGGAACCGGCATCACCTTTTAAACAAGCCATGGGATTATTCTTATTGGCGATGGGTTACTTGGTAATCGCATTTGGTGTGAAAGGCATCGACCCTAGTACAAAATTGAGTATGGTTTGGTTGGTATCGTTGTATACAATTCACACCTTTGGTGAGTTGTGTTTGTCGCCTATCGGACTTTCTATGGTGAACAAATTGGCACCAGTAAAATTGGCTTCTTTGTTGATGGGCGTATGGTTCCTTTCAACTGCGGCTGCCAACAAATTCGCAGGAACCTTAAGTGCTTTGTATCCTGAAGAAGTAAAAATGGAAAAGCGTTATTCTGCAAAAGCCGATGCTTCTGTGATGGCAACCTTTAACGCAAATATGCTTGATACCAATGTATGGAAAGCTGATCCTAAAGGTACTTATTCTTTGGCTACAGCTACAGTTAAAACGGTGAAGGCTGCAGATGCTGAAACGGATTCTATGGTTGCTTTGACCATGAATACTGTTGCCGCTGCGGATAACTCCAAACACGTATGCACAGACTCATGCATGAGCAGTGGGACTTGTCCAATGCACAGCAAGGCCATTGCCACCGCCGTTATGAGCAATATCTCTGTTTTCCATTTGAAAGTGATAAAATCAAACAACAAATACTTCGATCGCGGTATTTTGTTGAACGATACTACGCTTATCACACATGATTCAGTAGATGTCGTTACCAACGTAAATGGGGTAAAGAAAGCAACCAAAGAGGAAAGATTACAGACTTGGAATTTGAAGCCTGAAAAGCCGACATTCTTCGTAAAGATTGAAACATTGTACGATTTCTTTATGTTGTTTGTATTTATGGCCGGAGCTGCCTCCATTGTATTGTTCTTTTTGAGTGGTAAACTCTTAAAGATGATGAATGGCGTGCGGTAAGCCACATTAAAAATAGATTTTATTGAACGCATGTCGTTTAAAACAAAAAGAGGGAGCCAAATGGCTCCCTCTTTTTGTTTTAATTCCATTTCAATTTATTGTAAATGGGTAAGTAAATCGGCAACAACAAATGTACTGCCCCCCACATAAATCAAATCTTGATGCCTAGCATCTTTCAAAGCCTGCACATAAGCCGATTTGACATCGCCAAAAGGCCGACCTTCTAATCCTATTTCATCACCTTCTGTTGACAGTTCATCAGATGGCAAGCCCCTAATTACGCTAGGCTTACAGTAGTAATAAATTGCCTCTTTTGGAAGTAAGGCTAGGATAGTTTGTCGGTCTTTGTCAGACACCATCCCCCAAACGATTCTAATCACTGGTGGTTGTGCGCCAATATCAGTTGCAGCCGTATGATTCTCAATCAAATTATGTTTCCAAAGCTCAACTGCCTGACTGTATTGATCAAGCAATTGCGACATGGTATTTTTTACCCCATCAGAATTGTGGGCCGTATCGGTCACTGTCCAAGGGCTATTAGAAATTATCTCCCAGCGACCGCGAAGTCCGGAAAGAGCAACAATATTTTCTAAAGCCGATACAATCAAACTGCGCTTCAATGGAAACCACAAGTCTTTTAACGCCTCGATGGCGCAAGCAAATGTCTGAATATTCTCAAGCTGATAACTGCCCTTCAACGCCAAATGTCGGACAAATCCAACATCCATAACCAAATCATGATATATTTCAGCACCATTTTCCGCAGCAACGGTCTTCATCACATCCATCGCTTCTTCGCGCATCGGTCCCAAAGCAACAGGAATGCCACGTTTTATGATTCCGGCTTTCTCAGCTGCGATTTTCTCAATGCTATCGCCCAATAGATCCATGTGATCCCATCCAATATTGGTAATCACAGATAGGATAGGAGTGATCACATTTGTACTATCTAATCTTCCTCCAAGTCCCACTTCAATCACCCCAATATCGATTTTTTCCGCTTTAAAATGATAAAAAGCCAAAGCTACCGTGATTTCAAAAAACGAAGGCTTGATTCGATCCAGCGTTTCATGGATCTCATTCATGAAATCAATTACCGTTTTTTCTTCGATGCATTTCCCGTCGATGCGAATGCGCTCTGTGAAGTCTAAGAGGTGAGGAGATGTATAGAGCCCGGTTTTATATCCGTGTTGCGTTAAAGTGGCTGCAATCATGCTAGAAACCGAGCCTTTGCCATTGGTTCCAGCGACATGAATCCATTTTTGATCTCGGTGAGGATTGCCAATGGCTTCAAGAAGATCAATAGTATTGTTTAAATCAGCCTTGTAAGCGGCTTTCCCAATGTTATGAAACATGGGTAATTGACTAAACATGTAGTCCAGGGTTTCACTATACGAGGTAAACCTCGGCATTAATAAGATTTCGTTACGTTTAATGTGACCAAAGCACTTTCACCACAGCCTTCGCCGTTCTTGTCGAATTTTGAATCATTTAAGAAATCACGGAAGATGCGCATCATATCGTTGTCGTCACCGTTCCATGAAGTCCCTTTCACGTTCCATTCAACTACACTATATTTTCCAGTACAGTCAATTCGAACCCTGGCGATAATTACTCCAAATGCATCAGTTCTTGGGTTGTCGTAATTGGAAGTCATCGCATATTTTTTAAATGTATTGGTAAAATTCTTCCCGCCTTTGTTTCCCGTAACACGATCGCCAAAATTACCCGTAACACCGCCATTATTTCCACCTTTGCCTGAACCAGTACTACCGCTGCCGTTTTTCCAACCATTGGGATCACCTTCGCCACCCTTGCCTCCGCGTTTTCCAATTTTGGTCATATCTACCTTGATTTTTGGATTGTCCGATGCAGGTCGATCTGAACTCGGTGGGTCGATAGGAGGTAAACTCGCTGTTTCTGGATTTGCTTCACTCGTTACTACAGGTCCTGCACCACCGCTTTGAGGTTGATTGGATTTGGGCCCTTCAGATGGATTGCCGCCCAATTTTGGAGGAGTTGGAGATGGGCCACCGTCCGTAGGACGACCAAAACTAGGATCTTCCACCATTCCGAAGTCCAATATCAAATCACCTTTCTTATTTTCAAATGGGGGATTTGGAATTGAAATATGCACAAAATAAAGCATCAACAAGATGATTGCAGATGCAATAAGAGCGATCACCCATGAAACAGCGCGCTGGCCATTTGTGGTCCTTAGATTTTCCTCAATTTGATAATGTGCCATCAGTTATTCCAATCTAACGCGATATCGGATACCGATAATGTACCCGTTGGCAAAATTTTAATCGTCTCAGCATAATCACTTGCCAATCTATCAGATTCGAATCTGCCCAATACTACTCTATACAAACTCGATTTTTTTCCCTTAACCAAACATGCATCAATTCCCAAACGCTGCCACAATAGACATTCCCTTTCACCCAAAGAAGGAGTGAGGTAAGCGCCGCCAACGATTACAAATTTTCCTTTTATGTCAATATTGGCTTGTTTGAATTCAGCAATACCATCAATTCCTTGAGCATATTTCAACTGGTGAGAAATGACTGTGGATTTGGCTGATTTATCGTCCCCTTGAATTTCGTCGACAATAATAAACTTGTCAATATTGGATTTGATCGGAGTATTTAAATTGATTTTTTGACTGTCTTGTGGAAGCAAAGTCGCCATGTCATTGCCAGTGCTAACCGACCAGATCTGAGCGATACTCAATAATACCCCAGCGCCAATGCTGATGATTGCAAACGACGCAGCCATTCTCCATAACACTGGAGTTTTTCTATTCGACTCAGTAAATTCACTATGATGCTGATCCACAGAAGATTCGGGATCAAGAGCCGTAACATCCAAGCCAACTTCTATCTGTTCAGCATTTTCAGTTACGAATTCAATCACTCGGGTCTCTGTCACGTCATCAACGCGATCAACTGAAGGTGCTTCCATACTAACCACAGGCTTGATTTCAACAGTTCTGGTTGCTGTGGTTTCTGAGCGATACACCGGAATGTCCTTCCATTGCCAATCGATGATTGGTAAGCCGAAGGTTTCCTTACTTAAATTCAAGGTGGGGCTCGCTAGAAAAAATAAATCACCAATGGCATTTCTATGAAACTTCCCTAGGCCACCCAACGAAATGGCGTGAGTTGATGTACAATTGGACGATAGCGTCTGGAATTCCGCCATCAAAAGAATGGACGACTGCCTGAATAACAAACCACCAATTTCCTTGAGTTCATTGGAAACAAATCCATCGTCCTCTTGGATATTTGAATTAAAGAAAAGAGTATGACCACTAGGCTTTAGCTGACCAGAAAATGGGTTGGCCATACCATAGTTTTTACGGAGAATAAAAGCTCCGAAACCAGGAATAACAGCGCATTCGTGTTTGTATAAAACACGGGTGATGGCCATTATTACTGCGGGATTCATAATACAATATTACGGCTATTTTTTAAATCTTTCTCAAAACAACGAAAGGGAAAGTCCACCCATCACAGTTAAACCAAAGTTTTTATAACCATACCACTGCTGATATTCATTATTTAAGAGGTTACTCCCTTGAATCCAAATTCTACCTTTACCCGAAAGTCTGTAATCGATTCGTGCATGAATATCCATATACCCTGGCATTTCCTTGGTTTGAGGCTTTCCATCAACAATCACTTGATTTCTGCGCTTGCTAACACCATCAAGGCCACACTGAATTTCAATTGATTTACCCAAATAATACTGACCAGCTATTCCATAAGTGAGGGAGGGTAGATGCCAAGCGTAATCATTCCTATCTACATTGTAGCTGATCACTTTTGCGTTGGCTGATAATTTCAATTGTTCGCCAATTTTATACTTGACCATGCTTCTAAAATACACGCTGTTTACATCGGCATAGATGAATTGTAACGAACCCAAACTATCTGTCATCGACTTTTTCTTGCCCGAAACCATCATTGAATCGGCTCTTGAAACAACCAAGGCCATGTCTGAAGATGAATTGCCACCAAAATCCAAAGCGAACTCCGCGTTTTCAGTGATTTTCCCTTTGATGCCCAAGTATCCGTTGAATTGCTCGTAAGTGTTTTTGATTGAAACTGAATCACCGGTAAATGGCATGTATGTATTCATTCTGCGGAAGCTATTCTTCTTTAAGCCACCATCAATTCCGCCATAGATTTTCAAGTTTAAGCCTGTTAATGTCTTTTCGATTTCTAAATATGGGTTGACATAAACCTTGCTTGATGCATTTTGCGTGTCGATGGTCTGTGTCCAATTTGTTAATAGCACTCCAAATTTAACATCCAACTGGGTGGGTTGATGGTTGAATTTTATGTAAGGCAACGCATCGATGAACAACTGTTTGTTTTGACTTAAGCCATTGACTTTGTTGGTGTCTGGCTTTTGTTGCATATCTAAATACGTTGTACTCAAATCAGCGCCCCAAACAACATTTTTAACTCGATGAGAAAGGTTTAAGTAGCCACTAAAGTCCAATTCCTTTTGACTAAACGACCCGGTGTTGAATGCTTGGGCAGCAATACCAGTATGAATTGAGGGTCTTTTTCCGCTCGCTATTAGGTCGTAATCCACACCCAAGCCAAAATGATTGCTGATTTTGCCAGTACTTGTAATACTTGGCTTTTCATAGGCCGAATCCTTGGCGAAGAAATTGATTTTGTCGATGTTATAAAAGATCTTGGTCTCCAAGCCGGAATTTTGGAAGTACTTGGCTCCTTGCAATTGGAATTTATTGGTAGAAAACTCACGTATAGAGTTGGCTGGGTTAGCATTTAAATGCAAACCACTGAAGTTGTAACTGTAATTCGGGTTTGCTTTACTACTTAAGTATAATTCTCCAAGGATATGTCCATAATTTCCACCGCCAATTCTTGCGTAATTAGATAAGTAAACCGAGTCGGAACTCTTATCTTTAAGTTTTTCTGGTTGAACAGGACGAATGATTTTTCGTGTATTCCAGGCGAATTCTGGTGTTTCGAACTTGACATTAATCTTAGGATTTTCTGAGCGGGGAACGATAGGGTCCAACACCAACTTTGAGGATGGGATTAGTTTAGGCTCGAATTTGGTGGTTACCTGACGCGACGAATTGTCGATCCCGCGATTTCCTGGTTGGGCAATAATAGACGCACTTGCAAGCGTTGTAAGTCCAATTAGAATGACACTTTTCATGTAATTACAAAATTCAATGAAAGCTTTGTTAGGATACACACCGTTTTTGAGGGTGTCTAAAAAATATAACGGATTGGACGATGTTGTGCTTTTCATAAAAGTAATTAAGAAAATTTACAGAAATAGTTGAAGTATTTGTTGGATTTACTTATCTTTGCAGCCCAATTCACGGATTATGTACGCCATTGTTGAAATAGCCGGAAGGCAATACAGGGTAGAAGAGAACAAGCATCTTGTTGTCAATCGTCTACAAGCAGAAGCAGGCTCAACTATTGAGTTTGATAGAGTATTAATGGTCGGTGGCGATAAAATCAAGGTGGGTGCCCCCACAGTTGATGGAGCTACTGTTACTGCCACAGTTAAAGAGCACGGAAAAGGTGACAAAGTATTGGTATTCAAGAAGAAAAGAAGAAAAGGATACCAAAAAATGAACGGATTTCGTCACTATTTGACATTGTTAAAAATCGAAAGCATTAAAGCCTAATATAGAAGAACGTCATGGCACACAAAAAAGGTGCGGGTAGCACGAAAAACGGAAGAGAATCACACAGTAAGCGCTTGGGTGTAAAAATCTATGGTGGTCAGGTTGTGAGAGCAGGTAATATTATTGTTCGTCAGCGTGGTACTAAACACCACCCAGATGTGAATGTTGGGATCGGAAAAGATCATACTTTGTTCGCATTGTCTGATGGAATCGTAGTATTCCGCAAAAGCAGAGAAGGCAGAAGCTTTGTTTCTGTTCAAGGTCAAGCCTAAATTATTTAAAAAATAAATATCAAAAAAAGGGGAAGGTCACTTCCCCTTTTTTATTTTTGTACCACCATGAAAAACCTCACTCCAAAATATCCGGTAGATTCATTCACTTTGATGAATGAGATTGTATTGCCTAACGATACCAATACTTTGGGTAATTTAATGGGAGGTCGTTTGTTACATTGGATGGATATTTGTGCGGCTATCGCCGCCCAAAAACACAGTCACAATATAGTGGTTACGGCTGCAGTTGACAGTGTTTCTTTTAAAGAAAGTATTAGATTGGGTGATGTTGTCACGCTGAAAGCCTATGTATCCAGGGCTTTTAATTCAAGCATGGAAGTGTTTATTGAAGTGTTTGCCGAGAATTTACCTTCTGGCGGCCGTGTTAGATCCAATGAAGCTTACTATACGTTTGTGGCCTTAGATGGCAGAAACAAGCCCGTAACTGTTCCGGAACTAACTCCTCAATCCGAAGAGGAAATCCTGAAATTTGATGGTGCACTACGCCGACGTCAAGTTAGATTGATTCTCGCTGGCAAAATGAAGCCCGAGGATGCACAAGAGCTCAAAAATCTTTTCGTTTAATCGATCAGATCTCGCGTGTTGCGATTTTTTGAATTATTTGATCAATCCAATTTCCCTTAATCGCTCCAAAAGAAACTCCATCGCGGTGCAATCACTGTATTTCTTTGGATTTTCTTCGGTAATACACTGCGGCAAAGTATTTAATGGGACATTTGGACGTGGATGCAAGAAGAATGGAATGCTATATCGGGGTTTTGCCCACTGATTTTGGGGCGGATTGACCACCCGATGGGTAGTACTTTTTAATTGATCATTGGTTAATCTCTGCAACATATCGCCCACATTGACTACAATATGATTCTCAACTTCCGTCACCCCAATCCATTGATCGTGTTTGTTCAATACCTCTAAACCATCGGCACTGGCACCAACCAATAGGGTGATTAAGTTAATATCCTCATGTTCGCCCGCTCTAATTGCATCTTTTGGATCCTCAGTAATGGGTGGATAGTGGATAGCTCTTAAAATACTGTTACCTTTTGTAACGCGATCATCAAAATAGAATTCATCCAATTTTAAATGCAACGCAATCGCCCTTAACATTTGAACACCGGTGTTCTCGAGCGCACGAAAAACATCTTCACCCGCCCTATTGAAATTCGATAGTTCAGCAACTTGTTTGTTGGCAGGATAGGAGTAGTCTTCCAGCGTTTCATATTGACCAAAATGCCAAAACTCCTTTAAATCCCCTGTATTTCGATTTTTTGCGTGTTCCTTTCCAAAGCCAGTATAACCTCGTTGACCTCCACCTTTTGTATCGTCGTATTTTAACTTTGAGGTTTCAGGTAAATCGAAAAAATTTGCCACTTCTTGATAGAGTAGCTTTAATTTGTCTGATGGAATACTATGATTGCATATGGCAACAAATCCAATTTGTTCATAGGCATTGCCCAACTCTGAAACGAATTGACTTTTTTGTTCGGCAGAACCTTCAGTAAAATGAGATAAATCTAATTTGGGGATTGATTGCATGGGACGAATTTACCACACAAGTACAAGAATTGTATTATCCCATTGAGTGAAATAATTTTGAATCACTCTCCTCTAAAATAATAGAAAGGGTAGTTGAATTTGGCGAAATCATTAACGTATCCATATCACTCATGGCCTGGTAAATCTCTTTAAAATACATCGACCATTCAGGGTGCTCAGAGATATTGTCTTGAATGAAAGCCGAAATTTCAGCATCGGCTTCACCATAATAATAAAGAAGTAGGTCTGAGTGTGATAATGGTCTTGTCATATGCTTCGCTAAAACGACAAACATATAACGGACCGAAAATCAGATTATTTTACTTTGGCAACACTTTTTTGCATCTTTTTTCGCAAGTTCAAAATTGCGTAGTGCATTCTGCCGATACAAGTGTTGATATTGGTTTCTGTAAGTGCCGCGATTTCTTTGAAGCTAAGGTCGGCGTATTGACGTAAAATCAACACTTCACGTTGGTCTTCAGGGAGTTCCCAAATCCACTGTCGCAAAATATCAACATCATCCTTGGCCACTCTATACTCTTCCTGGCTTTCAACGGTAATACCCAAACTATCAAAAATATCACGTCCTTCAGTATCTACAACCACAGGCATTCTTTTTCTTGCGCGTATTGTATCGATGCTCATGTTTCGAGCGATACGAAGTACCCAAGGTAGGAATTTGTCTTCGTGATTGTATTTGCCCTTCTGGATGCTATGAATCACCTTGATGAAAGTCTCCTGAAAGATGTCTTCAGCAACGTAACGATCGCCCACAAGAAGATAAATACTCGAAAGTATCCGAGATCTATGGCGTTTCAGTAAAGTTTCAAATGCTGCGTTGTTACCGTCAATGTAACGTTTAATCAGCACGCCGTCAGTTATCAATGGTGTAGTCATAATACTCCTCCCTTGCAGGTTAAAATTGGTTTTAAAAAGGCAAGAATTGGTTGAGTATTTTTCTACGTATAGGCGTTTCTGATGTGTTTCGGCCGTAAATCAATGCAATAAAATTCGCAATTGCAAATTTTAATTGTAAAAAACACAAAAAAATAAATTATTTCAAACCATTGATAAATTCGACGGACGTCATTTTTGGCTTGCCAGGCAATTGCATTTGGTTGACTTTATAGCATCCGTCGTGAAGACAAATAACGAGTTGACGTGATTCGATGACGATGCAATTGCGTAAATCGGGTAGGGAGAGTTCCATTTTTTCCCCGCTGAGTATTTTCATATCGCCCCATTCACTCTTAATCCAAGCACCGGGGAAGGGATTTAGTCCCCTCACTTTATTGTGAAAATCATTAAGTGACAACTGCAAGTGTAATTCGGCGAAGTCACGGTTCAACTTGGGCGCCGATTTAAGTTCCTCACTAAAATCCTGTGGGGTGGTTTGGTAATTGCCATCAGAAATCAAGTCCAGCGTGTGCGCAATCAATTCCGCACCCTCAATCATCATCCTGTCGTGCAATTCACCCAGACTTTCGTTTTCGCCAATGCTAAGTTCTGCTTTGGCAATAATATCCCCCGTATCGATCTCGTGTTTTAAAAAAAATGTGGTTAACCCCGTATTCGTTTCACCATTAATTATCGCATGATGAATGGGCGCAGCTCCCCTGTATTGAGGAAGTAAGGAGCCGTGTAAGTTGATTGTTCCTAGGGTGGGGAAAGACCAAACCTTTTCTGGAAGCATTCTAAATGCGATCACTACGCCTAAGTTTGGATTCAAGGATTCCAATTCATTCATGAAATCTTCTGATTTCAAATTGGCAGGTTGTAATATTTTTAATCCGAGTTCATTTGCTTTGCACTTAACGGCGCTTTCTGCAATTTTCTGACCTCTACCGGCTGGTTTATCTATTGCCGTAACTACGCCTACCACATGAAATCCGCTTTTTACTATCTTTTCCAAAGAAAATGCAGCAAAATCTGGGGTCCCAAAGAAAACGATGCGTAGGTTAGACTGTGTCATGAAGTGCAAATGTACAACAGCCCAAAGCAACCAAACCAATCAACTTATTGTCAATTCCTTGCCAAAAGGTAAGAATCATACATAAAATCACCGATTTTTGTATGATAAGTAGGCATTTTCCTGCAAGGAATGATGATAATAAACTGCGCCCGCATGATTTTTTTCAAATTGGAACAGTCCATTATTGCTTTGCGCGCGCAACTGTTTTTGTTTGTCTTGGTTCTTTCATCCTCGTTGTTTGCAAATGTGGGCAACCCAATCCAAGCATCATCTGGAGAACCTATTTTTATCATTAATAAAGGCCAGTGGTCTAAGAGCGTATTGTCTAAGGCCCATCTCAACATCGGAGATTTGTGGATTACACAAACCGGATTCGTGTGGAATTTAATCGATACCGGTGCATTTGAAAAACTGCATGATCGCACAACCCAAACGTTAAAAATTCCAACCCAAGCGGTGTTTATGGATTTTATACAGTCCACCGGTTTTTCTGAAGCTAAAGGGTTAGGTACAGCATCAGAAGAATATTACAACTATCATAATCCAAAGGGCAGCTACAAGGGATTGCACAAATTCAGTAGTGTTTACATAAAAAATGTTTGGCCTGGCGTTGACTTAGAAGTTAAATCATTTCAAAATTCGATAAAATACAATTGGATCGTTCACTCAACGATTGATCCAAACGTGATTCATTGGAAATATCGAGGTGAAAACAGTTCGGAATTAAGCGCATCGAACAAGTATTGCAGAATTAAAACCAATATCGTTGATTGGAC
>CAMBTR010000032.1 GCA_945870885.1 Chryseobacterium gleum | reverse complement strand
ACATATCCACCCACCGCAGTGATGGCAGCTGTGATTTTCATAAATTAACCTATTGTTTCTATTTGCGCAGCAATAAAACGGCTCATCGCCTTTTGAATTTTACTTGTCAATTGAGTTTCGACCGCGTCTTGCGCCAACTCTATCATCTTTAAGAAAGTTTCAGACTTGGTAATACCGTGACCAACAATGACCGGTGCATTTACTCCCAAGACCAAACTTCCACCGTAGTGTTTAAAATTAAATTGATCCAAATAATCATCTTGAACGCCACGTTTTACCAAGCGGTAATACATGCCCTCACAAACTTTGATGATCACATTGCCACTAAATCCATCACACACCACAACATCGGCGAGGTCGCCAAAAATATCACGACCTTCCACGTTACCAACAAAATTAATTCCTTGGGTTTGAGCCAACAATTGATGCGTTGCTTTGATTAATAAATTGCCCTTTTCACTTTCTTCGCCAATATTTAAAAGACCCACTTTTGGTGCGTCAACTTTGTACATCATGGAATAAAGCAAGTTACCGAGGAGTGCAAACTTTTCTAAATGTTCGGGTTTACAATCAGCATTAGCGCCTACATCTAACAACAGACCAGGGTTCATATTGACACGGGGAATAGCAGCCGTTAAGCAGGGCCTGTCGCATCCATCTACCAATTTTAAATATTGAATAGATCCAACCAACATGGCACCCGTATTACCGGCACTAACAAAAGCATCAATTTTACCTTGAGCTAGTTGCAAGAAACCTTGCGCGATACTAGAATTGGGTTTTGATACCAAGGCTTTAACCGGGTGTTCTGCCATTTCAATGACATCCGGCGTATCAAAAATAGTAAAAATTTCGGAATCGATACATTCACTCTCACAGACGCTCAAAACAGCATCCTTAGAACCAAAAAGGACTAGTTCTACGCCGTTCAAGGCCTTTGCGGCCAATGAGGCACCTTTGACGGCTTCTAATGGGGCGAAATCCCCACCCATGGCGTCAATACCGATTTTCATTTTAGCTATCGTTGCGACCCTTCATTACCTTCTGGCCGCGGTACATTCCTGTTTCGAGATTTACACGATGGTACAATGAAACATCACCAGTTACTGGATCAGCAATCATTGGACGGACTTCAATTTTGTCATGAGTACGACGTTTGTCGCGACGGGTTTTGGATATTTTTCGTTTAGGATGTGCCATTTCCTTGGTTATTTGTTTTTTAGTTGTTTCAATTTCTCCCAGCGAGCATCCACAACTTCATCTGTTGTTTCTCCGCTGAGCGTATTTAGTTTCTGAATCATTGCCTGATCACAGGGTTTAATCTCCAAATCATCGCAATTCCTAATCATAGGTAAAGCCAATAAACTTGTTTCATAAACGGGGCGAGCGATACTCAATTCAAAATCATGCGGACGTAAGTAGATTAACTCTACTCCCTCATCTTCGTGATCCACATCCACAGTTTCATGACTATCTAACTTAACGATCAAAAGATATTTCGTTTCAATCCCCAAAGGAATATCCACCAAACACCGGTGACAATCGACTGTCATGCTACCATGTATGTCGAGGTGACAATGCATCCAGTTAACATTTTTGTCAACCAAAACTTGCACTTCCACATCGGCTTTATGTACCTCAGCACTCCCCAATTCTTCAAAGAACGCTTCGTTAACTCGGAAGTTCAACGAGTGTTTGCCATCTTTTAATTTGACAAACTCAATGATTAGATCTTCCGCTTTATCGAACATCGTTACTAAAACGAACGGCAAAAATACGCAATATTATAGAAAAATCAAAGGAATGCTCTGAATAAATTGAAATGAGAAGCCTTTTTGAGAAGGCAAAAAAAACCCGAAGTTTCCTTCGGGTTTTTTTAAAATATCAATTATGTAAGATTAATACTCCCACAAATCATGCTCAAAGATGAACAAGTCGTTTTTGATTTCTTCCGCACGAAGCAATGAAGCCAAACCATCTTGCTTAAACTCAGCCTTTTGAGTGATGTATCTATCATCCCACTCAGACGTTTTTACGATATAACTATCGAACAAACGGTGGTGGTTAATATGCTGGTCCCAATTCAAACGCATTGCATCATTGTATCTATTGAATACTTCTGCTTTGGCCAAAGTAGGACGACAATCATCCATTTTCAACCAAAAAGGTTTCACATCATAAGACTGACCCATGATCATTTTAGGCTGAATTGGAGCAATACCAATGATAATCGGCTTCAATTCACCATGCTTATAATCAAAAACCCAATCTTCCATGATTTCAAACTTCTGGATCAAATCCCAGCTAAAGTATTCAGGGAAAGAAGTATCAACCAAATCCGTGGGGTCATCAGATCCAGGACGTTGCTTTGAAGTTGTAATGATTTCTGAAGTAGAACGAATGATATCCTCTGGTGTCATGATACGATTAAAAGAATCAGTAGCATAAGCACGCAATAAGCCTTTGGTTCCAAATTCCCAAAACACTTGAGAAATAGGATTCTTAGGCCATGTCCAAGAACGATTCATCTTTTGACGCAAATCAATCACACGCCAAACACGCTTGCGGTATTTAACATCCGCATTGCGCAAATATGGACGGGGCATAACAATACCTTGCAAGTTGCGAATATTGGTATCCTGATTCACGTATTCAGGCTCATAATGAGGGACCGTAGGGTCATCGTAGTGTGTTCCAATTGTAGGAATCACAATTTCAACATCCTTTTTGGGCTCACCAGTTGCTTCCGAAGGTGCTGGTGCTGATGGTGATGTTTTACCACCTTTAGCTGCAGGTTCTGGTGTAGAACCCCAACCGCCACCCCAGTCTTGCGCTTGCAAGCCGGCTGCCGTGAATAATGCGAGTGTGAATAAAATGCGTTTCATATTTGTTTCTATTATTGAACTGCGCCACCCACGTTATCCAAGAATTTCGGGGTTTTGTCTGGTCCGATTACTTTAATTTGGTCAAACTGAATCAAATCACCAGGTCCTAACATTTTCAAGAATGTTGAAATCGGTGACAAAGATGCGCCGTTAGCCGTCATGATTTTGGGCCCATTGGTACGACGTCCGATACATGTAAAACGATATGACAACACTTCATATTTCACACCATCGTAAACGAAGTTATCCAAAGCAGCAACCGCATTCGCTTGCACTTTCAATGCAGATAAAGAAATTGGTCCGCTAAATCCAACACTACCCGCCTTGAATACTGGACGAGGAACGTTACGGATCTTGAATTTCTTATCTCCCATAGAAACGGTACGCCCGTCAGGCAACTTTGCAGTTACTTTGATCAAACATTCGTTACCATTACGTATAGGAACCAAAGCGTTGAACTGACCGGGTTTAGCAGAGCGAAGATTCACACCACCACCCACAACAGATACAGTTACATTTTTAGGATCTACACCACCCACAGATACAGAAATAGGGTTGGGCAAACCTACGTACAATACATTCAACTCATCTGCAGAAATCGCTGCTTGGGGAGCAAATACACTATATTCAGCTTCAGTTTCGTAATTGTCCGACCCACCACCATTAGGCTTAGGAACCTGAATACCTACTTTGTATTTCTGAGTACCAGGAGATGCACTAGTTACTTTGTATTTTCCAACTCCGTCAACTACTTCAATGGGGCGACCGTTAACAGTCACAATCATTTGAGCCTTGGAATTGTAAGCAGCTAACAAAATGTTAGCTTCATAAGTTTGGTTTGTCAACACCGCTGAAGTAGCTGAAGAAACAACAGGAATTAATTTATCGAATTTGTAATCCGCAGCATTCACTGACTCCGCCAAGGCTTGCATAACTTCTGCTTCCATAGAACGTGAATCGTTTTCTACCTTACTCAACATGGCAAATACACCAGCCAATGGAGAATGCTCTAAATACATTGATACCCAAGTCTGCTCTGTTCCGCTAGAATTGGTAGTATTGTTTGCATACAAAGAGGTTTTCTCTTCGATTGCCTTCATACGATCCAACAACATTTTCTTAGTTTCAGGAGATGCAGCCAAAATTGGATCAACGGAAGCCTTCTTCATGACATTCAACATCTCAATACGAGTCTTGTTGATTGCATCTTGAAGTTCAGTACCATTTTTACCATCCTCATCTACCATGAAGTAGTGACCATGAAGTTCCATGTTATCTCCTTGTGCCAATTCCGCAACTCCACCTTTAACCAACAGGGCTTCAGGCTCTTGCTTACGACCCATTTTAGGATCTTTTTGGTCACCAGAACGAAGTAACAATTCATTTTTGATACCATTCAAACGAACAATCAAAGTCTTACTAATGACTTGTACTTGATTACAATATGAAACTGCTGCAGCAGCGGCCTTGTTTTCAGAGGCAGTTTTTACCAATGAACCTAAAACAGCTGTGTTCTTTTGAACGATGTTTTTTGTAGAATTATCCAAAGAGTTTTCAATCAAGTTAAACGCCTTGATGATTTCTTTAGATACGTTAAGTGCCAAAAGCGCTGTCAACACGAGGTACATCATGTTGATCATCTTCTGACGTGCGGATACTTTACCACCTGCCATTATCTATATCTCCTTTTTAAATTGGGTTAGATAAATGGATTAGGCTTTGCTAGCGCCCATAGCGCTCAACATATTACCGTAAATTGAATTCAAATTGCTCAAATTGCGATTCAACTTAGACAACTCACCAGCAAACTCAGCAGTAGCTGCTTCAGTTGAATTGATGTTTGTTAAAGCACCCTGCAAACCTGCAGAAAAATTACCCATTGAATCAGATACCATTGCAGAACTATCAGCAATTGCATTCAAATTCTTAGCCGCTTTTGAAGCATTCTCAGCATACTCATTCGTTGCAACTGCTGCATTCGACAAAGTACCCATATCTTTTACGTTATTGCTCAATGAAGACAAACCATTTCCCAAACTTTCGATCAATTCTGGGCCAATTTTAGCTTGAGCCAACATGTTATCTAATTGTTGAGTAAGAGTTCCACTTGATTTCTTTTTAGTTTCAGTTGGGTCACCACCAGCCAATTCAGGGTATACTAATGACCAATCTGGATCCATATGCACAGGTTCGAAAGAAGAAATTACGAAAATCCCGGCTTCTGTCAATAGACCCACCGACAACATAAGATCTGCACCTTTTAAGTGCAAAATTTTGAACAATGCTCCCACGATTACTACCGCAGCACCCATACCATAAACGAAGTTCATAGTAGTTTTAAACTTTTTTGTCTCAAAGAAACTCTTGTTGCTCATATTTATTTTTGTTATAGTTAGTTGAATGTTTAACGAATCAAATTTGAATTTATTCTAAACTTATTTACGGTCGGTGTTTGAACGACCAATGTATGTTTGAACACAACGGAAACCTACATAAGACTTACTAGTGTCCTGGTATTCGTAAGTTCTAGCTCCATTTTCGATGAAGTAAGCGACGTCCTTCCAAGATCCACCGCGAATCACCTTGCGCTTCTCGTTGATCGGAATATCTTTTACCTGACGCGTGCCTTCTTTGCCTCTCTCTTTGATGAATTTGTATGACTCACCATTCAAATCATGAGCAAAAGCATTGTTCGCCTCATCCCATGAAGTACGTGTCCATTCAGAAACGTTACCCGACATGTTATACAAACCAAAGTCATTAGGGAAATAACTGTCGACACGAACGGGATAAACACCACCGTCAACACCATAGTTACCACGCAAAGGCTTAAAGTTAGCTAACATACAACCCTTGCTATTTCTAGCATAAGGTCCGCCCCATGGATATTTATTTCCGATACGACCGCCACGAGCAGCATACTCCCACTCATATTCAGTTGGCAAACGGAAATCATGTGTATTTGGCAGATATCCATTCATTTCCCAATAAGCGGTCTTGCGATCAGTTCTCCAACGACAGAAAGCATAGGCTTGATGCCAAGAAACACCGACAACTGGATATTCGTCATATTTTGGGTGGTGAAAATACACCTGTGCCATTGGCTCATTGTATGAATAGGTGAAATCACGTACCCAACACAATGTATCTGGGTAAACCAAAACATCCTCTGTGCGCATGAATTTACCACGATCCATTGGATTGTATTTGTCGCGATCCTGGTTCGCAGCCGCATCAAAATCCGTCCACATGAAATGGTAAATCAACTTACGAGTATCGATTTGATGCTTCCCTTGGAAACGCTCATCTCCTTGATACCACATGTCAGCCAATTCCTCCTTGTGCTTCAACCAATCCACTTCGCGATAAGGGTTAATCAAACGATTGCCCTCCTCATCTTCTGGGAAGTAATATTCATCATCATCACACATGATTCTAGCCAATGAATCGATTACATAATTCACAAACTGACGGTATTCATTGTTTGTGATCTCTGTTTCGTCCATCCAGAAACCAGTTATGGTCATCTGTTTGTTAGGCTCCAAGTAGGAATTGAATACATCCTGCCCTCCTTGCCCTGTATGAAAAGTTCCTGATTTAACGTACACCATTCCCGGAGGCTGAGGGTGAAACCAAGGTCGTCTGCCTAAAACACCGGTCAAATCACCGGTATCGGCTGGTCCGCATGAATAGACCATTACAGAAGCTACGATCGCAGCCCTGCGTAAGGTTCGATTGCCCAAGAAATTCAAAGCTTTCTTAGCGAACTCGTTGTTTGTGAAGAGACTCATCACTGTATTTTTCATTATGCAGTTTTGATATTGCGTATTGTTTCTAAGATTGCAAAAATAAAGTTCTATTTGAATAAATCAACATTTTATTTATTTTCGGTATCTATGAAACGACAAAATCGAATGTTTATTTTATGTGGATAAATATTTTTTTGATTAATCCCATTCAGGAGAACGTTCCATATAACGTGGGTGACGGAATACGCGAACTGGCCTTTCAGGAACCGTAAACATAAAGCAGTAATTCACTTGAAGTTCGTGCGAACCCCCAGAATTCCTCAAAATGTTATTCACCGTTAGGTCGTAAGAATAGCCAACGCGAAGTTTTTGATCGCTCATTGGACCATTGCCCAACAAGGGAGGATAATAACCCAAGATTAAGGAAACTGATTCCGCACCTAAACCATAGACACGAATATTAGCACCCCCAGCAAACAAACCGTTCCAAGTAACCAATCCCTGTACATCCAACTGAGGCTTAACCAATCCCCCTACGCTCATCGCAGTTTTTATCAAGAAAGCAGGATCCAACGTCAATGATGGGTTACCCATGAAATTATTCTTTTTGTATCCCCCTACTATATATAGGTGTCGGTTCGTTGTCACATTTATCGTTCCGGAAGGACCGTAACTAAAAGTCTGAGGATTTAAATGCGTTGAAGAAACACCCAAATATGCGCCATCTTCAATGTTTGGATTTGAATAGTATAAGCCCGCTCCAAACGTAGTATGTTGATCCGAGGGACTTCCTGTTGGAATCATTGGATCATTTGGATCATGATATCTCAGTTTCGCTGCATCCAAAGTTTTGGTCAAATTGGTTATGTCAACCCCCAAACGAATATTTGATCCATCACTCATTGTATAAGCAAAAGAACCGCCCCCCTTCATGTAAGTTGCCGTCTCGTATCCAATTTGATCCGTAACCAACGAGAAAAAAGCGCCTCCCATATTGTTTCCTTTTACCATAATTGGTGCAGAGAATCCCAATCCACGCGTAACCGGTGCAATATTTTTGCGCGCCGCATCCAATTTATTCTCAATGCCAAATTGATTGTCTTGCGGTTTGAGAAATGGAGACTCATCGTCATAACCTAACCACTGCTGGTGGTTAATTGCATTTAAACAAAATTGACCCGACGCCCCTGCGTAAGCTGGGTTATAAAACAACTTGTTAAATGTGAAATGCGTGAAAAGCGGATCTGTCTGCGCAGTTAACGCCAAAGGCGCAACCAAAGCAATCAAAGCCACCCATCTTCCCAGTAAATGTTTATTCATACCTATTTTGGAGTATCTCTTAAAAACAAAAATCATGTAAAATCCCCACATTGCCAAACATTTTCTCAAATAATGACAATTCAGGCAACCTTGTGTCCACTCTATTCGTCGCATCTCTTATCGTTTGAAATCAACAGGGTCCATTACCATATTTCTTACACGCGGAAAATCACATCAAAAAGAGTATAAGTAGTGGAAAAGTCGACCTTGTTCTCCTGCTCTCTCTTTGTATCATTGTATCCTAATCTATACACTTATTATGGCTGAAATATTGGTCATCGACGATGAAGCGCCGATCCGTGAAACCCTCAAAGAAATTCTAGAATACGAGAATTACACCGTTACCACTGCCGATGATGGCAACAAAGGTCTGCTCCTCATACAAAAGAATGAATACGATGTCGTTCTGTGCGATGTCAAAATGCCAGGCATAGACGGCATGGAGCTCCTAGACAGAGCCCAAGCCTTGCGACCTGACCTTCCGTTTATCATGATTTCAGGTCATGGAAATGTAGAAATGGCTATAGACGCAACCAAAAAAGGTGCATACGACTTCATTACCAAACCACCAGATTTGAATCGGTTGTTGATTTCCATTCGCAACGCCATCGATAAAAACAATCTCGTTACCGAAACCAAGTTTCTCAAAAGAAAAGTTTCCAAGACTTTCGATATCATCGGCGAAACTCCCGCCATCGGAAAGATCAAAGAAACAATTGAAAAAGTAGCCCCTACCGAAGCCCGCGTCCTCATTACCGGCGAAAATGGAACAGGCAAAGAATTGGTCGCTCGTTGGTTGCATGAAAAAAGCAATCGTGGCAATATGGCTCTGGTAGAAGTAAATTGTGCATCCATCCCGTCTGAATTGATTGAAAGTGAATTGTTTGGCCACGAAAAAGGCAGTTTCACTTCCGCCATCAAACAACGCATCGGTAAATTTGAACAAGCCCACGGCGGAACCCTTTTCTTAGATGAAATTGGCGATATGAGTCTTTCCGCCCAAGCAAAAGTGCTGAGAGCGATTCAGGAAGGCAAAATTACAAGGGTTGGCGGCGATAAAGAAATCAAGGTGGACGTGCGCATCGTAGCCGCTACCAATAAAAACTTGCTCGAGGAAATTGAAAAAGGAAATTTTAGAATGGATCTTTACCATAGACTGAGCGTAATCCTGATTCATGTTCCTACACTCAATGAGCGTGTGGAAGACATTCCGCTGATTGCCAACAATTTCTTAAAAGACATTTGCGACGAGAATAGCATTCCTTTAAAAGGATTTACTCCCGATGGTTATCAAGCCCTGCAGGATGTCAATTGGACAGGAAATATTCGTGAACTGCGCAACGTAGTTGAACGCTTGGTGATTCTTTGTGGCGATAAAATTTCGGGTGAAGACGTTTACATGTTCTCAAACCCAGCACAGCGCGGCGCGGATCCATTTGGCGTGGTCGACGATTATAAAACTCTTCAAGATTTCAGAGATTGGGCCGAAAAAGTCTTTATCGAAAGAAAATTGGTTCAAAACGGATGGAACGTCGCCAAAACCGCACAAGAAATCGACATTCAGCGAAGCCATTTGTACAATAAAATTGAGAAGTACAGCCTCAAACGGCGTTAATTAATTTTTCTAAACGATGCAGCATCGCGGCACAGACCTAATACTTGCCAAAAAACTGCTCATCGAAGGAAAATTGGTAGCCATTCCCACCGAAACGGTTTACGGACTGGCTGCCAATGGACTGGATGAAACAGCGGTTGCGGGAATTTTTTCGGCGAAGAACCGACCTACATTTGATCCGCTCATTCTGCATGTTGCTTCTATTGAGCAAGCGCAATCTCTTTCCACTGATTGGCCCGAAATAGCAGATAAATTGGCACATGCCTTTTGGCCTGGTCCACTAACACTTATTTTACCCAAGGCGAGCCACGTCCCCGACCTTACAACATCGGGACAGCCTACGGTTGGTATTAGAATGCCAAACAACAGGTTAACACTTGAATTACTGAGCACACTCCCCTTTCCTCTCGCCGCACCCAGTGCCAACCCATTTGGTTACGTCAGCCCCACAAATGCGCAGCATGTGGCTGATCAATTGGGTGATCGCATAGATTATATCCTCGACGATGGCGACTGTTCCGTAGGCATTGAGAGTACCATTATCGCCATTGAAAACGGTGCGCCGAAGGTCCTTCGATTGGGTGGATTATCCCTGGAGAGAATTTCGGATGTTTTGGGAGTTCCCGTATTGGAACACTTAAACCAAAATAGCAATCCTCAGGCCCCAGGTCAGCTAGATCAACATTATAGCCCGCGATGCAAGCTCATTGCTTTAAGTTCGATGCAGGTCGCGGATATTGACCCTAGCGTTTCGATCATTTATTTTTCTAAACAAGAGGATCAACGGGGTTCTGATTACTATTTGTCGGACAGCGGCGACACCAATCAAGCAGCATCGAAGCTATTTTCTATTTTGCGCAGACTAGATAATGACAACCAAAAAATCGCATATTTTGAGTGGGCGCCAAACGAAGGACTCGGCCGTGCGATCAATGACCGACTTCAGCGAGCGGCTTTTCAGCCATAATTCTTAAATTTCTTCCAAAAAGCTCAACGTATTGTCGAGCGCGTACCACAATTCTTGGGTGAAATCTTGAATTCCCGTGCACGGATGTTTCATTCCAAAAGTATGATCGGCCTTGGGGACTGTCATTCTGATACTGTGAATACAAGCATCGTAGATAGGCTCAGAAAAGGAACAAGGAACGGCTTCATCGGCTTCACCATGAACTATAAGCAAAGGCCTACCAAGTCCTCTCGCAGCCTCTAATACATCAAATTCATCATCATGCGCCATCAAATTCTCCCAGATGCTGTAATCCAGCGGCATTTCTTGATGTGTGCGTGCGTTTGTGGTGTATACGGTACGATTTTTCTTCCAAATTTCTGGGTTAAACGATTCAAACAACCATTGGTACGATGGAATGGGCGACCAAGCGATGACTTTCTCCACGTAATCTTGAAAGCGGCTGGCGAATAGAATCACATTGGCACCACCACGAGAGTGGCCTAACCATGAAACCCTTTCGATGTCGAGCCCCAATGCTTTCCCATTTTCTCTAATCCATTTGCCCAGCGATTCGAGGTCGTTTAGTTCTTTACTCACCGTATTCACGGCAAACAAATCTAGTGCATCAAACCGGTCGGCATCACCGATAACACCATTGTGTGAATGATTAAAGGTAATGACAGCATATTCACCAGTGGCAAAATACTCATGTAGGTGAGGGACATGGCCCCATTGCTTAAATCCTTTGAAGCCGTGGCAGTAGACCAATACGGGGCATGGCCCTTTGGATGGCGGCAAAAACAAATCGACGGCCATTTGGCCGTCGATGGTTTTGATCTGAAAATGTTGATTGTTTTTCACAATTTGGTGCCCAGGACCGGAGTCGAACCGGTACGGGGGTGAACCCACAGGTGTTTGAGACCAGCGCGTCTACCAATTCCGCCACCTGGGCATATTATTTTTCAGAACGGGATGCGAAATTATCATTAATTTCTAATGATTCCAATATTATTTGACAATATTTTTAGGCCATTCCACAACTTCCATGGAATGGATCTTTTGCGGCTCCAATTGGAAGCGAATAGCGGTCCTAACTTTATGAAATCCGTGTACACCGCAAGCCCCAGGATTCAAAAAAAGTAGATTATTATACTTAGGATCTCTTTGCACTTGAAGCATATGCGAGTGCCCGCAGACATAGATATCGGGTTTGGTTTTATTAATGATGTCTTTTACGTTCGCCGGATACCTTCCAGGCTTGCCACCAATGTGTATCATCAAAATCCTAAACCCTTCCCGATCAAACAATTGAATATCAGGATATTCCACTTTCACATCCATCCCATCAATGTTGCCATGCACACCAATAATCGGCTTTCCGAGCTTTGCAATTGCCTCATGCATCGCAGTATTTAGCCAATCTCCGGCGTGCCAAACCTCATCTGCCCATGCCGCATGATGCAAAATCCCTTCATCTACGTAGCCATGATTGTCCGATATAACCAAAATTTTCATCAGTAAATCCAATTAAGCAAAGCTGAAATAATCACATTAAAGACAAATATCCCAACGGAATACTCAAATGGCTTTATGATCCAAGTGAGTGATGTTAGGGCTAAAATGATATAACCAAATACCAAAGTGGTGAGATTCCATTGTTTTAAGTCATCGTGCACAACCTCATTTTGCTTTAATTCATCAAACGAAATCGATTTCCAACCTTGGATTTCAAGTGTTAGATATTCAACCAATTTGTGTCGCCAAGGACTAAAAAACAACCTTATAGAATCCCCATCTTCCAGTGCATAAAACGACTTCAGTTCCACCGGGACTTTTTCCACGACCAAATCTTCAGAGGTGAACATTGATTTAATGGGTTCGTTTTTTTTGCTCCGTTCAGATTTGTGATCCAACAGAACAGCTTCGGCTTCCGCGGTCCGATTGTCAACACTTTCATAAACCAGCAAAGTATCAAATTCCTTAGCTCGTAATCGATACGGCTGATGGGCACAGAAGTTTATCGTATGCAAATAATTATCGCGATACAAGTAAGTGGCATATTTACTACCCGATTTTCCCCTAACCCCTGTCTCACTTTCATGGGCAAGGACATACTGAATCTCGCTTACTGGCGATAAATACAAATCCACGAGGCAAAATATCGCAAACCCTGCAAAACAGAGGCTCATATATTTGGCAAACTGTGAAATTTTACGCTCCAAGGAAATCAAAGATAAAGCCCCCAAGGAAAAGGAAAAACATTGTTGGATTTAAATCTCGCGATTTACATCCCACTGCTCCAAATAATCGGCAACTCTGCGAACAAACATGCCACCCAACGCGCCGTCCACCACACGGTGATCGTAACTATGAGAAAGGTACATCATATGTCGGATCGCAATCACATCACCAAATTCGGTTTCTAAAACGGCTGGTTTCTTGCGAATCGCACCCACGGCCATGATAGCCACTTGGGGTTGGTTGATCACAGGTGTACCCAACACGTTTCCAAAGCTTCCCACGTTTGTAAGTGTATAAGTACCCCCTTGAATTTCATCAGGAACCAACTTACCAATACGAGCTCTTCCCGCCAAGTCATTCACGATGCGCGTTAATCCCAACAAATTCATGCTATCCGCATTCTTAATCACCGGAACAATCAAGTTGCCATTCTGCTGAGCCACTGCCATTCCAATGTTGATGTTTTTCTTTTTGATGATTGTACTTCCATCCACACTCACGTTGATCAATGGAAAATCCTTGATTGCTTTGGCTACCGCTTCAATGAAAATGGGTGTAAACGTAATGTTCTCACCTTCTCTTTTCTTGAAACTATCCTTCACACGATTTCTCCAGTTCACCAAGTTCGTAACATCAGCCTCAACAAAACTTGTAACGTGGGGTGAAGTATGCTTGCTCATCACCATGTGATCGGCAATCATCTTTCTCACGCGATCCATTTCGATGATTTCATCACCTGGGTTCAATGAAATGCTAGATTTCACTTCCACTTTGGCTGGTGTTTGGGTTGAAATTACTGACGCGTTAGAGGTCGCAACCGCTAGAGCAGATGCAGGCGCATTTACTGACCCATTACCACGATTGGCAACAAAATCCAAAATATCCGCTTTGGTTACTCTACCCTCTTTTCCTGTTCCTGGCAAAGACTCCAACTGAGACATCGAAATGCCTTCCGCCCTTGCAATATTGAGAACCAATGGCGAATAAAAACGACTTCCGCCATCATTTGACATTGGCTCAGCGAGGGGCTGAGCAGATTCAATTTGTTTTTCGATGGCAGCAACCGCTGCTTCCACTGGAATTGATGTTTCTAAAGCCGTTGAGGCCGTTGTAGCAGTTACTGATGTCGCTACAGGCGTTGAAGCTGATGCTCCACCCTCTGTATTAATCATTGCAACAGGCTCCCCTACTTTAACTACATCGCCATCTTGATATAATTGCTTTACTAAAATCCCCGCTTCTGTGCTAGGGATCTCACTATCAACCTTATCGGTAGCAATTTCAACAATGGGCTCGTCTTTTTCAACACGCTCTCCCTCGTTCTTTAACCAACGAATAATTGTCGCTTCCGCGATGCTTTCGCCCATTTTGGGCATTACAATGGGTTTTTCTGCCATAAGAATTGAGTGCAAAAATCGTGTTTTTTCATTTCACCGCCAAACACCAATCCGTAATAAACAAAAATGAGCTAAGAATTGTCGTCTTTCTCGCCTGAATCCGACGAAATTTCATCTGTCATTCCGCAAATTCGCATCAAATCAGCAACCTCACCGAGCTTCGATTTATCTTGGGCTTCACCGAAGGAATAATGCAAATTTCGGAGCATTCTTTTGATAATATCCTGGACTGAACAGGGCATATAAAATTGACGTATGGGCGTCACATTTACTACTTTTAAAAAACTATCGACATTTTCTTTGGTGAAGATTTGTCCTTTGCTGTAAGGATTGATATAGAAGATAACTTTTTCAACTTCATCCAGAGGGACTAATTTAATATTTTTCACGCCTGCATAGGCTTCGCCAATTTTACACAATCCCACTACAAAATGTTGAGGCAGATTGACTCCAAACACTGGAAGCCCTAAATGTTGAGCCACGGACAAGTAGATGGCCGACAAACTAATGGGATTGCCTGTTTTTCGTTCCAATACTCGATTAATAAAAGAATTATCGGGATAGTGATATTGGCTTGTATCGCCATGAAAACCATACTGTTCAAAAAAAACATGATTCAATATCTGAATGCGATCTAAATCATTTTCAACATTTCCCATCAACAACCAAGCATCCAATTTGATATCATTCAACTGTCGCTTCACATCCACCAATTTTATGCCCGGATACTGCAACTGTGTGACCAAGACCCAACCTTCAATCAAATCGGGCTGCTCTTGCTCGAACCAACTGGTGAAACGCTGATGGAGAAGGCGCTTTTGTATCTTATTAACAACCAGTTCTATGTATCTGGAGGCCTCTGGGAATTCATTATTCAACCAGAGTGCTTCTAATTCATCGATGACCGACTCGCCTTCTTGTATCAAACGACTCTCCACCGCCATGGAAACATCCAAATCAGGATCATCCAGTAACTGAACCATTGCCCTAAGTGTTGAAGGATCAATCATGAGAATCGTACCAATATAATTTTTGTAATCGCAAAAGGCGACGCTTACTTTTTCTTCGACTTGAATCCTGCGGCTTTAGGCTTTTTTACAAAACCTTTCACCAAAACCTCAATATCTGCGTAAACCAAAGAATCCCATATTTTATCTTTCGGTATCGGAACATTATCCTTTCCACTTTTGATGTATGGACCATACCTACCGTTCAAAATCTGGATATTTGCATCTTCCGTAAATGTCTTCAAAATTGCAGCTGCAGCCCCGGCCATTTTTGCTTCAACCAAAGCAACGGCTTGTTCCGCAGTTACTGTTTCTGGGGCTTGGCCTTTGGGGATAGATATAAATTGACCTTGGTATTTGATATAGGGCCCGAAACGACCTTTATTCACTTCCAAAGCAACGCCATTATAATCTGTGATATGCAATGGGAACTGAGTACCGGATAAAGCCTCTTTCAGAATTGCTTCGCATTCCTCAACTGTCATTTCTGTTAAATCTGTCCCTTTTTCTACGTTAAAATACTTCTCACCGCGCTTTAAATATGGACCAAATCTACCAATGCCCGCTATCACTGCCTCGCCTTCATAAACCATTACTTCACGCGGTAGTTCGAACAATTTCAACGCGTTTTCAATGGTAACAGTTTCAATGGATTGACCTTGCTGTAAACTCGCGTAAATCAATTTCTCCTCATCGTCTTTTACTCCAATTTGAACAAATGGACCAAACTTTCCCATGCGGACACTCATCTGTCGGCCATTCACGGGGTGAACACCAAGAATTCTCTCTCCTGTCACTCTCTCCGCCGATTCCATCGTTGTATCAACTGCGGCATGAAAAGGACCATAGAAACCGGTCAACATATCCTGCCACGCTTGATTTCCATTGGCAATTTCATCAAATTGCTTTTCAACCGATGCAGTAAATCCGTAATCCATGATGGCATCAAAGTTGGCCGACAAGAAATCGGTTACCAACATACCCATGTCTGAGGGGAACAATTTATTCTTTTCCGCACCGAAATTTTCAACCTTAACTTCTTCCGTAATATCCGCACCGATCAATGTCACTTCTCCAATTTTGCGCTGCTTGCCTTCCCGAGTTTCGGTGGAAACATACTGACGTTTTTGAATGGTCGTAATGGTTGGTGCATATGTGGAAGGACGTCCTATTCCGAGTTCCTCCAATTTCTTCACCAACGATGCTTCTGAATACCTAGGCGCAGGACGAGCAAAACGCTCTTGAGCCCTAATTTTCTTCAATTCAACCCCCTCACCCACATTTACTGCTGGCAATAGACCATCCTGTTCACCATCTTCCTCTTCATCGTCTTTGCTTTCCATATAAACTTTCAAAAAACCATCAAATCGAATCACTTCACCTTCCGCTTGAAACTTCGACTTTTTACTATTGTCTTCGATGGTAATGACAGTTTTTTCCATCTCTGCTTTCGACATTTGAGAAGCGATTGCACGTTTCCAGATCAGGCTGTATAGTTTTTTCTCGCGGTTATCATCTCCTGCAAATTGCACAGCAAAACTGGTAGGACGAATTGCTTCGTGCGCTTCCTGAGCCGATTCATTCTTTGTGGTATAATTTCTAACCTGAGAATACTTTTCACCAAACGTAGTTTCGATTTCTGATTTGGCAGCGGCCATAGCCATTTTGCTCAAATTCACAGAATCGGTACGCATATATGTAATGTGACCATGTTCGTAGAGTTTCTGTGCGATTCTCATGGTTGTGGTAACATCATAGCCCAATTTTCTTGAGGCTTCCTGTTGTAGAGTAGATGTTGTAAATGGTGGTGACGGGTTTCTAAAAGTGGGCTTCACCTCTAAACCTGTCACAGCGAATGTTTCACCAATCAACGATGTCAAAAAAGCCTTTGCAGTGTCTGCATTCTTCGGCTTTTGGGTATTTTCTGCAGTAAGAATCTTGCCTTCCTGCGTTTTAAACTCGCCAATGACTTTAAATTCTGATTTGGCATCAAATTCATTGATTTCACGTTCACGTTCAACCACCAATTTAACCGCCACCGACTGTACACGTCCAGCCGACAATTTGGGCTGCACTTTACGCCACAAGATCGGCGATAATTCAAAACCCACCAATCGATCCAACACACGTCGGGCCTGTTGCGCATCTACCAAGCACTTGTCGATGGTTCTAGGATTCTCGATCGCATGTAAAATCGCCGTTTTGGTGATTTCATTGAAAACAATACGTTTGGTATTTTCCTCTTTAAGACCCAATACCTCAAATAAATGCCAACTAATGGCTTCTCCTTCTCTGTCTTCGTCCGATGCCAACCAAACCGTTTCGGCGTCTTTGGCATATTTTTTTAACTCGGCAACCAATTTTTTCTTTTCATCTGGCACCTCATACTTGGGCAAAAATCCATTTTTGACATCGATGGCGGAATCGCCGGACGACAAATCACGGATGTGACCCATGCTAGATTTTACAATAAAGCCCTCCCCGAGATACTTCTCGATGGTTTTGGCTTTGGCAGGTGACTCAACGATTACTAAGTTCTTGATTAACATGTATTATTTTCCGAAAATGACTGGTTTCTGAATGCTACCCTTGCTCGACTCCATGCTAATGACATACAATCCAGAGCTTGGTAATAACAAATCAGACATATAAAGTGTTGTGTTCGATTCTAAGATTTTACCTGAAAAAATATTTGCAACTTTTCTGCCCTGCAAATCTAGAAGTACTACTCTTACTTCCTCATCGGTGATGGCAGAATGAATTACAATTTTAGAATTGGCCTCTACAGGATTGGGGCTTACTTCAAAACCCATCAAATCCTTTCCGATGGTATTCACACCGGCATAAAA
>CAMBTR010000031.1 GCA_945870885.1 Chryseobacterium gleum | reverse complement strand
TGTAAAATCTTGTCTCGGATGTCATCCGCATTGTCCTTCAACATCATGTTGATCGGCAAATGAAATAATCTATAAGAATGAATATCGCCCGCTAAAAACAATGGAATCGGCTCGAATTCTTCACTGCTGCTCAATTTTTCGTAAATGTTACGCCCGCTCTCCATCGATATATGTCGTTCAAAACTATATCCGCCCATCACCACGGCAATTTTCTTTTTGATAGCCGATGATCCATGGCTGTTATCTAACAATTCCTGACTCCGATGCAATAGACTTTCGAATTTCTGTCCTTTGGGGTGGCTTTGAATTCTAGCCCTTAAGGAATTGAAATAAATTAAGGTCAAAAAAGCACTTGGACTCAACCCGATTTCTGCTGCTTGATGAAAAAAGAACGATGACGGCATCATTCCACTGGTAGTATTGGGATCATTTAAGAAAATTTCCCCACTATCATCGATGAAACCATCAATTCTCGCATACACCTCAAACCCCAAATGGTCATAAAGCTGACAGCAAGAGAGCCGGATGTCCTCAATGAGCTCGGCCGATACTTCGATCGGGGTCACCTTGTTGCTTAAGCCGGGTAAATATTTACTGCGATAATCAAATAGGTCGCTATTTTTTCTAATTTCCGTTGGCGGTAAAGCAAAGGGAATGCCTGCCGCATCAGCTACTACGATGCAACTAAATTCTTTGCCTTCAATCAATGATTCGATGAGCACAATTGATTCACTATCGATCGATTGTAATTCGATGCGCTCCTTTGTTTGAAGCTGATTTTCGATGTACTCCATCAAAGCGTCTGGCAAATGGAAAGTTTGGCCATCGGCGATAAGCGGCAATCCCAATCCGCTGCGCAGGTCGGTGAGTTGTTTGATGTAAATAATTTGGGCATCGGAATCCATATTGTGCCATTCCTTTTGATGCAACGACAAATGGAAAAAAGCTAGGTTAATGGCATTGCAAAAAGCATCGAAATCGGCATGTTTTAATAGGCTGACACCCAAAGAGGAGCCTTGGTGTGCGGGCTTAATTACGAACTTATCTCCAAATTCGATGTTGAATTGCACAAACAACGATTTTCTTTCGTTTTCTGCTGCGCGGAACCATGATTTCTTTTCTAACGTATTAAATTCGTTGACATAAAGGCCTGCGGTAGTTTGGAAGTCTTTTTGAACTGCTTTGTTTATTCCAAGCGCCGACGGTAAAATGCCAGAACCCGAGTAGGGGATTCCATACCATTCCAATAGCCCTTGAATACTTCCGTCTTCACCATGGGTGCCATGCAATGCAAGGAAAGCGAAATCAAAGTAGGTTGAAAATTCATGCGCTTCAATCGGATTCCCAATTTCTTTTAAGAGGTTGAGTTGATCGATTCTGTTATTCTCCAAATTTTCCAAGCTCTCGGCATACACCTGGAAGCCGTGCGGCAACTCCGGTAAGCAATTGATTCTTTGTGATTCTAAGTGTAAAAATGTAGGTGGATAAAAATCGCGAATACTACCTTTGTAAACGTGTTCCCAATTCAGAAGACAAAAGTTTCCGAATGAGTCAACAAAAATGGGAATGGCTTCAAATAGTTCTTTGTTCAGGTTATCGTAGACTGTTCTACCGCCCGCAAAAGAAACTTCTCGCTCTCGCGATTGTCCACCAAAAAAGATACCGACCTTGATTTTCTGCATACGCTAATTCCTACAAATTTAATGTGAGTTGCTCATCGGTTAACGTCAGTTCTGCACAAAACACAAATGTGTTTTTCTCTTTGGGCATTATTGCAAATAAAGTGGGGTTTACCGCTTTGATTTCGTTATTTTGCAGCATGAAGGCAGAAATCTTTTTAGCCAATGACGTTTCGGCATTTGCAATTACGAAATTACCAGCCAATATCGCCGAATTTTGGAAACAAAAACCCACTGAGAATCACTTTCACTATTACGGTCCTGAGGGTTGTTTTATTGGGGTTGTGAGCAAAGGCAAGAGCAATGCTTCGGAATGGGAGGTGCTAAGAAAGGCCGCCAATAAGAGTTTTTTGTTGTTCTCTAAAGACATCGAAAAGGTAGTAGTGAAAAATGTCAATTGTGATGCGGCAAAAGGAGTTGCATTTTTTGAAGGTTTGTTATTGTCTGATTATCAATTTGATAAATATTTAAAGAAAAAATCTCGTGACACTTCAATTGAATATTCATTGAAGGGTAAGGGTGAGGATAGGCAGGATGAGTTGAAAGTTATTGTTGCAGCGGTAAATTCGGCCCGTGACTTGGTAAATGAACCCGTGAATGCGCTTAATGCCCAAGGTTTGGCTGATGCTTTTGTGAAAATGGGCGATGCGGCAGGCTTTAAAGTGGAAGTTTTCGGTGAAGCCCAAATAGAGAGTCTAAAAATGGGTGGATTACTCGCGGTGAATAAGGGAAGTCAGGAACCACCAACATTTTCTATTCTAGAATACAAGCCTAAAAAAGCCGTAAATAATCAGCCGATCGTTCTCGTGGGCAAAGGTGTTGTATTTGATACGGGTGGGTTGAGTTTAAAGCCAACGCCCAATTCAATGGATATGATGAAGTGCGATATGGGTGGTGCGGCGGTTGTTGCTGGCGTATTTGAGGCGGTGGCGAAATTGAAATGGCCTCTGTGGATTATTGGTTTGGTGCCTTCTACCGACAATCGACCGGGTGAAAATGCAACATGTCCGGGTGATGTGATAACCATGTTCGACGGAACCACGGTTGAGGTGCTCAATACAGATGCGGAAGGTCGTTTGATTCTGGGCGATGCATTGTCGTTCGCGAAGAAGTTCGACCCGCAGTTGGTTATCGATTATGCAACGCTTACGGGTGCTGCTGCCCGTGCTTTTGGAAGCTATGGATCGGCTTTGATGGCCCAGGCTCCGGATTCTGTGGTTAAGTCATTGAAAAAAGCTGGCGATACCGTTTTTGAAAGAGTGGCTGAAATGCCTCTTTGGGAAGAGTATTACGAGGAGATAAAAGGGGGTATTGCGGATATCAAAAATTTAGGAAAAGGCGAGGGTGGCGCTCAAAGTGCAGCGATGTTTTTAAGGCATTTTACGCAGTATCCATGGGTTCACATCGACATCGCGGGAACGGCATTTTCAACTTCTCCAAGTCATTATATCCCAAAAGGTGGCACAGGTGTTGGCGTTCGCTTAACTTTGGAGTTTCTTAGACAGCAGATCAATGGATAATTTTAAACCCGTAATTGGAATAACCCAAGGAGATCCCTCAGGTGTTGGGATGGAGCTCATCATCAAGGTTTTTTCCGATGAAAATATTTTCAAATATTGCACACCTGTACTATACGCAAACCCCAAAACCTTCGTGGCTTGGAAAAAGCATATGGAATTGCAGGAGCCTATGTATACCTTGATTTCAACGGCGGCCGAGGCAAAACCCGGGAAATTGAATTTGGTTGTTAGTAGCGATGCCGTTTTTGAATTAACCATCGGGAAATCATCTGATGCTTCTGGTTTGGAAGCGTTAAAATCCCTAGATAAAGCCATTTCGGATGTGAATCATTTACAGGCTTTGGTTACCGCACCCATCGATAAATCTACTGTTGCTCCCCATTCGGCAGATTTTACAGGTCATACCGGCTATTTGGCAGAAGCATTTGGGAAAACCAATTATGCCATGATTTTAGCTAGCGAGGATCTACGCGTTGCTTTGGTAACCGAACATATTGCAATTACCGAAGTGGGTAAACATCTAACCCAGGATAAAATCGAACAGAAAATCGAAGTTGTATACGAATCATTAAGAAACGATTTCAATGTCCTCAAGCCGCGCATTGCTGTTTTGGGGTTGAATCCTCACGCGGGCGACAATGGTTTGTTGGGCAAAGAGGAGGAGACGTTGATTGTGCCGGCGATTCAAACGCATTTCAAGCGCGGAAAACTCGTTTATGGCCCTTATTCTGCCGATAGTTTTTTTGGCGGTGGCAATTATAAAAACTTCGATGCGGTGATTGCAATGTATCACGACCAAGGATTAATTCCTTTCAAGACATTGGCATTTATGGATGGCGTTAACGTAACGGCGGGGTTGCCCATCGTTCGTACCAGCCCAGACCATGGAACTGCCTATGACATCGCTGGAACTGGAGTTGCCGATACCTCAAGTTTTAGAGCCGCGGTATACGATGCAATTCACTTGGTGAGAAATAGAAATCAGTTTGCTGAGGATTTTGCAAATCCATTGGACTACGCAGATATGCGCCGGGAACGATTCCGGATTGATTTTTAATCAGCGCAACCGCGAATGATCCAACAGCCAACTGCAGGCCTTGATATAAATGCTAGCAGTTAGGGTCTCTTCTAAATCGAAGTATTCCGATAACTTGCCGGTTTTTGCCTGTTGCATCATGTGATTCACATTGGGAAATTCGGCATAGGTAACACCAACCCCCGCTTGTTCCATCGCTTTTACGAGTTGTCTTGTGGGTATGGGGTTTACCTGCTCGTCAAGCCCGCCTTGAACCATTAAAATGTCGCAATTTTTGAGTTGCAGAAAATCAGGTACTGGATCAAACTGAAAGAAATAGCGCGTCCACGCATTGAAGGCCAATGGTATATAGTTTCTTGCGAAGAAGGTTTCAACCGATTTCTCTCTGTATACCTTGGCGATTTTGGCGTTGTCTGATTTCCAAACCTTGTAGGATTTCTGTAGGTTTTTGTCGCTGGATTTCACCCATTTGGAGAAGGCCAATGCGAATTGGTCCTTTTCTTCTGAGGTTGGTTGTGCAAGATCCTTGTTTTCGGAATTTCTGTTTTCACCCATTTCAATGGACAGCGATATCAACTTTCGTTGTGCATCGCCCAAATGATGGCAAGTAAAAGAGTCGTAGCCGTTGTTTTTCCATCCGTTCTGAATTTGATAAACACTGGTTTCGATGCCGGTGCTAGTGGCACCAGCCAAGGTTACAATGCCTGAAAGTTGTCGTTTTTTCGATAACATCAATGCTACTGCAGCGCCTTCGCTGTGGCCAATAACAAAAACCCGCGTGGTATCAATCATGGGTAAACTTCCCAAGTAATTGATGGCGGCCAGTGCATCGCTCACATAAGATTCAGTGGTGGTGTTGGCCAAGAATTTGGCATCTCCTTGAGATTTTCCAACCCCGCGATCATCAACCCGCAAAACGGCAAATCCTGATTGCGTGAGTGCGTCGGCCCAAACGGCAAAGGGCTTGTGGGCGCCTAGGGTTTCGTCGCGGTCCTGCGGACCGCTGCCCGACAATAACAATACAACGGGGAACTGGTGGTGAATACCCGCCGTGTCAATATTGACTTTCACCAAGGCCGGCGCAGCAGGAAAGATGGGGAATGGTGCGATGGTTGTTTCGCTAACAATGGGTTTTAACGGCATGGCCATTCTGCTTACGGTGGCTGCCTCTATAAGTTTTTCACCGGACCAATCTCCGGCGTTATCAGGCGATTTTGGGTAAGTCAGCGTGCCGGAGAATTTCAATTTTCCCGAAGGATGTGAAAAATCCACCAATTTTACTTCGTAAGGAAAGGGGGCAACCGGCGTTTGTGGCTTGCGGTCGAAAATACTATGGTAAAACACACAAGGAATTTCCTGCCCGTTCTGTTTCCAGACCCCCTCCAATGTGGTTAAGTCTGTCAAGTGACCGGAAAATGTAGCTCCGAACCCCATTGTCCATGTCAAAGATTCAGTTTCCTCTTCCACCACAGTAGATTCTACCGCATATTCTTTTAATCCTTGCATCGGCACGTCTAATGTGGATTTATACTGGCCCTCTGCTCGGGTTACATTAAACGATAACCCAATTTGCATCGGTCCTACTGAAACGGTTCCTTTCCAATAGCCCAACCACTTTTCAAGGCCTGCATCCTGAGCAAATAGCATCCTCGACCAAAATAATATGCCCATCAAGGCAGTTGCAAATTTTAGTTTCATAGTTTATCCAATTTTGAGCTATTAGAACGCTTCGCCAACATAAAAATAGATGCCGTAACCGTCAGGATTGAAACCGACATCGATACGAGAAAAAATATCTTTTTTGGGAAATAACAAATATCTCAGACCTGCACCAGTTGACCATTTGTAATTGGTGGTTGGTATTTTGTCGGAAACGGACCCAACTGAACCAAAAACAGCACCACCAAGTCGCTTGCTAAAGCCGAATGGCAAAAAACGATATTCAATTTGAGCGGCAAGGTAGTTTTTGTCCCTGTAACGACCTAAATAATGACCCCTCATCATGGTCTCTCCTCCCATCATGCTGAGTTGATTAAAGGGTACCTCACCAGAGGAAAATTGACCAATTATTTGAATGGCTAACACTTGCTTTTTTGATGTTGGGATAAAATAACGGCCATCAAAAAATAAGGTTTTCATTGGAAAGGATGTTTCGAATAAAGAAGAATAATTTATATATGCAATTTCTGCTAAATATCCATCACGTACGTTCAGCATGTTGTGTCTAGAGTCAAGGATAATCCCCAATCCAACGCCTAAATTTTGTGAGCCCGATGCACCCAAGGGGAGTGGAGTTTGTATGCTACTTTTCCATTTAAATTCTAGATTCGTTAGTTGTTGGTAATCGAATTCTAATCCAGCAAATAAATTATTTTTTAGTCTGTAAATAAATCTTTCTCTTACGTTGTAATAGGTTGCATCGACCAAAGCCAATGGCTTTTTTGCAATGTCAGTTCCAATCCCGTAATAAGACAGCGGATAGTTTTGAAAGCGCATTTTACCCAAAGCCAGAACATTGTTGTTTTTACCATAAATGGCGTGGTCAACCCAAAGCCCTAACTGTCGTTCTTGGGTGTAATATCCAAATGCACTGATTTCGCTCAGCCGCAGGGTAGTGTCATTGTTGTAATGAAAAACAGTGATTGTACTTAATCCAAATTCCCACTTTGTTTCTGGCGAATACCCGATGGTTGGATAGATGAGAAAGCGGGGTTTTTTCGAACTCATAGTGTCGTGAATCATGTTCATGATCCAAACGGGCAAATGGATTTTTTTCTTTTGGTTGGTGTCGCTCACATGGGTAAAGGGCCTGTAAATTGAGGACTGCATGCAAAGTGGGGTGTTAATTTTTTTATTTTGTATGTCCAAAGAACAATTTAATGATCCTGGATTTTGGCTGCATGCAGAACTATTTGTGCCGTTATCAGGAAAGGAATTTGCGACTGCAACGCAATTGAAAAAAAAGAGAAGCGCTCGAAATTGTCGTGAAAAAATTTGCTGCCTAAGACTCGTAGACACATTTTGGTATAAAATTCTTTTGGATGTGCGCATCCCAACAAATTTAAGACTATTAAATTTGTTAATGTAGAAAAAGTCACCATTGCTATTGACTTTTCTGTTGTTGTAGCGAAGGGGGGAATTGAACCCCCGACCTCAGGGTTATGAATCCTGCGCTCTAACCACCTGAGCTACCTCGCCATTGAGGGCTGCAAAAATAGTGACTTCCGTGGAATTTTGCAATCTGTGGTGAAAAATCCCCAAAAGACTAGTTATCAGTTTGATGGGCCGTTCAAAACGGATTCTACATGTCCCATCACTACCTCCGGACTCAAGGTTTCCATACAACTATTGCCATCCACACAACTTCCGCGATAAAAACACTTGCAGGTCTTGGGTGGTTGCACAATGGCCCCCTTATTGAAAAGATCAAATTCATGTGAATTAAAAATATTGTTCATTAATACGATTTTTTTGCCTAAACCTAAGGTGAGGTGCATCCCCATCGTGACTTGGGTAACAACCAGGTCGCATTGGTCAATCAGATTGATGAATTGTTGTAATGGAAAGTTACCCAAATAGATCGCGCCGCTACCCGCTTGAATCGACAAGTTTCTATCGTGCTCTTGAGAACCGCCAAGCAACAAAGGTGTATAACCCGCTTCGGCAATGGCTTTGGCCAAATCAATCCAATTTTCAATGCTCCATAAACGAGTGGTCCAACGGTCGCCGCAGCCCGTATTCAGGCCGATAATTGGCTTGCTATGATCCAAGTCCCAAACAAAACCTTTGCTGGCGTGATTGTCTAATAAATAGGGTTCGCCTGCATATTTGAGTCCGCAAATTTCAAAAATTTCCGTGCAATAGTTTTTTGTGTTCGCCTTGCTTACGTCATCAAACATGCCCGTATCAAATTTGTGCTGGGCAAGCTCGTTTACTGGTTGCGTGGCGCCATCTTTCAAAATGAAGCCGTATTTTTCTTTCGCATTCACCATTTTCAACAAAGCCGAAGCCTCTTTTTCTTTGTCGAGGTTAATCGCGATGTCCCAATCCGTGTTCGTGACATACAATTGCGCTTCGATGCCTAATTTGTAAACTTCATGGATTTCACCTTTGGGCAAAATGTCAGGAAAAAGAGTGATCCAAGTAAATTTGGCATGCGGAAATAATTTTTTATATCGGGTAATTAGGGGTGTTGTTCGAATCACATCGCCCATGGCGCCCAATTTTATGATAAGAATTTTCTTCTCAATGGGGGTGTAGGCGGGGCAGTTTTTACAGTGAAAGCCTTGTTCTTTGTGGGGTTTGCAAGGTATATGACCCAGGAAGTGAAGACAGTCTGCATTGAATTTCATGGGGCGAAAATAGTTTTTTCATTTCAAACCCTTGTCATTGCAACTATTCAGGCATAAAAGTTGTCTAAACTTGACAAAGGAAATTAAGCGTGCTTAGAATTCTGAAACGTTGGTTGGTATTGGTTTTTTTGTCGGTTGCTTCAATCGCGCAGGCCACTCACCTTGTAGGGGGTTTTTTGACGTATCGTTATTTGGGTTCCAACGGAAGTAACAGCCAGTATCGGGTTAATATTTATACTTATCGAGATTGTTCGCCATTGGACGGTGGGGTGAAGTTTGATACTGAGGTGGGTTTGTGTGTATACAACGACAATAAAACGCTTTACACATCGTACAAAGCAAAGTTGATTTCGGAGAAAAGTGTCAATCCGGTGGGCAATACGAGCTGTCCAGAAGTAGCAAAAGCTTGTTTGAAGCAGGGAGTTTTTGAGGTGAATATCACGCTGCCTAACTCTACAACGGGCTATCACTTGAAATGGGAGCGATGTTGCAGGAATACGCAGACCAATTTGATCGACGATAACGGTTCGCCTTTTCAGGGTCAGACCTATTACGGATATATTCCACCTACTGCGATTCAGAATAGTTCCCCTTCGTTTTTGGATATGCCAGTGCCGTTTATTTGTGCGGGTGATACAACAACGATAAGGAATCGGGTGATCGACTTAGATGGGGATTCGCTGAGTTATCGCTTAGTAACGCCTTGGCAGGGTGGTCAGGCCAACTGGGTTGATGTGCTGAATTGCCCCGATCCGATGGCAATTTTTGATACGGTTCAGTACGTGGCGGGTTTTAATTCAAAGAAGCCTTTTGGCAGTGGCGGTTATGCTTTTGTGGATGCTTTTAATGGCTTAACGACTTATATGGCGCCGAGTCCTGGCCGATATGCGGTGGCAATTGAGGTTACGGAGTGGAGGAACGGCATCGCAATTTCATGGGTTCGTTTGGATTTGCAGATCATGGTAATTTCATGTGGTGTGAACAATAAGCCTCGTTTGAGTTATGAGGGAGGAAGTTCAAATTGGTATGTGGAGGCGGGCGAAACGATATGTAGGAAGGTTACGGCCACGGATTTAAAAGATACAGGCGATATTCTCACGTTGAAGGCTTATGGCGATATTTTGTCGGGCACCAACGGCTTCAAAGGAACCAAAGCTACGATGTCGCCTAGCACCAACAGCGCCCGTAAAAAAGTTGAATCTACTTTTTGTTGGACGCCTGATTGCAATACAAATGCGAAGGTGCCTTACAGGGTGACATTTGAGGCTTACGATAATGGTTGTCCATCGAAGTTTGTGAATGAAAACGTATTGATTTATGTGAAGCCATTTGTTCCAGTTGAGACTGTTAAGGGCGCGGTGAATTTATGTCAGAACACATTGAATCAGTTGTATGAGGTGAATAAGTACGATGCTTCACGTCAGTATAAGTGGGCTGTAACGGGTGGGGTAATTAGTGGTTCGGATACGGGCCGTTACGTGAAGGTGAATTGGGGTTCCGCGGCTTCGGGCAAGATTACGATTGCGGTGAAGAACAAGTTTGGGTGTAGTGCGGATATTTCTTTGAATGTTAATTTGATAGCGGCGCCGGCGAAGCCGGCGCTTGCAGGTCCCGATACTGTATGTTTAAATCAAACATCCATTTTTACCACGGCCAATCTGCTGCCCAAATATTCGGTTTCCGTTGTCGGCGGTACGCTAATAACCGCGGCTGTCAACGGTGTATCGTATCAAATTAAAGTACTTTGGAATAAGCCGGGGAAAGGTTCGGTAATTTTCTTTGGGACCAATTCCGTGGGCTGTAACAGCGTAATAGATACTTTTAATGTGTATGTGAGTTCTCCTGCAGGTAGCGGTATTATTGGGCCCATCAGTGTGTGTCCAAACAATAAAGGCATTTTGTATTCTTTGGATAAGAAATATTATAAGGCTACATACAGTTGGACGGCTACTGGGGCTACGGCATCGAAGAATATCAGCGATACCTTGTTCTCGGTGGATTGGGGCGGATTGGGTACAGGGACTTTGCGGGTAATCGTAACAGATCGATTCGGCTGTATCGATACAGCAAAACTAACGGTAAAGAAAAATCATGCGCTTGCAGGCCAGGCACCCACGGGTCCCGGCAATTTGTGCGAATTGGCATTGGGCGTTGCTTACAATGTGAAACCTGTGAAAGGCGAATCCTATGCATGGACCATTTTGGGCGGACTTGTTTCGGGCGGGTCTGTGGGTACAGCGATTAAAGTGAATTGGGGTGCGGCCGGTTCTGCTTGGGTAGGTGTGATCTCAACTGCATACGACTCGGTGAGTAAACTCCCTTGTTTGTCGCCCTTGATGAAGTTGCCGGTGGTGTTGAACGGTGCCCCCAAATTGTCGCCCTTGAATGATGTTGCCTATTGTCAGACCAAAATCCCATTGGGCTATTGGACGGGCAAGAATACGGGCGTTAAAAAGTACGAATATGATTTTTCTGGTTTGAAGGTTACGCCTACTGTTTCTGCGGATTCTTCGCAGTGGTTGTTGACATTGAGTTTGGATACATTTGGCAATTTTGCAGCGAAAATTCGGGCGATTTCACAGACGGGATGTCCGGGTCCATGGGTTACGTCGATCATTACTATCAATCCCAAGCCAAAAACGCAGTTGATTTCTGGTTCTGCGGCGGTTTGTGTGCCAAATATTACGGGCTATAGTTACGGAATTACCGGATTGCCCAACAGCACTTTTGTATGGTGGGTTAGTGGTGGTAGTTTTGTTTCTGCGCCATCGCCTACATCGAGCAGTGTAAATGTTGATTGGACATTGAGTGCACAGCCGGGGTTTGTGCAGGTGATTGAGAGGAGCGAGAAGGGTTGTGCGGGGGATACGTTGCGGTTGGAGGTTTTTGTTGACAATAGCAGTTTGGATTTGCGATGGGTGAGTATTGCTCCTCCGCCAAGTTCTGACGGGACGATGAATTTGCGATTTGAGTTATTGAATGGCCCACGGAACGTGGGTAGTTTGGATATTGAGCGCCGCCCGCAGGGCGGCGCCACCTTCACCAAAGTGGGAAGCGCTGCAACCAATGATACTTTCTATTCCGATAATACCATCGCTCCGGATGCGTCGGCATATGAGTATCGCATCTCTACAAAAAATCTTTGCGGACAGACCTTGTACAGTGCGCCGCATACCTCCGTTTTGCTCAATGGAGTAAAAACCGGACCCTTTACCATGAATATTACCTTCTCGGGGTATTTGGGATTCCCCGGCGGCATCGCTAGGTACGAATTGTATCGTTCATTGCCAGGTAGCAGCGGATTCCAGCTGTATCAGAACTATACTTCTCCTACCACAGATAATTTCAACAACGGACAGGATAACTATCAACAGATTTTCCGAATCAAAGCCTATGAACAGGGCGGAAATCGTGTGAGTTGGAGCAACGATATCGTCATTAATTTTGAGCCGGTTGTCTTTATTCCTGATGCCTTTACACCCAATAACAATGGTAGAAATGAAGTCTTTTTGCCCTATACCGGGGGATTGAAAACGTATATGATGTCCATTTATGATCGTTGGGGTGAGAAAATTTTCGAAACCAATAGCACCACCGAAGGTTGGGATGGAACAGTGGGTGGGAAAATAGCCATGGAAGGGGTTTACGTTTACCGCTTGCAATATTCGGATTTCAAAAACAAAGAATACAGCAACGTGGGGACACTGCATTTGATTCGTTAATGGGTTACTTTCAATCAAATAGGGGCTTAGCGGGTTGGCGATTGAGCGATAAAATAAAAAATTGAATCGATGAAGTGTATAAATTTCCTCGTGAAAACGAAACGAAATCAACAGAATTGATATATAATTGAAGTAATTTAGTACTAAGAAAAAAACGAAAAAAATAATAACTATGAGTAGTCCATTTTTATCAGACAAAGCATTCGATGGGTCACGCGTGGCTTCATACGACGGCGAAATGACAGTGAGCGGTACGGTAAACAAAACCATCACCTTGTTCTTGATGATGATCATTCCAGCGGCCATTTTGTGGCTAAAGTTTGATGTTCAAGGCGGTGAAGGCGCAGAAGGATTGTCGTATGCGTTCAACAACGGTTTATCCGGTTACATGTGGGGCGGTTTGATTGTAGGCTTTATTGCTAGCTTAGTGATGATGTTCAAGCAGGCTTGGGCTCCTTATTTGGCTCCTGTTTATGCAGCGGCTGAAGGGTTGTTCTTGGGCGCTGTTTCTTTGGTGTTTAACACAATGTACGATGGCATCGTGATGAACGCAATTGGTATCACTTTGTTAATTTTTGTGGGAATGTTGTTGGCTTACCGTTCTGGATTGTTGCGTGCAACTCCGATGTTTACCAAAGTAATTATGTTCGCCACCATGGGTGTCGGCTTGTTCTATTTGATCACCATGGTTATGGGAATGTTTGGTGTGGAGAGTTTCTACTACGGAAGCAGTCCTTTGTCCATTGGTATCTCTGCCTTGATCGCGGGTATTGCTGCTTTCAATTTGATCATGGATTTTGATTTCATCGAAAAGCAATCGGCGGCGGGTGCTCCAAAATATATGGAGTGGTTTGCAGGTGTTGCGTTATTGATGACCTTGGTTTGGTTGTATCTTGAGATTTTGCGCTTGTTGTCAAAATTGCAAAGTCGCGATTAATAACTGTTAATCGTCTTCGTACTCCAGTTCCAATTTGGCACTTTGGAGTTCGCTTAAGGCGTGTAATTCTTTGGCGGCCTTGGCGTGTTCAATCCCTAGATTGAACCACGCCAAGGCCGTCTCCTTTTCCCCCAGGGCTATCAATAACTTTCCCAAATGATAATAAGTCGCCACATAACTCGGTTGGTTCTCTGTTAACCACAAGTATGCCTCCTTCGCCGCCTCAATATCGCCCTGTTTTTGCAATTCCTGCGCCAATGCATATCGCAAAAAAGAATCGTTTGGACTATCTTGAAGAAATTGGCGTATTTGGTCTATTCTCGACATATTTGTTCTCGGCTATTAGAATTTGTATTGCAGCGCCAATGTTCTTGATGGGGTAGGACTAATGCGCAATCCAATGTTCTCGTTGATGTTGAACTTGAAAAAATGGGCATCCACCGTAGCGTCGATTATCTGGAAGATATAAACCCCCGCCAAACATAAAATGGCAATATCGCGCCGACTTCTCTGCTGATCTCTATCGGCAATGAGTTGAGCATTTGGGGTTTTACCCGCACCGAAAATGCCCGAAATACTATCGTTCAGTATCCTCATTTCACCGCGAAAATGTCCGATGGCCCAAACGCTGGCTCCTAATCCAGCATACACAAACGGTACTTTCCAGTATTTCTGATTGTAAATCTGTCCGCTACCTGGCAGCGCTATGGCCATGATGGTTGCTTTTTTCGGGGAATGAGACCTCTTGACTTGCGTGTCGCCCGCCAAATGGGATGGGTATGGACTCGCTAGTGCAACTCCACTGGAATGGCTAATTACAGCCGGAGTTGAAATATCGGTCAAATAAATTGGCTGGTAAGCAAATTGAGCCATCGCAAAATTTGGAAGCAGAAATAACAAGGAGGCTAGCATCAGCCCAATAAAATGATGTATGGGTTTTAAAAGCCCGCCTCGCTCTGATTTCATTAGGATTGAATTAGTCCCAAAATACGATTTAAATCGTCTTTGCTTTTGTACGAAATGATGATTTTTCCCTTGCCACGTCCTGAGGTCTTAAGATGAACTGCGGCCCTGAGTTTTTCATAAAAGGCAGCCGTAATTCTATCAATTTCTGGATCCCAATCGGTGCCTCCCATGGAAACATTCATGGAATTGCCATTCTTCTTGGCTTTGACAAGGCCTTCAACGTCTCTAACGCTTAAATTATTAGTGATTATTTGTTGGTAGAGTTCCATTTGACCCACCGCATCGTCCATATTAATCATGGCTCTCGCATGGCCCATCGAAACCAAACCTTGTTTGATGCCCAATTGAATGGAATCGGGTAGTTTGAGCAAACGCAAGTAGTTGTTGACAGTGGTTCTGTCTTTTCCTACGCGCTCGCCCAATTCTTCTTGCTTTAGGTTGCATTCTTCGAGCAATCGCTTATAACTCATGGCGACCTCAATTGCGTTAAGGTCACTGCGTTGGATGTTTTCGATCAATGCCATTTCTAGCATTTCTTGATCGTTGGCAACCCTTACATACGCCGGGATTTGCGTCATCCCAGCAAGAACACTTGCCCTCGTTCTGCGTTCGCCAGAAATCAGTTGATAGCGATCAAAGCCCATTTTCCGAACGGTGATGGGTTGAATCACACCGTGAACTTTTATACTTTCCGAAAGTTCCGCTAGTTGTTCAGGGTTGAATTCAGTGCGAGGTTGAAAGGGGTTTGCTTCAACATTAGAAATCGGAATGAGAGACACCGAACCCGCCAAAGCACTTCCACCGCCGCTAGTGATATCGGTATCTGCGTTTTCTAATAGGGCGCTCAATCCGCGACCCAAGCCTGCTTTTTTCTTTATAGTGTTCATGCCAATTCCGCTTCTGCTTTGATGTGACCGTTTTTGATTAATACTTCTTTAGCCAAGTTTAAATAGTTGATAGATCCTCTGCTGTCCGCATCGTGGTGAATCACAGGGACGCCGAAACTCGGTGCTTCTCCCAATTTGGTAGTTCTTTGTATGATGCAATCAAATACGATGTCCTGGAAATGCGTTTTCACATCTTCCACCACTTGGTTACACAAACGCAAACGGCCATCGTACATCGTTAATAGTATTCCTTCAATTTCAAGGTGCTTGTTCAAGTGATTCTGAACTATTTTGATCGTATTTAATAATTTGCCTAATCCCTCCAACGCAAAATACTCGCACTGCACAGGAATGATGACACTGTTAGCCGCACACAAGGCATTCGTAGTGATTAATCCCAAGGAAGGTGAACAATCCACAATGATAAAATCGTAGTTGGCTTGGATCGACTTTAAAACCCCTTGCATGATGCGTTCGCGATTTGGCATATCCAGTAACTCTATTTCTGCTCCTACCAAATCAATGTTGGATGGCAATAAGTCCAAAAATGGGGTATTGGTGGCCAGGATGACATCTTGCGGGTGGATTTCCTGTACCAAACACTCGTATAATCCCAAGCGAATATTTTTTGGGTCAAATCCTACGCCGGAAGAGGAGTTTGCCTGGGGATCTGCATCAACGAGCAATGTTTTATATTCCAATACAGCCAAACTGGCCGCTAAATTGATGGCGGTGGTGGTTTTTCCAACCCCTCCCTTTTGGTTTGCGATGGCGATGATTTTTCCCATTGTATGTTCTTTTACGTTGTGTGTTCTAAATTGTCAATGATATGTTAATTCAAATTCCGCCAAGCCTCGCACATTCATTTGGGTAATCCATACATTTGCTGAGACGATTGCAACAAGCTATGTTTAGATTTAAATACCCTCTTACGATTTTGACGGACAACAAATCTATCTCTAAGCGGAGTAAATTTCGTTCGATGGGTCTTTGCCTTTTATTCACAGTTTTAGGAATTCTTGGTTGTAAAAATGTTGATAAAAAATCTCCTTCCATGGTGTTTCATTACAATGAAGATGAATCTGTCACCACATTGGATCCCGCTTATGTAAAATCACAGTCGGAAATTTGGATCGTTTCTCAGATTTTTAATGGTCTCGTCGACCTAGATCCCCAATTACAGGTGGTTCCAGCGCTTTCGGATCATTGGGAAATTTCGGAGGATAAAAAAATATACACTTTTCATTTGCGCCGCGATGCGCAGTTTTGTTTTCCGGATCTTGGTGGAAAAGTTACCCATCGAAGGGTCAATTCGCGCGATTGTGCCTTTAGCTTATCGCGCATTGCCGATCCCAAATCTGCCTCTCCTGGGGCTTGGATTTTTGCCGATAAAATTGATAGTAATTTGAGTCAAGTGTTTGTCCCATTGAATGATACGATTTTTCAAATTCACTTGCTCAGACCGGTTGCATCTCTATTGAACTTATTGGCCACCAATTATGGGTTTATCGTACCGTTGGAATATAAAAACACTGAAAAGTCGGTTTTGGCCAGAAATCCCATCGGAACGGGTCCATTTTATTTGAAAAGATGGGAGGAGCAAATCAAATTGGTGCTTCGAAAAAACGATGTCTACCATGAGAAGGACAGTGCAGGGGTATCCTTACCATATTTAGATGCCATCAATGTTTCGTTTGTTAAGAATAAGCAAACGGCGTTTATGCAGTTTTTGGCAGGGTCGTATGATTTTTTCAATGGATTAGAATCTTCGTTTAAGGATGAATTGCTCACGGCCGATGCGCAGTTGAAACCCAAATACAATGAGCGATTAAAGACATTGATTACACCGTTTTTAAATACAGAATACATTGGGTGCTATTTGGGCGATCAGCCGGGGAAGGTGAATTATTTGCAGGATGTCCACCTCAGAAGAGCGCTGGAGTTGTCGGTCGATAAAAAAGCCATCGTTCGCTTCTTTCGCAACGGACTGGGAACGTCCGGGGAATTTGGGTTTGTCCCTCCGCAATTGAATCCGAATCAGAAATCGGAAATTACAGATTCAAATACTCATAGCATGCAGGACGCCAAAGCCGAATTTACGTTAAGCAATTATGCTAAAATGAAGGTGAAGCCTGTGATTACACTGTCAACCACCGCGGATTATTTGGATATGATGGTCTATTTGCAGGAGGCTTGGAGTAGGATTGGCATCAATATTAAAGTAGATATTCAAACGGGTGGGATGTTAAGGCAGCTGCGCAATGAGGGCAAGTTGATGCTGTTTCGCGGTTCTTGGATTGCGGATTATCCCGATGCGGAGAACTATTTGGCCTGTTTTTATCAGAAATTTTTATCGCCGAATGGGCCCAACTATACGCATTTCGTAGATGCTGATTTTGATGCGCTTTACGAGGCGATTGAATCGGGGGAGAGTAAAGATCGCTTAGACGACATTTTTCGCGCAAACCTTCGGTTGATGAGTCAGGTTCCGGTGATTCCGCTGTATTACGACAAGAGTATTCGATTGATGCATCCGTGGGTAAATGGGTTGGGGAATGATGTCACCAATCGCTTGCCGTTAAAGCGAGTGAAAATCGAGAAGTAATTTCTTTTGGGGGCTTACAAGAAGCTTACTTATTGGGTTGATTAGACCCTTCCTTAAAAGCTTGCTTTCACGAACGCATCCAATTCGGGATTGGATTTTTGCGCTTCAGACAATTCCTCTTTGCTGCCTTCCCACCATTTCTGGCCTTGATGCATGAATACAATGTGTTCACCGATGTCTTTCACGGTTTTCATGTCGTGGCTATTGATGATTGTGGTGATTCCAAATTCCTTGGTGATATCGTGAAGTAGAGCATCAATCACACGAGAGGTGAGTGGGTCTAATCCAGAATTGGGTTCATCGCAAAATAAATATTTGATTGGTAGGGCGATGGCTCGGGCGATGCCGACACGTTTTTTCATCCCGCCAGAAATTTCAGAGGGTACCTTCTGGTTGGCATTGTGCAGGTTAACTTTAGACAGACAGAGATTCACTCGTTCCATTCTCTCTTCTTTGCTCATTTCGCTGAACATCAACAAAGGGAATTCAACATTCTGTTCTACTGTTAAGGAATCAAACAAGGCAGTTCCTTGGAACAACATGCCGATCTCTCTTCTTAG
>CAMBTR010000030.1 GCA_945870885.1 Chryseobacterium gleum | reverse complement strand
GATAGTTATTGGGGTTTGTTGATTTCGGCGACAACACCTACATCATATCGGGAAAACTATCATCCCAAATATTACCAGCAATGGTTTACATCGCGCGGCTATCAGTTAGAAATCGAACAGAATACCTACGACATTGTAGAAAAGGAATTCAACTATGAACGATTTTCTAAGATTGCCGAAAGGGTGATGAGCAAGCCTGGCTATAGGTTTGAGTTTTTTCGATATGCGCAATTGGATAAGTTTGCTGCAGATTTTGTGAGCATTTACAATGAGGCATGGGCCTTTCACGACGATTTTGAGCCATTGCAGTATGAAGCGCTTCACAAGCGGTTGAAAGAGATCAAGCCAGCTATGCCAGAGGAATTCGCCATTTTTGCTTACGATAACGATAAGCCGATTGGTTTTTTTGTCGCCATATTAGAAATCAACCAAGTCTTTAAGGATTTTAAGGGTTCTATGGGTTGGTGGCAAAAGATTCAGTTTATGTGGAATCGCGGTAAAATCAATAAAGCCAAGGGAATTGTATTCGGAATCGTACCAAGTCATCACAATTTAGGGGTTGAGACGGGGTTGATTATTAAGTTTCACCAAGGCAATGCGATCAAAAAGAGAATGGAAACGATGGAGCTTGCTTGGGTGGGTGATTTTAATCCTAAGATGATCAGCATGTTGGAATCGTTGGGGGCAGTAAAGACAAAGGTTCATCATACATATAGGAAAGAAATTTAAGTAATAATTTGATTTTAGGGGGAATAATGGTATTTTTGCACCTCCTTTAACATTTGGGAAAGGAAATGATCTTGTAGCTCAGTTGGTAGAGCAATACACTTTTAATGTATGGGTCCTGGGTTCGAGTCCCAGCGGGATCACAAAAAATTTCTTTAACTAATTGAAAAACAGCCAGATATTATCTGGCTGTTTTTTGTTTTGTGCCAACATTCTTCACTTTGTATGTCGTTATGAAACAAAAAGGCCCCGGCAACAAAGTTGCCAGGGCCTTTGAAATTTTACTAGTTGATCTTACTTGAACAATTCCAACACATCAAACAAACTTCCACCCTTAGGTGCATTTGTGTTTGCATTGATCTCGTCTTGAGGAACCATAAAACATCCCGGTAGAGCAGTTCCAGCGTATGGCTTAATACCAATGGCGTTTTTGGTTCTACGAAGGTCGCAGAAGGGCTCCAATTGGCCGAACAATGAAACATATTTCTCAACCAAGATCTCACGACCTAAAGCCAAAGTTTCTGATGCGCCTTTTACCATTGCAGTTGGACCAAAATCCGACAATACATAGGCTTTATATCCACCATAGTTTGCATCATGCTCCTTACGGACATTGTTCAAATGGAACAAAGCATTGGCATTGTCGCCACCGCGCAAATAACATTCAGCCATGATCAATTCGTTTTCAACATAAGAAACCATCGCGAAGTTAGAAGTAGGGGCAAAAATACCAGTGTACATGTTTGGATCTAATGGCGTGTAATTATCGGCCAAGAAATAATAATCAAAGCGCGCAGTTTCATCGGTTTTTGCATTGTTCTTGCTCGAGGTAGATGCGGTATCTAACATCCCTACGATAGGTGCGCCATCGCAAGAGATATATCCACCACGGTTCCAATCCAAGAAGTCGTAATACAAATTCCAAGCACCTGGAGATTCAGTGCTGTGGTTGGCATACATGTCGGCACCAGCGCTAACACCATTTTTGGCAGCAGCCAAGGCACCCGCATAGTCGCCCATACGCAAATAAGCGCGAGCCTTCAATGTATTTGCAACCTCAGCCCAATCAAACGAACCTGCAAAAGCAGCGCTGTAATCAGTACCAGAAGTAAGATTTGCAGCCGAATCCAACAATGCGATACAGTGCTTAGTAACATCCGACATTTTATCAAACTTAGGATTTGAAATCGCATCGTTACAAGCCTCTTTATCGGGTATATTACCCCACAATCCAGATGCTGCAAGCAACAACTGCGCCTCGTTGATCATCGCAACGCCTAACAAAGATTTGTTGTTGGCTTTGGCCGCTTTGACTTCAATCAAACGACATTGTGCGATACCCTCTGTGTAAAGGTTACTCCACGGTGAATTGAAATCACCCGATGTCATATTGTATTGCGCATAAGAGATGAACTGACGGTCATAGCCATTGAAATGACCTGCGAAAATTCCAGCCAAACGAGCAGCTTCACCTTCGTTCACGATTACGTTGGCCAATTCGGCGCCTGTAATCATCAATGTAGGATCAGAGTCGCTAAATTGGTTTGGGTTTGTTTTATTGATTTCGGTCATGTCTTTCTTACAAGATGACATACCCATCATCGCTGCAACACCTACCGAAAAAATGATTGATATTTTTTTCATTTTCGTAATTATTAAAGATTGAATTTGATATTAAACAAGTAAGATTTGGTACCTGGGTTGTTGAAATAATCCAAACCACGTCCGTTAGAAACACCTGTTAAGTTGGTTTCAGGATCAACACCGTCGAATTTGGTCCACAACGCCAAGTTACGGCCAGTTACACCAATTGATATTCCACCGGGTACGCCCAAACTTCTGCACAAGCCATTAGGCAATGCATAGGTAGCGCTAAGTTCACGAATACGAACCCATGAAGCGTCTTTGATGAAAGATTCAGAAACTGATCCAAATCCACCACCTAAGCCAGTGTACCAAGATTGGTTCAACCAAACTTTGCCGTTGCCGTAGTCTTCAAGGTTACCACGACAAGTATAGGTTCCATCAGTATTGGTCACTACAGAGCCGTTTCCAGCAGTAGCCGCTCTAGCTGCGATTGTAGCACCCGTGTAGTCTTTAATTGTTGCTGCTTCAGCCGCAGATACTGTAAATTCATTTGCAGTCTCTGGAGAAATACCAAAGTTGTTCAACACGGCAGAGGTACCACCCCACATTTGGTTGCCTTGACAAGTTTCAACCAATAAGTTGAATCCAACGCGCTTTACGTTACCATTTACGCCTACAGAACCGCGGAAAGTAGGGTTGGGGTTACCAATCACACCTTCTTGTGGAGCTGCTTGAGGGAATCCATTGGCATCCAATACCAATTTTTCGTTTTCATCACGCAACCACTTTCCACCCCACATAGAACCCATCGCATAGCCTTTAACAGCGCGAGAAGAAGTTCCTGTGAAACCAGCTAAGAAGATTGAATTCGCACCGCCGATATCATTTACCATGTTACGGTTCATACCCAAGTTACCATAAAGATTCAAAGTGACATCTTTGTTTTTGATCAAGTTGATGTTCAAGTCAGCCTCGAAACCTTTGTTTGAGATATTTGCGGCATTTTTCCACTGACTAGAATAGCCCGTAGAATTCGCAACTGTAACGGCCAATACTGCACCATCGATCACGTTGCTGTAATAGGTCAATCCCAAAGAAATCTTATCTTTCAAGAACTTCAAGTCAGCACCCAATTCCATCTCTGTTTTCATTTCAGGCTTGATATCAGGGTTACCTTGTGTTGAACTGCGGTAGATTGAACCACCATATTGAGAAGCATCTAAGTAATCTCCCCATCCTGATGCAGAACCGGCACTTACGTAGTTGGTATTCCAAATGTATGCTGGAGGAGCTACACCTACACGACCTGCAGAGGCACGCAATTTTCCATAAGAAAAAGCATCGCTCTTCAAGACATCTTTAGTGAATTCGTAAGCCAAACTCGCACTAGGAGAAAGGAAGCGATTTTTAAACGTTGATGATGCCTCAGATGCAGTAGTCAACTGCAAGAATAACTTGTCCTGCACATCGAAATCCAACACTGCATAAGCACGGTTGTTCTTAACTTGAGAATAAGAGTTGAACGGATCCATGTTCGCACTCGTTGAGTTGATGAACGAATAACGATCTTGGTCGCGGATAATGAACTGAGAAGCTGAACCACCAATGCTATAGAAACTGTTGTTGGTATACAAATAACCCACCGTAGTATTCAACTTGATATTCTTGTTGAGTTCAAAGTTACTCTGGTTGATAAAGTGCATGCTCATTTCTGATTCCTGAATCATATTGTCGGTAAACGCACCATTTGCATAGCTTCCGGCAGAGTTTACTGGGAAATAAGTGATTCTGCGGTCGGTCGACATATCATATCCAGCGCGAGCGATGAACTTAGAATTCTTTTTCCACTGATATCCAACCTCAGGCGTAATCATCACACGCATTACATCAGAAGTGTTTTTCTGTTCGTTGATCGTCCAACCTGGGTTATTGTATGTTGGAACAGCATTACCCAAATAACGACGGTAACCTCTGTGCGCATTGAAAGTTGGTACACCACCGGCCGTGAAGTAAGTTCCTTTGTAATCGGTATTGTCGTAATCCGGAGATGTACGCAAATAACCCAAGTAAAGACCATCCAAGTTAGATCCCATCTGGATTCTGTTTGATGTTACTTTAGCCAATGTTGAATTGAAGCCAATGGTCAGCTTATCACTCATGTTTTGTGTGAAATTCAAACGAGCAGAAGTCCTTCTGTAGTTTGAGTTGCCATTGATAACACCAGTTTGATTCCAATCGGCAACGCTAAAGAATACTGAACTCTTTTCCGTTGCATTTGAAATCGAAAGGTTGTTGTTCCATGTAGTTCCGTTACGGAAAACTTGGTCGCGGTTGGCATCGTTATAGACAGTTTTATCTCCTTTTTTAATGATCGGACGATAAATGTTGCCGCTTTCAGATTCAAAACGCTGACCCGACATACTTACGGAGTCAGAGCCTGAACGAGAACCAATACGATCACCGAAGCTACCACCTGCGTTGGCAACCCATTTTCCGTTTGAACCTTGACCAAATGTGCCCTGCTTTTCATATTCGCGGTTTACTTGGTCGATGCCTAAAGTAGATGAAAACTCTACTTTCATTCCGCGCTTACCTCTTTTGGTAGTGATAACGATAACGCCATTGGCCGCACGAGTACCCCAAACTGCAGCCGCAGCCGCACCTTTCAGTACTTCCATTGATTCAATGTCCGATGGATTTAAGTCGTTCAAACGTGATTGTTGAACTACACCATCTACACCACCGCCAAGACTTGAGTTGCTTACCGGAATACCGTCTACTACAATTAAGGGCTGTGTGTTTCCGGTAATTGTGTTCTGTCCGCGAATCTGAATGTAAGCACCCGATCCCGGATCACCTGCATTTTTGGTGATTTGAACGTTTGAAGCCTTGCCTGTTAGGGCTTGGATTACGCCACTTTCCCCTGAGGAGACGAGGCCTTTGCCTTGGACTTGGGATACAGCATAACCCACTTTGCGAACATTTGTAGTAGTTCCCACCGCAGTTACTGTAACCGTTCCAACATTGAGTGTGTCGTTGGTCTGGAGACTAGAGGTCTGCGCTTTTGCAATCGGAAAGCCGCAAATCCCCATCACGACAATTACTAGAAGTTTTCTTTTCATAATGTTTGATTGGTTTGAATTGCAACCTTAACAAATAATTTGTGTTATTTTTCTATTAAATCAAGGTTTGAATCGATAAAAATCCCACAATTTTAAAAGTGTCAATTTGACAATATGATATGGTCGATATGGGGTTTTTCAATAAAATCGCCCCCTCATGGATTTTGGTGCCAATTTTCCTTTAATATTTGTGTGGATAACATTTATTAAATTCATTTGTTAGTAACCCATTAAGCTTTATTTAAAAATACGAAATTTGAAAATGCGTTGGTTAAAAATTATCATGGCTTCATTGGCCATATTCTTGATTGGAAATGTTGTTTCAAATGCTTCAGGGCCATCTTCAGGTTATACGGGTGCTCCCAATGAAAACAACTGTACCAGTTGTCACTCCGGTTCCTCATTAGTTACTAGCGGAAGCAAATGGAATCGGGTTAGAATGAGTAGTAATATTCCCTCCACTGGATATTTGTTGGACTCAACGTACACGGTCACTGTTACGTATGCTGAATCAGGGATTTCTACATTCGGATTCCAACTCACAGCGTTAAGTTCAGATAGTTCAAAAGCGGCCGGCACATTTGCTACCACCGATGCTAGAACTCAAAGAAATTCGGGTACTGTCAGCGGATTGACACGCAATTACATCGAACATACTGCAACAGGGAATTCCAAAGTAGCTACCGATAGCACTTCTTGGGTATTTAAATGGAAAGCGCCCAGCAAGAACATGGGTAGCGTTACGTTTTATATCAATGTAAATGCTGCCGATGGGAGCGGAACCAGTTCGGGAGATGTAATCTACGGCAAGTCATTCAAGATTTCTCAAAGTTCAAAATTGCCGGTTGCAACAGCACGGTTAGTCGATACACCTGCTTGTGCCAATGCGTTTCGTTTTGCGGGTTCAGCAACCAATAGCCCAACGTCATTTGAGTGGTTTACCTTTGATGCATCAGGGAAGTATAAACTCTTATCCAACAAGCAAAATCCAACCCTTTCTCAATTGGCGGGAAGTGTGAAGAACGTAATTTACTTTAAGGCCTATAATTCCTTAGGTGAGTCAAATACGGTAAAACTAACCTATACGGTTAACGATTCCCCGGTAAAATCCAAAGTATCGCCTACGGGATTAAATTATATATGTTCAGGTGATTCGCTAAAAATTACCGCAATTTCTCAATCCGCTTTAGGTTATACCCAGCGATGGCTCCCAATAAATAATTCCAAATTATCACTATTTGTAAAGGACTCGGGCATGTATTTTAGCGAGTCGAAAAACAAAATTGGTTGTATCACTTACAGCGATACCATTCGGTTGAGTATCAAAAAACGTCCCACCATTAGCGCGGAATTTACTCCTTCAAAATCAGCGTATTGCGCGGGAAGCCTCATTATACTGAAAGCCAAAGGCAGTTTTGCCGATTCCTTTGGAACCAATGTCAAAGGTCCATTTAAAACGGATACCATGATTTCATTCTCGGCGAAATCGGGCAACACATTTACAAACGTGTATTCCAAATCTTCCAACGGCTGTGTTAGTTCCGCCGTAAAGAAGTCTTACGTTATTGCTGATTCTGCAACCAAAGTGATTGCGACTACGTTTGATTTATCACTCACGGCAGTAACCTTTAAGTGGTTTGCTCAAACTTCTGCTGTGCAGTACGAAGTCAGTAAGGACAGCGGTAAAACTTGGATAAAAACAGGAAATACCGGCAAGGACACCTTTTACAGTGTAACAGCTTCAAATGCATATTCATTATTGAAATTATGGGTTCGATACACGGTTAATACCGATTGTGGAGTGAGTCCAATCTCTGCCTTTTCTTCCTATACCAACGCTTGTCAGGAAGTGAAATACATCATTTCTATAAATAGTTCAGCCAACTGTGTAGGACAAAATCAAATGGTTACATTGAGCAGTTTGCCCAATAAATACAGTGTTTGGATCAACGGCAATTCGCAAGGCATGAAATCGGATTTTACAATCGCCATAAAAAGCAAGTCCACACCATTTAATTTCGAAGTACTTGATTCCAGTCAATTGGTTTGCGGAACTTTCAAAAAAACATACACTTTACTATCCGATAGCCTCACTGCGATTACAACCACGTTGGATTCGTCAACTATAATAAATTCATGTGCAAGTAGTGTGAAGTTCGGATTTGATTGCGGTGGAGATGTAGCCGCAATCGGGGCCAAAGTCAATAAAAATATGTTTCCGCTCAATAAAACGTTAAAAACTGGCATTCTTTCCATTTCAAATGGTGACTCAATTCAGTTTTACGCTACCTCACCCTTGGGTTGTAAAGTGAACGCATCAATAAAAACTGTGAAGTTGAACGCCAAACCCAATCCGTCATTTACCTACGCATCGAGCAAAAAGGTAGATACAACTTTCTATCAGCTGTCGCCAAAAGTAATTTCTGGACAGCACAGTTGGTATATTTTACAACCTCCAGGATGGTCAAGTACAAGTCAAAGCCCACTGATAAATACTTATCCCTTTAGAATGATTTCCGCAGGTATAACAGTCTACCATCAAATACAACTATCAGGTGATTCTTGCAGTAACTTGGATAGCGCAAAATTGCCGATTGAACTTATTGGAAATACACGATCGATCTCAATTGTTGATTTAAAATTATTCCCCAACCCACAAAAAATGGGTGCAACGATGGAATTCAGAAGCAATGAGGCCATTCAATCCTACTTCATCATGGATCCAATCGGAAAACGAATTCAGGATTTTGAATTTAATACACCTTTTAATGTCGGTTCAATTGGATTGTCTTTATCGCAAGGACAGTATATTATCTCTTTCAGAACAGTCTCAGGCGCTGTTGTTTACAGACAATTCCAAGTCATCGAATAGGGAGGCGCTAGGGATTGGTTAGCAAATCGCACCTTAACGCCCTGGCATTCCGTGACCTGGCGTTCCTGGAGGCGGCATGCCACCGGGGAAGAACATCTTCATGTCTTTGCCATCCTCGCCCTTGCCATTGAATTTGCGCAATTTATAGGTGAAGGTAATCATCAAATATCGTGTCAATACCTTGGTTCTCACGTCTTCATAATACGTTTGGGTCACGTTCCGTTGGATGCTCCTGTTTTGATTTAAGATATCGTAGGCCGTTAATCGCAATTCACCGGCATTGCCTTTCATGAATTTGTATCCTAAACCCGCGTTCCACAAATAGTATTTCTGATTAAAACTGCTCGATAAGCCTTGGTATGCCTGATAAGTGACATCAGAGTTAATTACCCATTTTTTCGTGGGCATAAAATTCATCGCAAAACGTCCATTGTAATTGATATACGTTTGATTGTTCGATTTTTGGATGCTATTGACCACCTGACTGTAAGCGCCATTGCCAGAAACCGTAAAGTCGATTTTTTCAGAGATGTTACTCGCCAATACAAGCCCCGCAGTGATAGATGGGTTGGTTGCGTAATTTAAAATTGCCTTTGAATTACCCATTTGAATCAAACTAGGAATGTGCGATGTTGTAATGCCGGCATTCGTATTGACATTGATTTTTTTGATGGTTTTGCCCCACGATCCGAACAATCGGAGTGAATAGTAACCATTTACGTTCACTGGAATCGTGATTTGACCACCAGGAGAGAGAAGAACGCTATCCGAACCTGAATAACTATCGCTGCCAGATTGAGGTCCTTTAAAAACATTGGAATCCATCAAAATCCATTTTGTTTCTCTGCCGCCAAGAATGGTTTTATTGCTGATATAATTGTTGCTGTATTGACTGTTGATCATCCAAAATACGTTTTTTCCTGATTCGGGTGTCACAGAGAAATATCGCAGAAATAAGCTGTGTTGATAGTCCTGAACCAACATGGGATTACCAGAACTCAACTGCATGGTGTTGTTGTTGTTTACTACCGGTTGCAACTGGTCAATGGAAGGAGCATTGTTTGATGTGTTATAATTCATCCGCAAATTGCGTTTCATTCCCAAATTATATCGGGCCTGAAAACTAGGCAATAGGGAAGTGAACTGCCTTGACAAATCACTGTTTTTTGGCATCGACTGCTGTCCGTCTAACAACGCCAACTGTCCGTCTAAACTAGTGGTAATGTTCCATTTGTAAGTTTGATAACGATAGCTTACCCCAGCTTTATGCTGTGAATATCCATTGATGAATTTACTTGAGAAGAAAGTATCTAACCTTGTATATCCTAATGTGGCCGCATCCATCAAATACGCCAATCGGTCATTGTTATTCTGATTGATGTTGGTAGAAACCGTAGCCGCGACAAAATTATTGGAATCCAAAGATTCGGTGAGGGTTATGTTTCCACTGAAAGTAGTGGTGTTTTTGAAAAGATCTGTTTTTTGATCGCGCGAAGTAGTATCGGAAATGAAATAATTAGAGTTGGCTAATTTCGTATTTCCTGCTTGTCCGTTGATCCCTGGATTGATCTCAGTAGAAAAGGTGCGACCTTTCTTTTTGAATGAATGTCGATACAAAATACTGCTCGATGCCCTATATCCATCAGTCTGGGTATTTGTGAAATTCGATAATCTTGAAATCGTTTCGCCCAAACCATTTATTGTGTTTGCCGATAGGGGATTTTCACTGGTATTTTGTTGCAAAGAAATCTTCGGCTCAATCAACAAAGAGTTGGTTGAATCCAGTTTCCAATTCAATCGTAAATTTGCACGATGACTTAAATTGTCAGTATTACTTGGGTTGGTCTCCAAATAATTGATTGTACCATTTACGGGGTCGCCCACGATGTAATTGCGATTTGTTTCAGTGCTATTGATATTTGCAGTGGAGGTCAAGAAATAACTACCGCTTAGTTCAATATTCTTTCCCCATTGATTGCTGTAGTTCAAGCCAATCGCACGCGTTGTTGTAATTCCACTCTGGTTGCCGGTAAAGAAATTGCCTCCGCCTCCCATGCCGCCGCGACTTCCCATTCCGCCCATTCCGCCACCACGAGTTCCGCCACCGCCCATACTTCCCATCAAATCTTCAAAGGAGAAATTCTGCTCATTGATGTTGTTGATTTGGCTTAGAAATGTGAGTCGGCGATTGCCGTGGAACGAATTGATTGTAATTCCGCCTTTATATTTCGTCTGATCTCCCGTTCCTTCTATGGATTGGCCAATGCCAGCGAAACCTCGACCAAATAGGCCATTTCTGAACTGACTTTTGGTGATGATATTCATCGTTTTTGTAGTATTCCCATCATCGATCCCAGAGAATAAGCTTTGTTCAGATTTTGCATCATAAATTTGGATTTTTCCAACCACTTCTGCGGGCAGATTTTTTAAGGCTGCATTGGGGTCCTCGCCAAAGAAAGGCTTGCCATCCACCAATACTTTTTTTACCGTCTCACCTTGGGCCTGAATTTGTCCGTTTGATGAACTTACGCCGGGCATTTTGCCGACAAGGTCTTCCGCTGTTGCATCTGGATTTACCTTAAAGTTGTTTGCGTTGATTTCGGTCGTGTCGCCTTTTACCAACACCGCCTGGGTCTTGATTTCAACAGCAGTCATCGATTCCTCTTTGTTCAACAAAATCATGTCGGGAATATTGAATTCAAAGCCGCCTTCGGGTGGGGGCATTTGCTTCAGATTTACCAAACTCATCAGATTAAGCCACTGACTTGTGATTTTGCCATCATTTTGTTGGGCCACCAATAAGAAATAGAACGCTTTGGAATTCGGATTTTGCAGTTCGCCAATCATCCAAGAGAAATCGCTGCCTTCGGGTGCAAAGGCTCTAAGGTTGACATTGATTTGATATTGACCTTGTTCGTTGGTAATCGTTGACTTTTTTCGTTTAAAGTTGATCGTATCAGCCCAGGAAAAATTGTTGGCATTTGACTTCTCAAATTGTTCGATGCTTTTTGGATATAAAATGGTAACAGTGGCCGCGGATATTGGATTTCCGCTCGATCCAATCACTTTTCCATTTCCAGTTACTCGAAATCCTCCACGGCCCCCACTTCGCCCTCCAACGCCTTCACCGCCTCTGCCCGCAGGTGGATTGTTCTCGCCTTGAGCATTTGTAGAAACTGAGAATAAAACGGATAGACAGATCAATAAAAACCTTGAAATCGTATTGGCTGGAATAGGAAAACGCATGTTCTACAAATATCGGTATTAATTAATTGGGTATAAACACCATTAGACGAAACCTAATGGAAATAGGTTTAATAATCTTTTATCGAACCCTAAGCAGTCTACCAACGGCTATGTTATTGCTCCTCAAACCATTTAGTCGTTTTATCGTTTCTACGTCCATACCGTAGGCTTTAGAAATGGAATAAAGCGTTTGCCCCGGCTGAACTTTGTGATATTTAACTTTAGAGGGAATGTTGGTATGGACGAGTCTAGAATCCGGCTTAGGCGATACCGAGTTGTTTGAAGCAGTATCACTGATTTCCTTGTTTTGATTGGATGAATTCAATTTCGGATTATTGCCGTTATCTGCTTTTGGAGTGATTTTTACTGGAGATTTTCCGGGAATAATAACAGGGGTGATATCGGCGTTGGACTCGGCGTCTGTACTATCTTTTGTTTCAACCGATTGGATAGGGTCCGACTTGGTAGCGATGGAAATTTTTCCCACTTTAAGCCTCGTCCCGGCTGCAATATTGTAATTGCGGAGATGATTCCATTCTTTCAACTGTGCCACTGTGATTCCGTATCGCAATGCAATTCGATAGGCGGTTTCACCTCTTCTAACCACATGGTATCGCCAAACTTCTGTGACCAATACGTGTTTGCTTAGGGTGTCTCTGGTCCTAAATGCCAAACGCATACTGCTGTCTGCGGGTAGGATGAATTGACGGTATCCGTTAACATACCGGTTTTGGGTTTGCTGAAATACCGACGCATAGCATTGTGTTTTTAGGCTTTCTCCTGGTTCTTCCAAATGCAGTCCATCGGGTTTAAATAATTGGTAATCAGCCCAATATTGCGCTGAATATTTACCGCCGGCAACGCGGAACCAATCGTAATAGGCCACTCGCTCCGTTTTACACAGATTGATTACGGCCTGTTCGAATTTTTCAAACGTCTGCAATGTCCGTCCGCCACGAATACAATCTTGGGGAATACACACCACAATTTTGGCCGAGGGAACCGAGGCTTTTAGCTTCGCCAAGCAGTCTTTTAGGGGTCGTAGATAAATCGACTCACTTTCTGGGGCTCGGTAATTATCGTATAAACCAAAATCAAGCAATATGATATCGGGGTTGATCACGGGTAATTGTTCAAAGAACTGCTCCAATCGAAGTAAATCTGAATATCCGGATCCTCTCATGCCGATACTGTGAAATTGGAGTGCCGCGCTGTTGGTTAATGATGCACCCCAAAGGGTGAAACTCTGTTGGGTGGGTCTGCTTTTTTTGCAAGTAATTAGAATCTCTTTTGTTCCCGCAGGCAGCGTCAAATCAATGCTTTCCATTCCGTTCCTAAAAGCGGAGCCACTTGGGAATTCTTTTTTTATTGGATTGATAGGGCTGCCGTCTGATTTTCTGCCCGAGCAAGTTTGAACGATAATGTCGAAACTCATCTCGGTTCGCTCGCAATACAAGGTGAATCGATCCGACACGCGCTGATAATGAGTGGGAATTTGTATTGTGATAGTGCTGCCGGCTTCGGAAGTCTGTGCGACATAACCCGTGATGCCGGCCGGCAGCAAACGATTGGTTTCGCTAGGTGTGGCGTAAGTCCATAAACCACTATGGCTGCTGTAAATGTCTGTAGGAATCGAAAGATTGGCCAACGTACTGGGGAAAAATAGGCCCGGTGTGGCTGCATTTCCCATCAAGCCCTTATGAAACCCCGTGGCTACGCTAGAAACTTGCTCATCGCCAATATGCATTATGGTCTGGCCGCTCGTGGTTCGCGCTTCATAGGTCGCTAAAATATTGGCAATGGTACTGACCTGGTAAGACTGAATCAAATTCGACGAGGTATCTAAGAATTTAAGTGTCTTCGGATTGCTTGGTAAGATAAAACTCCGCGGCGATGCATCGTTTGAATCCAATCGTTGGGTGCTTTGTATCTGGGAATTCGTATTTCCTCGCAAAACCTGACCCTGTAACTGGGAATCTAAAAGACCTCCCAAGAGAACAATCATCCATGCTACAAACTGCTTGATAATGCGCTCCAATCTAATGTGCCCCACGCCAATAAGATATGTTTGAGGCACCCCCATGATTGTGAACTTAAATACTGTCCAACGCCTGTTTTACCAATGTATTTGCCGTTTTTGGATCGGCTTTGCCCTGTGATCGCTTCATGACTTCACCCACAAACAATCCCATCAATCCCAATTTTCCTGCTTTGTATTCGGCTACTTTTTCGGGGAATTCTGATAGGACTTTTTGAACGATTTCATCAATAAAGGAAGTATCGGTGATATTGGCTAATCCCAAAGACTCCACGAGCGACATAGGAGATGCGTCGGTTTGTTTTGTAAGGGCAGGGAATAACTGTTGCGTTGCGGCGGTATGGCTGATTTTGTTGGATTCGATTAGTTCGATGATTTCGGCAATCTGACCAGGCGTGAGTGTAAATTCATCCATACTTAACGCATTCTCATTCAAATAGCCACGAATCGGACCTGAGATCCAGTTGCAAGCCTGTTTGTATTTGGGCGATATCCCGACAACTTTTTCAAAATATAAAGCGCTGTGCTTATCATCCACTAACACGGAAGCATCGTAATCGCTGAGGCCGTATTCGTTCGTAAAACGATTGTATAAGGTAGCTGGCAATTCAGGCATTCCTGATTTCACTTGGGCGATGTATTCTTTGGTGACAATGGTAGGCGGCAAATCGGGTTCAGGGAAATATCGGTAATCGTTGATTGCTTCCTTTTTACGCAAGCTAAACGTACTGCCGTTGAGACCATTAAATCCGCGTGTTTCGCCTTGGATGATACCACCGCTATTGAGGACTTCGGTCTGACGTGCAATTTCGAAGTCGATGGCGCGCTTAACATTGGAAATGGAGTTCATGTTCTTCACTTCCACCTTGGTTCCAAATACTTTGCTGCCCTTGGGCATGATAGAAATGTTGGCATCGCAACGCAAACTTCCTTCTTCCATGTTTCCATCGCAGATGTCGAGGTATCTAACCAAACGACGAATTTCGGTAACGAAGGCATAGGCTTCTTCCCCGGATTTTACGTCGGGCTCAGTAACGACTTCAATCAAGGCTGTTCCAGCACGGTTATAATCTACCAAAGTATCATAAAGATCTTGGTCGTGCATGCTTTTCCCCGTATCTTCCTCCATATGAATGCGGGTAAGTCGGATTTCTTTGATCGTACCATCGCCCAATTTGATCTGTACGGCACCTTTATCGCACAATGGGGTATCGAACTGTGTTATTTGATATCCCTTCGGCAAATCAGCGTAGAAATAGTTTTTACGGGAATATCTGTTGACCTCCCTAATATCACAATTCAGTGCCAATCCCATTTTAATGGCATTGTCGATGGCGGCACGGTTATGCATTGGCAGTGTTCCTGGATGACCGAGACTAATGGGGCTCACCTGAGTGTTTGGCAAGGCGCCATATTCGATACTATCCGAAGAGAAGGCTTTACTCTTGGTTTGTAATTGAATGTGAATTTCAAGTCCTATGACTACCTCAAATTGTGTTTCCATACTGCTAGATTGCAAAGATAAGAAATCGCGTTATTGATGTAGCCTTGTGTTTTCCACCAAATTCGGTGTTACCTTTGAAACTTGGCAGTCCGTTCTATCGATTCGTAAAAGCGAATAGGAAAGTCCGGGCAACAAAGGGCGCCGTACTTCCTAATAAGAAGGCATTTTAGGCTTCGGCCTAGGATGACAGAAAGTGTCACAGAAAGCAAAACCGCCTCTTTCGGGGGGTAAGGGTGAAAAAGTGGGGTAAGAGCCCACTCGTTCTGGAGCGATTCAGGATTGGGACAAACCTTACGGGTTGAAAGGTCAAATAAACCTGGTCTTGGGCGGCCCGCTCAATTGCTTCGGCAGGCCAGGAGGGTAGACCGATAGAGGTGTTGCGTGAGTAACATCCCAGATCAATGATAGAAGCTCAGGGCAACCTGAGTACAGAACCCGGCTTACAGGACTGCCTTTTTTTCTTTTTTTTCGATTCTTCTTGATGGAAAAGAAATATTGACGTATTTTTGCACCACGTTTGAAAGTTCAGACTTCATGCGAGAATAGCTCAGTTGGTAGAGCACAACCTTGCCAAGGTTGGGGTCGCGAGTTCGAGTCTCGTTTCTCGCTCAAAAAGCATATAAAAGCCCCGGAAACGGGGCTTTTCTTTTTTTGTTTATTTTCTACCCATATAACAAAAGAGAGGCCGCCCATTGGGCGGCCTCTCAAAATATAAAGTATTTAATATTGTCAGAATATTATTTGCGACGCTTCGTCTTTTTGTCGATACCAGAGCTAGGCAAGTTATTGTATTTCTTTTTGCCATTACCCACCGGAGAACCAATGCGAATCATAGCACAACGGAATCCAATGTTAGACTGACTTTGCTTTTCATCTAAGAAACGACGGGTTCCTGGAGATGCCCAGTAGATACGATCGTTCCATGATGCGCCTTTGTAAACACGGGCTTTGTTGTTAACCAACGATGTAGCACCGTATTCGTAAGTCATATCACCATTGTTGTAATTCTCTTCATCCTTAAATCCAATGTTGTCCGCTTTCTTGTAGTTCCTGCGGTTCACGTTTTCACGCTCAGTTACATCACGATATACCAAACGACCCAATGAATCTTTTTGTTCGATTACGCCATACTGATCCAAAACCAAGGTCTTGTAAACATTACCACGGAAAGGCATGAACGCATCGAAGTCTTCTTGAGATAACGGACGATAAACATCCATAGTCCATTCAGCTACGTTGCCTTCCATGTTGTACAAACCATAAGCGTTTGGCCAATATGAAAATACGGGAGTAGGTACGAAACCACCATCATTCAATGGACCACCAGCAACACCACCTAAATCACCTTTTCCTACCATGGCATTCAAACGAATCTTACCACGATTTTTCTCACTCTCTTCTTTGATGCGAATGGTATAATCTGTCCAACCATAAATTTTCTTTTGGTCGATGTTGTTGAAAGTAACTTCACCCATGTTTGCCTGAGCAGCATATTCCCACTCAGCTTCTGTTGGTAAACGATATTCTGGCAACATAATACCATCTTCCATCAACACTTTAAAGCGCTTTTGGTCTTTCTTTTTCTTTTTGCTGAAGTCACTCAAAGGCTTTTTGCCCTTTTTGATGAAATCATACTGACCGGCTAGGTAAGTGCGAGTGTGGAAAGTGTTATCGTCGTTGTTATCAGTTACGATATCAAACTTAACAACGCCTTCACGATCCAAAATCATTTCGTTCACACGCTCAGTTCTCCATTGGGCAAATTCAGCGGCTTGTGACCAATTTACACCAACAACTGGATAATCTTTGTAAGAAGGGTGGCGGAAGTAATATTCAACGAAAGGCTCGTTATAAGCCAATTTGCTTCTCCAACACAATGAATCGGGGAGGGCACGTTGATAAACTTCAGGATAGCTGACATAAGTGCGCATCAACCAATACACGTATTCACGGTATTGTAAGTTGCTTACTTCCGCTTCATCCATGTAGAATGAGTTTACAGTAACTGTTCTTTCAGCATTGTTATTGTCGAATTGAAGATCCTTTTCAGTAGATCCCATAGTGAAAGATCCACCTTCAACCAATACTAAACCAGGACCAGTTTCTTGTCCTTTGTACTTAGGATTGGCAAATCCACCCCATTTCGGATTGTTATATCCTTGGCCGGTGGTCTTGCTGACATTCTTAGTAGTACAGGCGCTAGTAGCCACAATGGCTGCGATTGCCCAAATCCAAGTGCGATTTTTTGTTAACACGGTTTGCATTCTTAGTTATTAATAACGACAGATATTGTGTATTATTTGCAAATATATATTTTTTTTCAACATTCTCGTAAGAAAAGCCACTGATTCATTGGGCTTTTTCAATATCAAAATGTGGAAAACGTCTTTTTTGTTAAAATTCTGGACAGTGTAAAGGTTTGAATGGCGTTCTTCCTGGTGGAACACACCAGTCGATTGTAGCACTGATTTCATGACTTGAAGGGATAGCGCTTCTACCATCACTCACAGTGAAGTCGTAGCTATATCCAAACTTGAAACGATTCTTTCTGAATCCAACCAACATAATGATAGCATCTGAGTTTTTAAATGCACCAAAAGTCTGGCGGAACCACAAACCTGTAACCAACGGACCTTTGTTAGCGTAGAAACCCAAATTCAATTGAGTAAAATTCCTTTGTTTCATGAACAAAACGTTAGGAGAGAAATTGTTCTCTTCAAAACGACTTCTTGTCATTGGGATTACACCACCCGCGTGAACAGTAAAACGCATCGGTAAAATTTCATCAGGATTTTTGTAAAAACTCCAATTGGGCTGATTCACGTTGTGCGCAGCAAAACCCATATAAAATTTAGAGGTATACATAACCCATCCTGCATTAAAATTGGGATAGGTCACACTGCTTGAAGGCGTTTGCTCACCAGTTGGCAATACAAAACCTTGGGTAGGGTTGATTTGATCCGCAAATTTCAAACGACCAAAGTTGATTGATTTGTTGGTTACTGACCCCTGAAGTCCAAAACGCATATACATTCTACCTCTGTCCAATGGCAACAGGTAAGAATATACACCACTCACTGTGGTAGAGGTTAATAAGCCTGAACCTGCGATGTCATGGAAAACCATGGCTCCCAATCCACCACCAACACTAGGGATGTGTTGATCCCATGATGCGCAGAAAGAACGAAAGGTTCCTGGTAGGTTTGGCCATTGGTTTCTGTAGTTCAATGAAACCCTTCCCGCAGCACCATAAGCACATACGGCAGACCCCGCCAATGCTGGGTTTGTGTATACTGGAGCGGCATAGAACTGAGTGAGTTCGGGGTCCTGAGCTTGGAGCTGAAGAGCAAGCCCCCCAAACAAACCAA
>CAMBTR010000029.1 GCA_945870885.1 Chryseobacterium gleum | reverse complement strand
TTTATCCTGCGTTGCATGCGCCGATGGGGCAAAAAAATCATGCTGTAACGCCCGATTTATCCATTCAGAAAAATTGTCGTATTTTTGCCTAAATTAATTTATGGCAACCACACAAGACGTATCTGTAGGCAATTTCATTCGCTACAACGGCGAACTCGTTCAAGTGATCGAATGGCAACACCGTACCCCAGGCAATTTGCGCGCTTTCTATCAAGGAAAAATGCGTCGCGTGAAGGACGGAAAATCTGCTGAAAATCGTTTTCGCAGTGGAGAATCTGTAGAAATCGTCCGCGTGGAAGTGAAAGAATTGGCCTATCTCTATGCGGATGGCGATGCTTTTGTTTGTATGGACAACGAAACCTACGATCAAATCACCGTAGCCAAATTCATGTTCGGGGAAGGTGCTAAATTCATGAAAGAAGGCGATACCGTGATGATTTCCTTTGAAGGCGACACCCCCATTTCGGCGGATGCTCCCTCTCATGCCATCGTGGAAATCACTTATACTGAACCTGGCGTAAAAGGCGATACCGCTACCAATACACTCAAATCCGCAACCACCGAAACCGGTGCCGTAGTAATGGTGCCACTATTTGTGAATATCGGAGAAAAAATCAAAGTGGATACCAAAACGGGATCCTATGTTGAACGTGTAAAATAATCTCACGGATGCAACCGTTGATGTCAGCTGAGGAAGGTTTCTTAGCCTTCCCAGAAAAAGAATTAGCCACCCTAGAAAATGCAAAGGTGGTGATTCAACAAATCCCTTACGAATACTCAAGTTCCTACCTCATGGGGTCCGATAAAGGTCCAGCCGCAATGGTGGAAGCAAGTCATTTCGTAGAATTCTACGACGAAGAAATCGATCGTGAAGCTTATAAGAATTTTGGAATTACTACCCTGCAACCCATTGATTTTACTGGCAAAATCGACGCCGATGCCGTAGAAATTATCGCAAACCAAACCCGCGAACTCCTCAATCTAGACAAATTCGTGGTTTCTCTTGGTTCTGAACACACCGTAACGTACGGTTTTATGCAAGCCTATGCCGAGAAATACCCATCAATTAGCGTTTTGCAAATTGACGCGCACAGCGACCTTAGGGCGGCTTATAATGGGAATCCATACTCGCATGCCAGTGTGATGCATAGAATCCACGACATGGGTTTAAATTTGGTTCAAGTGGGTATTCGCGCCCAATGCATCGAAGAAAGTAACCTGATCAAATCGTCAGACAATATTAATACTTGGTATGCCCATGATTTGTGGGACAACGATGTTTGGATTGATGACTGCATCGACAAACTAGGTGATGTGGTTTATGTAACGATTGATGCCGATGGTTTCGACCCTTCCGTAGCACCCGCAGTGGGCACCGCCGAACCTGGAGGACTGACTTGGATTCAAGGATGCAAGTTGCTCAGAAGGGTGGCAGAACGCAAAAAAGTAGTGGGTTTCGACATTGTAGAAATCGCACCGCGTGAAAACGATATACTTACCGAGTTTACCATGGCAAAATTGTGCTATAAATTCTTGGGTTACCTAAATTTAAATGACCGGATATGACAACTGCCCAAAGAATTTACCTGGATAACGCCGCCACAACACCCATCGCGGAAGAAGTTGTAGAAGCGATGATCCCCGTGATGCGTGACCATTTCGGAAACCCTAGCTCAACCCATGCCCACGGCAGAAAAGTGAAAGGGCTAATCGAAGAAGCACGCGGCAGCATCGCAAAAATGTTGGGCTGCTCACCCGGTGAGATATTCTTTACCAGCGGTGGTACCGAAGCCGACAACCTTGCAATTAGAGGCAGTGTGGCCAATTTGGGTATCAAAAATATCATCTCTTCAACCATCGAGCACCACGCAGTTTTGCATACAGTAGAAGAATTGCATCATAAAAATGGTATTGGATTGAACATGGTAAATCTGCTTCCAAATGGACATATTGATTTGGCGCATTTGCAAACATTGCTAAATTCAACGCCAAGACCCCTCGTTAGTTTGATGCATGCCAACAACGAAATCGGAAACATCATCGATATCGAAACCGTTGGTCAAATGGTGCACCAAGCAGGTGGGATTTTTCATTGCGATACGGTTCAAACCATGGGTCAGTATCGTTTTGATCTAAGTCAAGGTCACATCGACTTCCTTGCCGGCGCAGCGCACAAATTCAATGGCCCCAAAGGTGTTGGATTCATTTACATCAACAAAAAAAATAGAATCCCTCCGCAAATTACTGGCGGTGCCCAAGAACGTGAAATGCGTGGAGGCACTGAAAACGTAATTGGCATTGTGGGACTGGCCAAGGCATTGGAGATTGCTTACCGCGAAATGGACGCCAAAAAGGTACATCTCGAAAATATCAAAGGCCTTATGATTCAATTGCTTAGAGAGTCGATTCCTGAAGTTTCCTTCAATGGCGATGCGGAAGGGAGCTCTCTCTACACTGTTTTAAGCGTTTCTCTTCCTCCCAACGAAGCAGGCAGCATGATCCTTTTCAATTTGGATTTGGCAGGAATTTCTGCCAGCGGCGGAAGCGCTTGTTCTAGCGGTGCCACAGGCGGAAGTCACGTCATCAATTCCCTCTACCCCGGCACAAACAGAACTACAGTGCGATTCAGTTTTGGAAAACAAAATACCGAAGACGATATTCGATTTACAGTAAATCAACTCGCCAATTGGTACGGACAAAAATCATAATACCCGTTTTGATTGTGGCTGCGCTAGGAATATATAGCTGCGCTACAAGCATTACAGGAAAACAACAAGCGCTATATATCGTTTCAACCCCTCCCGGGGCTAGCATTCATGTCGCTCGAATCACCGTAACCAAAGTCACTTTGGAATCGCCAAACGATACAACTGCAATGGTAACCCAAACCATTAAAAACCTTGTTCCTGATTCTACCATTTCAGGCATCACACCCTGTTTCATCAAAGTGCGCAGACCACTGAAAGACAGCCTAGTAATCACAACCATTCTTCCTCAATACGAATCAAGCACACAAATACTAAAACCCAGATTCAACGAATCCGCCGGTCTCAATTTTATCATCCCGTGGAACTGGATGATTGATGTAATGACAGGCAGTTTAGTACGATATTCACTCCCAGATACTTTTGTACTGAGAGAAATCAAAAAAACGAAGTAATTTTGCACCCGCAAAACGATGCCAACGCTTTACCTAACCCGAAAAGAACATTTCAACGCCGCACATCGGTTGTGGAATCCTACATGGAGTGAAGAAAAAAATTCTGAAGTCTTTGGCAAGTGTGCGAACCCCCATTTTCACGGTCATAATTTCGATTTATACGTTTGCGTAAAAGGTCAACCCAATCCGGATACGGGCTGCGTAATCGACCTCAAAGTGCTCAAGGTGATAATTCGCGAAGAAGTCATCGACCACCTAGATCATCAAAATTTAAATCTCGATGTGCCTTGGCTAAAAGACACCATGCCTAGCATCGAAACCGTTGCTGTTGCCATTTGGCAGCGTCTTTCCCCCAAATTACCTCTGGGTGTGGCATTGCATAAAATCACCCTTTGGGAAACACAAAATAACTTTGTGGAGTACTTCGGGGAATAACCCATCCCATGAAAGCGCTAAAGCGTTGGCTACAAAACAGCTATTTGGCTCGTGAATGGCCCATTAACTTCGCCTTCCTAGGTCTGTTGCCTTTCTTTTTTGCTACCGGAGGCTGCCTGCTTTACACATCAGATAGCGGAGCCTATTTAATGACCGCCCAAAGCCTATCCATTCCCTTAGATCGGTCCGTTTTCTATAGTTTGTATTTGCGTGGATTGAACGATTTGATGTCGCTCTTCACCCAACCCATCCTCGGCGAAATTGTTGTCCTGCCCCCATTAATTTTACTCTTCGTGGGCATTTTCCAACTGGTGAACAAGTTGTTTCCTGCACTGCCACAAGCAAACCCCGAAAAACATGAATATCCAATATCATTAAAACAAAGATGGATTTTCTTGTCGATGTGGCTATCCGCATGCTTTCTGACCTCCATGCCGTGGTTTTTACTCCAGGCGATGCCCGATATTTTTACGGCGATTCTGTGCATTTTTGTCTTGCTATTTCTACAAACCACAACATTACGTAGTTCTATAGCATGTGCATTGGTAATCATAATCTCCGCCGTTATGCACAACGCCAACCTAATTACCCTAACCGTTTTAGGTATTGCCATTTGGCTCGCTTGGAAAGGTTATCTTGGAAAATGGAGCAACCCATTAAAACAATACGTTTCGCTATCTAAAACCCGTTCCTTAATCGGAATTTCAATCATCCCTTGGACACTTCTCATCGCCAGTAACATTTGGGGTGGCAACGGAGTGACCGTAGGCAAAGGATCACACGTATTTTTCATGGGTAAACTCTGCGAAAATGGCATTCTCAAAACCTATTTGGAGGATGAATGCGCATCAAAACCCAATCCATTTTGCGCTTTTAAAGACAGCCTGCCCGAGCACACTTGGGACTTCGTCTGGAACAGCCATAGCATCCTCGAAAAAACAGGTGGATGGCATCACAGCAAAGAACTCTACAACCAAATCATCCTAGGCACGCTGAGTAAACCGAAATACATCGCATTACACATTCAAGCAGCGATATCCGCAACGGCCCAACAAGTGGTTTTAACCCACGGAGGCGACGGACTCACGCCCCTAGATACCACCGCGACATTGGCTCAGGAATTAAAAATGCATTACCCCGATGAATACAAAGGGTTTGTGAACGACTCCAAACAACAAAAATCCCAAATCGATTTCGATTTTTACAACAAGATATACGATTGGTCGGCAATTGTCCTCATTCTAGGCGCCTTGATTTGTCTATATCGCAAGCCCAATCCGTTCCTAGCCACATTCTTTGCAATAGCGGCATTGTTTATTTTGTGCAATGCGTTTTCTACCGCCTGTTTTGCTAACGTCTTGGCCCGACTAAATGCGAGAGATTTTTGGATCTTGCCAATGCTATCAGTCGGTATAATTATTCAGTATTTCTACCCCGATAGCTCAAATCGGGAATCCGCAAGCCAATAAATCACAATCAATCCAACCGGTAAACCGGATATAAATTGTGCGTCTTTTCGTAGTGAGCGGATTGCTTGTAAACCCAGTTTAACTGACCCCAAGCATCCTTCGCAAATTCACTGTCGTTGGCTTTTTTACGCAAGAATTCCGCACGCTTTTCTGGATGATCCTTCAACCAATCCGCGGCCAAATCTTCAAAAACATAATCGCTGTAACCTTCTTTCTGCATCAATACACCATCAAAAGCATTCCAAGCAAAATAGGAATCTGCGCAACGTGGCTCCAATACAGAAACAACAAACTTAGCATTAACAGAAGTAATTGGGACAACCACATCGCCCGCCCTAAGTTGTACCGCCAAAACCGTATCTCTGGTCTTTACACCATGATGCATGTAGTGTTTCTCATAAGGATGATTCACCGTCTTAAATTCATTGATATAACTCACCCGCAACATAGTAACCGTGTCGAAAGGAATCGGTTTACAAACCACTTTATTGAGCTTTAACTTCTGAATTACATCGCCATAGGCAAACGGAACGATGTAAGCTGTGGGCACTAGAATACTATCTATACAGCGGTATTGGTCGTAATATTTCACCTTTTTCGACCATGGCTTGGATCGATCGTACACCAGTCGATCGGCGCCAGAAATTTCACTCGGACGGTATCCGGATTCAAAGCCCAAGAAATCAATCTCCGCAAATTTTGTCTGGTCCAACTGAAACTGAATTGGCATCCATTTCCCAATAGGTTTGGGGGCAAAATCTACATTTTTCCTTCTTACGGTAGAGAACTCATTTCTTAGCGATGGCGCGGTGGCGGCGATTAAAAATTGCTCCATAAATGCCAAGGTGCCCAACATCCGTTGTGAGAAAGGCTTAAGCATATGCGTTTCAACGGTATAGCCCAAAGTATGATGCAATGCGGCAAAACCGGTGGCGTATCTACCGCCTTCCCAAAATGCAAATAATCCGCTATCAGGCACCGTTTTTATCGTTTCAACATAGGGAGCCGTAGGCCATTGATTGGCTGTCAAACGCTCTTTTAACGACTTCTCAAAGGGAATTAAAACATCGGTTAAACCGGGTTGTAATTTTTCAGGACGCGTGTGAAAATAGGTTAAGACATATTGATAATCTGCCCCATTAGAGGTGTGGTTATCGATAAACAAATCGTACTGTTCCATCGCCATCAAGGCTACCAACGACTTAGCATTTCTTGAATCCAATTTGATAAAATCGCGATTTAAATCGAGGTTTTGCGCGTTGCCTCTAAATCCATATTCCACCGGACCGTTTTGATTGGCTCTAGATGTTCCGCTGCGAGTGAGGGTTCCGTCTACGTTATACTGACAAATCACATGGAGTTGCAAATAGGGTAAAACTTGCTGCCAATACTGACCAAAGAACAGCATATCGCGCAATAAAATCATACAAGCATCTGTCCCTTCGGGTTCACCGGGATGGATATTGTTGTTGATTAGCACTTTTACAAGGGGAGTGGCTTGCACTTTAGGACCGGCTTCGAGGCCCACATCTCCGTTACCAAATCGGTCCATTCTATCCATGGCGGGACCATTGAGTTTAAGGACATAAATATCCTTGCCAACATCACCAAGTCCAATGGATTGTAGCGAGCAATAAGCTGGAAAGGTCGCGGCGAGTTGCTTGTACCAGGCCACACATTCAAAATAATTGGCAGTACCTTGACCTTTTGATTTCTCGAAGGGGGTTAAGAGGGAATCGAAAGATTTTTGCATTTCAGGGCTCAGGGCTTTGCCCTTAGCCTTGCGCGCGCCTTCGGCGCGCATCATCGCCCCACTCAAACCCAATGTGCCAAACTCATCCTTGGCTATAAATTCATATTCCCCCGTAACAAGCATCTTGCCCGGCTCCTGAGGTTGCTTCAACTTTTTTGGCTGTCCAAACAAATCACCACTCAAACACAATAAAACCAAACCCAACCAAACCCTGTTTCCCATAACCTTAAACATTACCTTATACGATCCATGCTCCGAACCAAACGCTCGTCTTTTCTAATATTAAAAACAGAAAGTGCCGCATACAAAATCAAAAAATGAGGCCAAATTAAATTAATGCCTAACTGACCTGTATAGTTTTCATGCGCACATGACAATAGAAAATATCTCAAATACAACACTCCAACAAGTAAAATCGAAAATCCCAATGTTAACCATGCCGCTTTTAACTGGAGTTTGCGATTATTAAATAAAAACACCGTGGCTAATGCCAAAACCATCATCGCAACCGTAAAAAAAGCCGTTAGTAAATCGGGAGTAAACATCGTATTCCCATCCGTCACTACCCCCGAGTAACTGTGCCAAAACATTAAAACATTTGAATTGCTATTGTCGTTCGCGGTGAACCAGGCATAGACCGGATCCTGCCAAAGGCTCACATACCCAATTACGATAACTAAAATTAAAAAGATTGTTTGAATGCGCTGAATCATGAATTCAAACCTACCTAAAATTTGGCAATCTTCAATCCAAAAATATGCCTATTATTTCACAATTTCTGAGCAATTACACCGCTGAAATAACAATGCGCATCGTTGTATGCTCAAACGGAATACTCGATTTCACATATATCTCACCACGATGGTAATCGGTAATGATACGCTTGGCCAACGACAACCCCAAGCCCCAGCCACGCTTCTTGGTCGTAAATCCAGGCTTAAAAATCGACTTCATCTGATCCCGTGAAACACCCTTTCCGCTGTCTGTAATATCAACAACCGCCTTGTTTTTAATCAACTTCACGCTGCACTTAAGCACCCCTTCACCCTCCATCGCATCAATGCTATTTTTTATCAAATTCTCAATTACCCAATGAAATAAATTCCGATTGATCCTACACAATACGTCCGACTTCCAAAATTCGGATTCAAAAACAACGCCCCTGCCCGATCTGTTTTTCATGTATTCGATAGCCTCAAACATCACCTCATTCAAATTCAAAGTTTCCAATACCGGTTCCGATCCAATTTTAGAAAAGCGCTCCGTAATAATATTCAAGCGATCAATGTCCTTCCTCATCTCCATTGGCGCACCCTCCGGCAAATCCCCCAACTCCATCACCTGTACCCAACCCATCAAACTAGAAATCGGAGTTCCCAATTGATGCGCCGTCTCCTTGGCCAATCCAACCCAAACCTTATCTTGCTCAGAACGAGTGGAGTAGGAAAATGCAACATACGAAACAAACATAAATAAGGCTACAATGCCCAAAACAACATAGGGATAATACTGAAGCTGTGTCAATACCGTACTGCTACCGTAATAAACCTTAAAATCAACGTCCTTATCCACCGGAACAACGATGGCTTCATTCTCCATTTTGAAAGATTCCAACTCTTCTTGCAAATATTTATCCGCCCGCTTCCGTCCGCTCGTATCGATATTTACAAATTCTAAAATCGCTCCTTTATCATCGACCAGAATCGCCGGAATCGTAGTATTCGACTGAACCACCCGCAACTGAAAACCCAAATCACCATCGCTGTTTGGATCGGTAAGGATACTCTCCGCCTCAGCCCACATTTCCATTTTCTTCTTCTCCTCCCCGGCAATTTTCACAACCAATCGCTGACTCAAATACAAGGTAATAATGCTAATTATCAAAGCCAACAACATCAAAATAACCTTGATAAATCGCCGTGATTCATAATAATTAAACCTATTCCGCTTTTTCATCTACGATACATTCCCCTTTTGAAAAACACAAGTAATCAAAATACGTAAATCATCAATAACAGAATAGTCGCGTGCATAATTCATTACCGCATCCAATTCGAATTCTGTTCCTTTAAACTGCCTCGCCACCTCAAAAACAGGCGATGCCATTTTGGGTAAACTAGCCGTTGCTCCTGTTCGTTGATACCCCACCCAAGTGTTGCGCCCAAACAAAACACCAACCAAGACATTCAAACACGTTCTACCACCCGAAAAACAAAGCAACAAAGGGAATAATGGCAACATTATCAAGGAAATTAATACATCAAATACCCTCTTATTTCGCAAATGATGAACCTGCGCCAAATGGTAATTCACTTCCAACGTGAACAGCTCCCCAGGCAAATTTTTTGAATCCGACCCGATAATGGTTTCTCCCTTTTCCGGTGCGATTTTTACCTGGACTGGTTTGGATTGAAAATCGTTCATGTGCGACATTATCCGCGACGACGAAACGTCCTTCCCGCTAAATATTACTAAATCAGGTCGATAAATTTCCAATACCTCAGACATCTGCTCCAAATGTCCAATAAATCCAGGCTGCCTCACTTCGCTCGCCGAAACCCATCCCAAAACCTCATGGTTCACTCTTCCCCGCTTTAGCAAATTTTCGATGCGTTGATTTTCAGATTCACCCCCAACCAAAATCACCTTCCTCCGACCTCCATGATCAAACCGAACATCCCCTATTTTTAGCGACTGAGCAATGCCTCTTGACAAAAACACCGCTCCTACAGCCCAAGCTGAGCCCAAAGCCAATATCGCCCTAGAGAATTGAAGGTCCTTGGGGAGGAAAGCATACATCGCAAAAAGAGCAAAAGAACCCACGAGCGTCCCCCGGAATAACCGACGTCCAACAAATGGCTTGTCGTATCCGCCCCAGAAATAAACCGAGGCCATTACCAACCCAATGTAAATAGGAATATGAAGGGTAAAGAATTCCGATGGATAATACCCGCGGACAAACTTGTGATACAACTCCCAATATTTGGCTATGCCCAGATATCCAATAAAAATGAGCAAGAAATCAAATAAGGGCAACCATATTTTTTCCGCCAAACGAGCACAAAAAGCAGCCGACGCCCTCAAATAAATCGCCATCTGAATGAAGAAAGCAAATCTCCCCGCAACGGAGCTACTATAGTGTTTTTTCGCAAACAAGACCATGGCATTGTAAAACACCTTGACATAATTCGCGGTCTTTCGCTTGGTACTTTCCCCTTTATAGTGGATGATTGTTGTACCCGCAAAATATACATTTTTATATCCTCCCAGCGAGATGCGATAACTCAAATCAACATCCTCGCCATACATAAAATAATCCTCATCAAGCAAACCAACCTTCTCCAACGCAGAAGATCGCATCATCATAAAAGCACCACTTAACACCTCAACATCGTTCGTTTCGTGCTCGCTTAAATACTTCAAATGATAACGACCAAATAATCGAGATTTTGGAAACAAACCGCTCAGGCCCGTCATTTTAAAAAAAGCTACCTGTGGCGTGGGCAGCCCCCTTTTACTTTCTAGCAAGAATTTCCCTTTTCCATCGATCATCCTCACACCCAAACCACCAATTTCCGGGTTCGATTCCATGTGGTCAACACATAACTTCAAACTATCTTCCTGAACCACAGTATCAGGATTCAACAGCAAAACATATTTGCTAGTGCTTAAACGCATCGCCTGATTGTTGGCCTGAGAAAAGCCCAAATTCTCCGTATTGGCGATCACTTGAACCCACGGAAACTTGTCGTGAACCATACTCACACTGCCGTCTACACTGTTATTATCGACAACCCAAACCTCCGCATCCATCCCAACAATTGCCTTCTCTACAGACCGCAAAGCCTGCTCAAGGAAATGCTTGACGTTATAATTTACGATGACAACAGAAAGGGTATGCTGCATGTTTTGGGCGTAGCAAATTACAATAAATATTCGGTTCTCTGTGCGATGGACCTACCTAATGTGACCTCATCGGCATATTCGATTTCACCACCCACTGCAATTCCACGTGCAATACATGTCACCGTGACACCAAAGGGCTTCAATTTTTTTGCCAAATAAAACATCGTTGTATCTCCTTCAACCGTAGCGCTCAAAGCCATCATTACCTCCTCCACCAGTCCATTCTCCAACCGAGAAATAAGCATCGAAATATTCAAATCATCCGGACCAATGCCATCCATCGGAGAAATCAATCCGCCCAAAACGTGATACTTACCCTTAAATTGAGCCGTAGATTCAATAGCCATCAAATCGCTAAAATCTTCAACCACACAAATTACACCCTCGGAACGACGGGGATTTGTGCAAACATCGCATCGTTTGTGATCGCTTACATTTCCGCATATCTCGCACAAATGTAATTCTGTCTTCAGTTTCAACAAAGCACCAGCCAAATTCGCAACCTCCATTTCTGGGCGCTTGAGCAAATACATCACCAATCGCAAGGCCGTGCGCTTTCCAATCCCCGGAAACGACGATAAGGCCTCCACTGCTTGCTCCACAATACCCGATGTAAATTGCATACTTTGCGAAATTACATCATAGTTTTTAGGTATTTATGAACTTGCATTTGATATAAAAAATCATCCTACCTTTGCATAGCATGTTTATCGAAGTACTGCAAGCCAAAATCCACAACGTCCGTCTTACACAAACGGAATTGAACTACACTGGGAGCATCACCATTGATGAAAATTTAATCGATGCCGCCGGCATGTTGCCCAATCAAAAAGTGATGATTGTGAACAACAACAACGGAGAACGCTTCGAAACCTATATCATTAAAGGTGAACGAAATACGGGCATCATTGGATTAAATGGCGCGGCCGCAAGAAAAGGACAAGTGGGGGATGAACTCATCATCATGACCTTCAGTTACCTCACACCAGAAGAAGCCAAAACGCACCAACCAAACAACCTGTTTCCTGATAGAAACAATCGCTTAGTTTGAAAATCAACAAAAAAATAATCTCGCAAACCCTACTCATCCTTCTGGCCGTAGGGGTATTTGTCCTTATTGGTTTAAAAATTGATTGGGTAGCCACGTGGAAATCGGTAAAAAACGCCCACTTGGGCTGGTTCACCGCTGGAATCGTTGTGATGCTCTTATCCCATTTTCTTAGGGGTTGGCGATGGAATCTGTTACTTAAACCTGCCGGCTATCCACTGAATCCTTTGCGTGCATTTTACGCGGTTATGATTGGCTATTTAATCAACGTTGCCACCAGCAGAGGCGGTGAATTTGTGCGATGCGCCATGGCGTCCAAAAGCGAAAAAGCCCCAGTACCAACTCTCGTTGGAAGCGTTGTCACCGAACGTATCATCGACCTTTTGGTGATGGGTTTGCTAGCGATGCTTTGCCTTTTGCTGCAATTTGAACAATTTTGGGGATTCTTTGACCAATATTTACTTCAACCCGCAATAAACTATATGATTCCCATCCTCATTGGAATGGCATGCAGTGTTATCGCTCTTTTATGGTTGAAAAAAAGAAAAAAGTCGACCGATAATACCAACAACATTAATCAAAATTCCTCATTGGAAGCCGGTCAACAGAACGCCCCTAAAGAAACTATTTTTACCAAGTTTTCAGGAGGACTTCAATCGGTTTTTCAACTGGAGAAACCCGTGGCCTTTATCCTTGCTTCATTGGGGATTTGGATCGGCTACTGGCTCAACACCTATTTTATGCTAAAAAGTTTGGATGTCACCGTTGATTTCACCCTTGCAAATGCGTTGGGAGTATTGATATTTTCTACTTTAGGCGTGATTGTTCCACTTCCCGGTGGCGCTGGGGTTTGGGGGACCTTAGCCTACGGTCTTACGTTGATTTATGGTTTACCACAAGACCAAGCCAATACATTTGGTATTTATTCAGTGGCCGTCAGCAATCTGCTGATGATCGTTTTTGGTAGCATCTCCTATCTGCTGCTATATTTGGAAATTCAAAAAGCCAACAAAGATGTCGCTGAAGGATAAAATCGTTACCTTAGAAGTCGCCCAATCCACTGTAAAACAATGGCAAACTCAAGGCGATAAAGTCGTTTTCACCAATGGCTGTTTTGATATTCTGCACGCTGGCCATGTCCATTACTTGGAAGAAGCCCGAATGCTTGGAAATCAATTGGTGATTGGATTAAACACCGACCAAAGCGTACAACGGTTAGATAAATCCCCAGCACGTCCCATACAATCGCAAGAATCTAGAGCGATTGTTTTGGCTTCGTTAGAATCTGTATCCTTGGTGGTTTTGTTTGATGAAGACACTCCCAAAGAACTAATCGAAGCGATCGATCCTAACATTTTAGTGAAAGGTGCTGATTACCAAATTGATCAAATTGTGGGCGGAAGTCATGTAATTGCCAGCGGAGGCGAAGTGAAGACATTGGAATTCTTGCCAGGCTTCTCTACCAGTAAAATCGAACAGAAAATCCTCAAAAGCCACGGAAAATGAGTTCATTTTCCTCACGATTATTTGGTCGTAGGTAAAACAATCCGATGCCGACGCAACCCACCCTCACGCATCCGTAATTAGCGATGTGGAAAGTGATTTTGAAGTTTTCAAAAACCAAAGAATTCGCTGGATGAAAAAACATTTTTGCAAAAAACACAAAAAACAGCCCTAAAATAGACTTTCATGGGTCTTTTTCTCTTGGGCTTTTGGGTGATAGCGATACAAGCTGTGTTATCTGGCCACTATGAATCAATCGCCTGATTCCCAAAGATCACTTTATCGCATTTTTTTCTGCCTATTTTTTGGATTGATATTTAGCAATATCGCCCATTCACAGTGCACACTCAATAGCAAAACCTATCCCAAAGATTTCTTCGGCAATACCAGTCAGTTTTCCCTAACCAATGGGGTTTTAGTCTCCAACATCCCCAATGCAACCTCAAAACAGTTTGCCTTTGCCATGCATACATGTACGATGGATAGTAATACCTGGTTGGAAGCCACTTTTTCACTAGAAATCAACCCCTCAAGTGCCAACTATTTGGAAGCCTATTTTCATTGCGATTCTATGCGACAAAATGGGTGGGTGATTCGGATGGGTGATACCGACGATGATATCCAATTGATTCTGAGAAAAAACGGCATTTCACAAACCATTTTAAAAGGGGCAAAAGGCTATTTCAATCGCAGTAAATCAAATGTTTTACTGAGAATCGTTAAACAACCCGAACAAATTATCGTACTATATAAAGACAGTGCCTGGGAGAATTTTCAATGTCTCGGCGCCGGAATTGATACGATGTCGTACCTGCAATCCTACCACGGCTGGAGCATCACACAATCCGGGAGCAGCGCGGCGGGAAAACACAAAGTGGAACAATGGTATATCGGGCCGCCGCGCCCAGACCGAACACCACCCCAACTATTAAATGTCCTATGGATTCAAACCAACACCGCCAGAATGCTATTCTCTGAGCCTATCCAAATCCCGCAACGACAACAATTTATTTCCAATTACCGCGCAGCAGATTCCATTTCAATTATCAATTCGCGGACCATTATTGCCAAATTCCCCAAGGTTTATTGTAATAAGAATAATACAGTCCATTGTCAAAACCTATTAGATACCGCCAACAATGTGGCACCTCATCTCCTTGATTCAAGCATCGCGGAATGTGCTACTCCTATTTACCCCAATCAAATCGTCTTCACCGAAATCATGGTCGACCCGACACCCCAAGTAGGATACCTGCCCAATGCGCAATACCTCGAAATCTACAATACCACCGACACGGCCAAATGGCTTCATAATTTGTCGTTAATGGATCCTCAAACGTCCTGTACTTTACCCAAATACCTCTTGCTACCCAAAGCTTTTCTCGTTTTGCACGACAGCCAAGATAGCGCCTTCAATTACCTAAAAAACAACGCAATTCGCATCACCAATTTACCTCACTTTAACATCGATGGAGATGAGATTGTCTTGACGTATTACCGCGATACCATTCATCAGTTAGCGTATAGCGACAAATGGTATCACCCTTTATACAAGGGCGGTGGGTATGCTTTAGAAAAAACCGATCTTACTTGCGGATGCATTAACAATTTCAACTGGCATAGCAACCATGAGAAAGGAGGAACTCCAGGCGAGAGAAATTCTAAACCGTTGCCCTGGCCGTCGCCTCGATCAGTAGACGCCAAATCAGAACCGCCCACAACAAGGATTATTGAACATCATTGGAAATCCAATGAAATCCTTGAAGTCATTTGTAGCCAACATCCGGAAATTTTAAAATCCACTGCCGATTCAACCCTCAAGAGTCAATTGCCTCAACTGATTTTGATATCAAACGAGGGTGACACAATCAAAACAAAATACCAGCGATCAACCAATTCGGGCTGGCTATTTAAATTAGAAACAACAAAACCGTTGGATGCAAAAGCGGTCGTTAGGAATGCGAAAGATTGCGCACATCGGACACTGAGCGACACACAATTCCAGGTGTTTGCATACGCCAGACAGCCCCACCCAAGGGAATTACAATTCAACGAAATCATGTTTAATGCCAGCGATGGATCATTTGATTACATTGAACTCGTGAACACCTCCGATAAAGCAATCCAATTGCAAGGCCTCGAATTACTGACCGACAATAATCTACAATTAACCCAAAGAACATTACTCTGTCCCGAACCGAAAACCTTGTATCCAAATCAAATAATTTGTTTTAGTTCAGACCCCTATTCATTAGCCAAAACGTACAATCCGGAACGATATACCTTTCATGAATTTTGTTCCACATTCCCCAATTTATCGGCAAGCGGAGCTGCACTTCAATTGACATTTGATAATTCATCCAATATCACCGACATAATGCAATATGACGAGTCACAACACACACAATTCTTAATTGAAACAAAAGGCGTAAGTCTCGAAAAAAATAACCCTACGGCACCCAGCTCGTCGCCCCAATTTTGGGTTAGCGCCGCTTCAACCGCTGGTTATGCCACACCCGCCGAACCCAATAGTCAGCAGGTCAATCTAAAAACATCGACACACAAAATCAATAAATGCTTTTCACTGCTCAGCTCAGTATTGGGTAATGATGCTAGCGGGAAAAGTGAAACCATGCAAACACTCATGCTGTCGTTTCAAATGCCCCAACCCGGATATGTGTTAACCGCAAGTATCTACAATCTGCATGGCGGGCTCATGGGTATACCCATATACCAAGCAACCATTGGCAAAGAAGGTGTGCTCCCGATACCGTTAGAAATATCAAATAATGAGCTTTCAAGCGGAAATTATATTTTACATATAGATGCATTCCATAGAGAAGCTGACATTTGCAGTCAGAATCTGCGCTGGATTTACATCAACCGATAACATGGACAACCAAACAATCCAACAAAAACTAAATACGGAACTCGTCGGCCAATACAGCAAGGATGAAATCCGGGCCTTCTTGTTTTGGATTTTGCCACATATTCAAATTACACAAACCGACAGAGAGGCTGAATTAAATCGGATAATTTTAGAACTCAAAACCGGCAAGCCCATCCAATACATTTTTGAAATTGCATTTTTTGGATCTCTCGAGTTAAAAGTAACCCCGAACACTTTGATTCCACGCCCAGAAACAGAAGAACTCTGCGATCTAATCAATAGGCATTTCAAGATCCAATCAAACATTAATTTATTGAGCGGGCAACAATCAATAGTTATTCATGGAATCGACTTGGGAACAGGGTCTGGATGTATTCCAATCCTTCTACTTACAGAGAATCCCAACTGGAAATTTACCGCAGTTGATATATCTCAATCTGCAATCGATGTCGCCAACTTCAATGCAATAATTCAGAGGGTGTCTGACCGTTTTTCGGCAAGTGTACAAGATGTATTAGGCTCATTTGAATTACCATCCAACATTCAATTGCTGGTTTCCAATCCACCTTACATTTCAGAATTAGAAAGAGAAACTATGTCGTCCCGGGTATTGGAATTCGAACCCCAAAATGCCCTTTTCACCCCAAATCAGGATCCACTACAGTTTTATAAAAAAATCGCGGAACTGGTTTCCAGTTCCGCGATTCAACAATTATCAATTTGGTTAGAAATCAACCAATACTATCCAGAAGAAATTAAATCTTTATTTATCCCAATGGGTGAAACTGAAATCCTGAACGACCTATCTGGCAATCCTCGATTTCTTCATTGCGAAATAACAAAAATTATTTAGCGATAGAAATCATTCCAGCACCGTCTTTTACCAAACTTCCCGCCTTATACATTTGGGTAAGTGTTGTATAAATTCCTTGTGAGAAACGCTTTTTATCTCTTTCGCCGCTGCGCTCAAACAACGCTGAAATCAAATCTCCAGAAGAAATTGCATGTGATAGTTCAGCTATGTAATTCAAAATCACATCGCGTTTTGTTAACTCACCCGCTTTCCTGCGTCCGCCGCCTTTGCGATAACCAGTTTTGGGTGGACGACCTCTGCGACCGGCAACTTTTTCTACTTGGGGTTTGGTAGGACGACCGCGCTTACCGGTACCCTTAGACATAGCCTTAAGGCGATTTTTCTTGGCACGATCCTTCCACAATGTCAAAGATTTGGTAGCAGCCGCCTTGACCTTATCTATGTCCTTCGCTTGCTTCTTTTCTAACTTTTCTATTTCTTTTTCAGCTTGTGCCGTTGCCTTTTTCAAGGCATTAGAAAGCGATTGGATTTCTTGTTCTAAAAAAGAAAAAGCACTCAAATAAGCAACTTTTTTAGATGCTCTTTTTGATTTCACCTTGTTCTTAGAACCTGGCTTACGACCTCTTTTCTTTGGGCCTTCAACGGGATTTATTTCTATTTTTTCCATAAAAATGACGCAATTTTTACAATAACTAAAAGGGAATTTTTTATTACGGCCACGAATCTACTAATTATATTTATCATCTACCAAATAATTATAAAAAAATCTGACACCAATTATTGATTTTTCTTTTAACAACTCACTAAGAACCATAGTGTATTTATAACTATTGTTAAATTTTGGACATAACATTGAATAATTAATCCACTAAAACCAATGGTCGTTCACTCAATAAAGTATCCTATTTTTGCACCCAGCATGCTAAAACCCATTGACATTACTCGCAAAAATATCGGATAATAAATTTATTAAAAGTTTAAGTAGTAAAGACCTAACAATTCTGTCTAAAGAATTGCGTGAATTTGTTACACAATCGGTTTTGACATCTGGCGGGCATTTCTCTTCCAACCTGGGCGTAATTGAATTAACCGTTGCACTACATAATACCTTAAACTTTCCGCAGGATGGCATTGTTTGGGATGTGGGACATCAATCATATCCTCACAAGGTATTAACCGGCCGGGGCGACCTTTTGCACACCATCCGCAGTTTCAATGGTCTTTCTGGCTTCCCAAAACGGGAGGAGAGCCCATTCGACCTATTTGGTACTGGTCATTCTAGCACAGCTATTTCCGCAGCGATGGGAATGGCCGCTGCTGCAAAAATCAAATCTACTACCCAAGACACTTCCGCAAATTCCCACCTGCCCACCTTTGTGGCGGTAGTTGGCGATGGCGCCTTAACGGCAGGACTCTCCTATGAAGCACTAAATAACCTGTTTGAGTCGGATTTAAATGTCATGATTGTACTGAACGACAATCACATGGGCATCGACCCAAACACGGGAGCATTGAACACACGCCTTCAAACCGCACCAGAAAAAGTAAAAGCGTGGTTTGAATGGTTCGGCCTCAACTACCAAGGTCCGATCGATGGGCACAACATGGACCAACTGCTCCCCGCGATTCAGCATTGCTACAATCAAACTGGACCCCGCCTCATTCACATCAAAACCATCAAAGGAAAGGGTTACCCACCCGCTGAAAAAGAGCAAACCAAATGGCATAGCGCCAGCAAATACGTCAAAATCGAACAGCCCAGCCAACCCAATGTAAAGTGGCAGGATGTTTATGGCGACATGCTAATGTTCTTGGCAGAATCCAATCACAAAATCGTTGGCATCACTCCCGCCATGCCTTCTTCGTGTGGTATGATAAAAGCCATGAATGCCTTTCCCGAGCGCTTTTTTGATGTCGGAATCGCTGAACAACACGCACTTACATTCGCTGCGGGAATGGCCACCCAAAACACAATTCCAATCGTGAACATTTATTCGTCCTTCCTACAAAGAGCGTACGACCAATGGATACACGACATCGCATTACAAAACCTCTCGGTGACACTTTGCATCGACAGAGCGGGATTGGTAGGTGAAGATGGACCTACGCATCACGGCGCATTTGATATTGCTTTCCTTCGCTGTATTCCGCAAACAATTCTTTGTGCCCCAAGAAACGCCAAAGAATTATACGCGATGCT
>CAMBTR010000028.1 GCA_945870885.1 Chryseobacterium gleum | reverse complement strand
GAACTGGCATTCAAATAGTTCTCATGGGTAAAATCCCCAATCGCAAAGGCCGTTGCTATCGGTGCATCCATATTTGGTGTACGGAAAATCGCCATGCCCCCCTTTTTTAACTTGCTTTGGATCAACTGCAACAACTCCACCAACTCATCTTTGGTGAAATGTTCGATGATATCCATTCCTGTGATGATATCAAACTGCTCCTCTGAACTACGAAAAAACTGCATCGCATCGCCCAACACCACCTCCGATACTCCGAAATTATGGGCCATGGTCACTTGCTCCTCGCTCAAATCCATCCCTATCACATTGGTATAGCCCGCTTCCTTTAAGCCCTTTAACAAACTGCCACTGCCACAACCCATATCAAAAATTCGGGCCGATTTGGAAACAGATTGCAAAAGCGGCAAAATCTCTGATTCAAACTGTCTTTTCTCGCGCAAAAACAAAGCCTCAGCCGATGTCAACGAAGCCCTACCACTCTGCGTGGTATGGTAATTTGCGTAAAGTACTTTTCTATATTCTACCGACATTCCGATGCGATATTAAATCAATTTTTACGAAACCGTTGCTTTTAGTGGCGCATCAATTACAGCCATGATAGAAACTGCCGTAGCGACCAATTTTTCCGATCCATCCTCAAACACGTCAAACACTTGACCTTCACAAAACATCAGATTTTGTCCGGCTTTGGTCACCTTGCCCGTAGATCGAATTTTGCTTGAAACCGAGGGGTTCACATACGACACCTTCAAATCCACCGTCACAACGTTTTTCGCGGTGTTGCCATTTTCAAAAATCGCAGTATAGGCCGCAATCCCAGTGGTAACGTCACAAATGGTTGCAGTAACTCCGCCATGGGTAAAACCTGTATGCTGCATGTGATGCGGTTTGATATTCAACTCCATCGCCGCAAAATGCGTATCGATGTCGGTTAACTCCAACCCAATAAACTGAATAAACTGATTCTCTTTGAGTCGAGCAGCCATGTGTGACATTAATTCCTGATTCATATTGATTTTTATTTGATTGGATTAAAAGTAGAGGCTTGTAAAAATTGGTTTGCGTTTACATTTCGCCATATTTGATCGAGGTTGGCATCGTTTTTCGCGGCAAATGTCTGTGTGATGCGCATGCCGATGAAATTGCCTATCAAGGGCGGACAGTCTTCGGGCACGCCACCACCAAAGGTTTTGTTGCCAAAAGCAAAATATCGTTTGTAGTCGTTGAATTTAGTGCTAAAAAGCAACTTATTATCCAAAAAATGCTTCCAGATCTGACCTTCTTCCTTCATCATCCACTTCCATTCCTTTTCGTCGTATCCCAACAATTCCCATGGATTCCGATCAGGAAACAAGGCCATCAAGCTATACCACAACTTTCCTTGAAACATCATTTCTTCCAACATGTTACTACGCTTATGCGTCGGTTCAAAACGCATTTTGAGGTAATTCCACATCAACTGAGACGCCACTTGGTCGCTGCCATTGTATCGATTGAAAAAAGGAGGCATTTCTAGCAAAGCATAGGCAGGAAAAGTATCGTTTAGAAACATTTCTTCGCTAAAAGCCAAAATCACTTCTTGGTGATCCGATTTGGGATTGATAAAAGTATCAACGAATGTGTTGTAATTGCTAAATTGAGAGAGATAGCCATAGACGTTGGCTTGCGGCGTTCCGGGGATTTCTTGTTGCAAATTGCCCCAAGCTTGTTCTAAATCCGATTTCCATTGGGTATTTTTTTTGTAATGCGATTTTACCGTATTAAAAACCGGCGTGTTCTGTAGCAACCAATATTGCAGATACTGCGCTCTTGCTGTGTCGGAAATGGGGCCGAAACGTCCAAAATCCATCACTTCATACATCCAAAGGGAGAAAAATCGACCATATTTATTGCGTAATGCAACAACATCCGATGCGCTACAGCCCTTCGTACGCAGACCGTCTAACTCCATCGCAAAGTCGAAATATTCCAATTTTACCGGCGCCGCTTGCTTCTTAGGTGTACAAGAAATTAGAATCACCACAAAAAGGGGATAAATCCAACTGCATTTAATGGTATGATTGTTGTTTTTTTGCATGAAACGTATGAAACTACAAAGAAACACTTCTTTTGCCATAGCTGCTACCTTGCTATTTGCAGGTTTTGCAAATTTACATGCTCAAACCGCTCCCAACGTAAAGATGGGTTTGCGCGTTAGCCCCAATTTTAGCTGGATCAACATCCAAAAAGGTTCGATGTCGAACGATGGATTAGGCCTAGGATTCTCTTACGGCGTTACCGCCGATTTCGCCATGTTCAAAAGCACAAACTATTGGTTGGCGACAGAATTATCGGTTTCTACGATTCCGGTGTTGGCCAAAAGCAATACCGAATTAAAGAATGTAGTTCCTCAAACCGGCTCTACTGGCAAATTCGACACCCTAAAATACGCAGCGGGAAAAGTAAATTTCAAATACAATACCCAATACTTGCAAATCCCATTAAGCGTAAAAATGAAAACAGATGAAATTGGAAATATGAAATACTACTTCCAATTTGGTTTAGCGCCCTCTTTTATGATGAAAAGCAAGCTCTCAACTACAATTATTGATGGCAACGCGATTTACCCAGCGAATAAAGGAATCACATCGCACGACCCAAACAATATCGACGATGATGTTTACCAATTCACCGGAACAACGGTAGCAGGAAGTGCCAAAGGCGAAAAGGAATATGCATTTCAAGACAACATCGCATCTTTCCGTTTCCCAGTAATTATGGGCGTTGGTATTGAATACAAACTTACCGGAAATACGATGTTTACTGCGGGTTTGCGATTCGACAATGCGATCAACAACTTCTTCAAAGACCCTACCATTACAGGGAAATCAAATTTGCTTGCCATTCAAGCGGGTATTTTATTCTAATTAGACCATGTCGGGGTTAAAAATCGCACTGGCCCAACTCAACTTTACCATTGGCGATTTTGAGTCGAATACGGCAAAAATTGCCGATGTCATTTTCCAAGCCAAACAAGACAAAGTAGATTTGGTTGTATTTTCGGAGTTATCGGTATGTGGTTACATGCCCGATGATCTTCTAGACTACCCCTATTTCATTGAGAAATGTGAACATGCGTTGGAGGCGGTTGCCCGAGCTTGCGAGGGCATAGCAGCCATAGTGGGTGGCGTAGTTAGAAATCCCAATAAAGGTCGAAAATTGCAAAACGTGGCTTGCGTAATGTACAACGGCAGAATCCAACATACCGTTGCCAAAACACTACTCCCTACCTACGATGTCTTCAATGAAAGTCGATATTTTCAACCCGAAACCACATCGCAAATTATTGAATATAAAGGCGTAAAGATTGGTATCGCCATTTGTGAAGATCTGTGGGATGTCTACAACGACTTTGAATATTTGGTAAGCCCAGGTCAAGCATTGAAAGACTTAGGCGCCGAACTTATCATCAATCCAGCCGCATCGCCGTTTAATTTGGGCAAGCAATCGCTGAGAAATCGGGTTTTCGGCGGACAAGCATCGCGATTCGACCTTCCAGTTCTTTACGTCAACCAAGTGGGTACCCATACCGAACTCATGTTCGATGGCTCAAGTCGCGCAATCAATGGCAACGGCGAAGTAGTTCTACAAGCCCCGAGCTTTGAAGAAAACGTGAGCTATGCCAGTTTCGAAAACGGGAAATTTGCTATGGGTAATTCCGTACCCTTGGATACCGACGATACAGCGCAGCTATACAAAGCCTTAATATTTGGCATCGGTGATTATTTCAATAAAATGGGATTCAAACAGGCAATCTTGGGATCTTCAGGCGGAATCGACAGCGCAGTAGTTCAAGCCTTGGCCTCGGCAGCATTAGGGGCCGAAAACGTGCATCCCGTGCTTATGCCATCGATGTTTAGTAGCGATCACAGCGTGTCGGATGCAGAATTGTTGAGCAAAAATCTCGGCAACGCCGCGATTACGATTCCAATCAAAAATATATACGATACCTATCTCGATGCGCTTCAACCTGTATTTCAAGGGAAGCCTTTCAATTTAGCCGAAGAAAATCTCCAAGCTAGGTCGAGAGCGGTTCTTCTGATGGCCATTTCCAATAAACTGGGCTATATCCTTCTGAATACAAGCAACAAAAGTGAACTGAGCGTGGGCTATAGTACTTTGTATGGCGATTTGTGCGGTGCGTTGAGTCCGCTTGGCGATGTATACAAGAATCAAGTCTACGCATTGGCTCGTTATATCAACCGAAATCAAGAAATCATACCAAATCACATCATCACCAAAGCGCCATCGGCAGAACTTCGCCCCGGTCAAAAGGACGCTGATTCCCTTCCCGATTACGATGTCTTGGATGAATTGTTAAAACACTACATCGAAGAGCACAAAGGGGTTGATGAACTCATTACGATGGGATACGACCAAACCACGGTGCATAAAGTTGTAGACCTAGTAAACGGAAGTGAATACAAGCGTTATCAGGCCCCACCTATTTTGCGTGTCAGCACCAAAGCCTTTGGAAAAGGACGCATTATGCCATTGGTTGCCAACTATTCCAGTAAATGAGTTCTCTCCAACCAGCCCTACCCTACAAATACCCGAGGGTGTTTTGGATTATGTGCTTGGGCGCGATGAGTTTCTTCCTCTCATTTAACATCATTCTCCCCGAGTTAGCGCAAGAACTCCGATCCAAAGGCGGCGCAGCGTATGTAGGATGGATCATCCCAGCATTTTCATTTAGCGCACTGATTGCACGTCCTTTTAGTGGTTGGATCACCGATAACTTAGGCCGGCGATGGGCAATGATTGGTGGATGCTTATTTTGCATCATCGCGGGTTGTTTCTATCCGATGGTGACCACAGCCATGGGTTTCTTGATCGTTCGCGCGATTCATGGATTCTCCACAGGGTTCACCCCAACGGGATTTACCGCCTTCACCGCCGACGTCGTTGCCGAATCACACCGAGGTCGCGCGATGGGCTGGCAAGGGATGTTCAATAACCTCGGAACCACCATTGGCTATGCACTGGGCGCAGTTATCGCATTGCATTTTGGCGTCGATATTCTCTATTACACCAGCGCAGCCCTGGCTTCTTTGGCTTGGCTACTCTTTATGAGCTTGCCTGAAACGCGCACAAAATCGAATCGAAAAGAATTTGTATTCAACATCCGAAACCTATTCTATTTTCCGGCGTGGCGACCTAGTTTTATTATGTTTTTGGTCTGTATTTCCTTGGGCTCAATCCTTACCGTGATGGCCGATTTTACTTTGGAAATGGGTTACACCAACAAAGGTTTGTTCTTGAGCATCTACATTGGGGTTTCGCTGTTGTTTCGCCTGATAAGCGGACGTGTGAGCGATGCCTTAGGTCGCGCATGGAGCACCGCCATCGGAACCGCAGCGCAAGTATTGTCTATGTCGATCCTCGTTTACATGTCGATTCGCCTTAACCACCTTCATCAAACACACTGTGCGGCTTGTGAATTGCCCGGCCTCATTTGGTTTGCAAGCTCCGCCATTCTATATGGAATAGGACAAGGATTTAACGCCCCGAGTTTGTTTGCCTGGGCGAGCGACACTGCAGATAACCATCACCGAGGACGTGCCTTGGCGATGTTATTTATGTTTTTGGAATTGGGAATTATCGTTGGCGGATTAACCGCAAACTATTTTATTGAAGGAATTAGCTGGAACTATGTCGGAATATTTGGACTTAGCGGCTCTGCCTTTTTTATCGCACTAGGATTCAGTTTATACTGCCTGCGATACAAGCACCAGAAGTAATTACTTCCACTTGAAATTCTTCAATACGTACAAGGTACGTTTGCGCCAAACGGGGTGAGAATTATACTTACCATATAGATATTTAACCATCTCTTGGCTGTTTCTAACTGGACGATGATTCTTTTTAATAAAGCCTCTTTCCATTCCATCCAAGTACATTCCGAAATCAACCATGCAATCATACCAGCTGGCGTAACGGGCGTATTTATTTTTGGTAGCACCCAACGACAAGGTTTTGCGAACACGGGGCTGACGCATGCCAGTTAAGTTATTGTCACGACGAGCATAGATAGAGTTATCGCCATCGTTACCACTTTCAACAATTTTTACTGCGATAAACAACTTCGCCCACTTACCGATTGCCTTTTTGGCAACAGAATACATCGGCTGTGCGTTGGGGATGTGCTTTAAAGAAAGTTCGAGTGAATCAAAATATAATGAATCATTTACGGTAACTACCCCGGGATCTAAAGCTTTCACTTCAGCCACAGGAATTATTTTGTCGGTTCCAAAAGCCGTTTTTCCTATCGCCGCAACGGTAAGGAAAAGTAATGCGAATGTTGGAATGACTAATTTGTTTTTAAACATACCGGCCAGTATGCAAACGGCGTGCCAAAAAATCAAACTATTGATTTACAATAACTTACAATTAAATCCAACTCACAGAATTTCCTAAATCGTCGGCGATTTCCTTCTTTTTGATGTTTATCGCCTTGATATAATCGAGTATTTCCATCATTTCTTCTGGGGATACCTCAGGATTTTCCAACATGGATAGAGCGAGATTAAGACTTTTGTCGAATTTTTTTCGTTTGAGATGCAAAATTACATTTTTCACTTGCTCTTTTACCGTTGATTCCGGACGAGACACATCAATAAAATTATCTTCAAATGCCTTACTCAGTGTATGTCCGCCAGCCAAAATCCCAGCAGCCCAAGCCGCAATCTCACTATCCATGTGATGGATGAAATGCTCTTTTTCGGGCCAAGCCTCGAGTTGCGCTGCTTCAGCAATCAATCGAATGGCGAGTTCATCTTCAAACACCAGATCAGGATCGTTCAAAACCTTTTCCACCAAATGGTGAAACACGGTTTGTTCTGCATCCATAATTTCATTGCCGTGCAATAGCAAAAGTCGAAAAACCGCCATTTCTTGGTGATAGTCTGTGAGCGCCGGCTTCGCCGGCGCAATCATCCCCACCCCCATCTCATGAGTGATCGATGCAATCTGACTTACAAATGCTTGCTCCTCCTTCGCCTTCTGCTGTCGCAATAACTTCCCTAACTCCTGAACCAGCACCGACTCCTCCATTTCGCATATCTGCGATAAATCCCTAGTTAAGGCAGAGCGCTTCAGCCCATCGGCTATCAAAGAAACACTTTTTAATATCTCACGTATCGCATCCGACTTCTTCAGCGGATCGTGCTTACTCTCATCAATTAATAACTTGGCCTTAAAGTGGATAAACGTCTCCTCGTTCTCATTCAAATACGACTGAAAATCGTCCCCACCTAATTTCTGACAAAACGAATCGGGGTCCTGACCCTCCGGCAATGACACCACACGCACATTCAACCCATCCTGTAGCAACAGATCTATCCCTCGCAACGATGCCTTAATCCCCGCCGCATCGCCATCGTAAACCACCGTCACGTTATCCGTAAAGCGTTTTAGCAACTTGATCTGCCCTGGCGTTAACGCGGTACCTGAACTCGCAACAACGTTCTCGATGCCGGCCTGACTCAACGTAATCACATCAGTATACCCTTCGGTCATAAAGACCTTATCGGCCTTTTTAATCGAATTCTTGGCCTGAAACAAGCCAAATAAAACATCGCTCTTTTTATAGAGGTCGGTTTCGGGAGAGTTGACGTATTTCGGCGATGGGTCCGTGCTACTCATCTTCCGTCCAGCAAAAGCAATCACCTTTCCTGTCACCGAATAAATAGAGAACATCACACGATGCCTAAACAAATCGTAATGCGTTCCGTTATCGCGCAGTTTCAAAAGCCCAGCCGAAACCATAACCTCGGCATTAAACCCTTTGACCTTGGAATGACCGGCCAAAGCCTCCCAAGACTCTGGACTATAGCCTAGTCCCCATTTTTTTATCGTCTCAACGGTAAAACCGCGCTCCTTGAAATAGGGCAAACCAATCGACTTACCCTCTTCGCCATCAAACAATTGAGTGACGAAAAAACCTTGGGCAAAATCTACCGCGGCCTGAATGGATTCTCGCTGACGTTGGGCTTCTTGATGCGCATCCTGATTCTCAACATGCGTTTCCTCCAATTCCACTCCAAATCGCTTCGCGAGGCTTTTCGCCGCCTCCACAAAATTCAAATTATCAATATCCATCATAAACTGGATGGCATTGCCGCCTTTCTGACAGCCAAAGCACTTGTAAATGCCAATGGATGGAGATACTACAAAACTCGGCGTCTTCTCGTCGTGGAACGGACAACAGCCCTTATATCGGGGGCCAGAGCGTTTAAGCGACACAAAATCACCCACTACATCCTCGATGTTAACCACATTTAGCAGTTGTTCGATTGAGTTTTGAGTAATCATGTGAATTGAATATTAGAGAAACGATTAGATTTGCAAAGTACTTCATCTGATACAACAATTCCAATCATGGACGTAAAGAAACATATCCAAGACCGCGCAGCCTCTATTTTACCGGCGTTGGTCGACATTCGCCGACATATCCACCAAAATCCGGAGCTATCGTTTCAAGAACACGAAACCGCCGCTTTGGTAGAAAAAGAACTGCAGTCCTTGGGCCTAAAAACCCAAAGATTGGCAAATACAGGAGTAGTGGCCGTCATCGAAGGGAAAAATCCTTCGAAAAAAGTTGTTGGTTTGCGAGCCGATATGGATGCGCTTCCCATTGTTGAAGTCAAGGATGGCAGAGCCTATCGCAGCCAAAAGGAAGGCGTGATGCACGCTTGTGGTCACGATGTCCATACAACCAGCTTATTGGGTGCCGCAAGAATTTTAACAGAACTAAAAGACAATTTTGAAGGTTCGATAAAACTTGTTTTCCAGCCAGGTGAAGAAAGGCTTCCCGGCGGCGCATCGCTTATGATTGCTGAGGGCGTACTTCAGAATCCAACAGTGGATGTCATGATCGGTCAGCACGTGATGCCCGGCATCGAAACAGGTAAAACTGGATTTCGTCCCGGATTGTACATGGCAAGTACCGATGAGATTTATGTAAAAGTAACGGGCAAAGGCGGACATGGTGCGATGCCACACTTTAACATAGACCCGGTGCTAATCAGCGCGCATTTAATCGTTGCATTACAACAAATCGTTTCGCGCGCCGCAAACCCAGCCATCCCATCCGTATTAAGTTTCGGAAAAGTCATTGCTCAAGGTGCAACCAATGTAATCCCCAACGAAGTCATTATAGAAGGTACTTTTAGAACCCTAGACGAAAACTGGCGTGCAGAAGCGCATCAAAAAATGCTAACCCTAGCAAAAGGATTGGTTGAGGGTATGGGTGGAACGGTTGATTTTGACATAAAACGCGGATATCCGTTTTTGAAGAATAACGAAGACCTTACAGAGCGACTTCAATCAGAGGCAAAGTCGTTTCTTGGCGAGCAAAACGTAGAGCATTTAGGAATTTGGATGGCTGCCGAAGATTTTTCTTACTTCACCCAAGAAGTCCCCAGCTGTTTTTATCGATTGGGAACGAGAAACGAGGCGAAGAAAACCACTTTTAGTGTACATCACCCCAGTTTTGATGTAGACGAAGATGCACTGGAGCAAGGTTGCGGATTACTCGCTTATCTAGCGATCTCTGAACTGCAGAGATAAGGGGAATATCTACGCGGATTAATTATGCTCCGATGGTGAATCGAAGGCTATCGACAGCGGCATCCCAAATCGAGGCAGCGCTCTCTTCATCTCCCGAATTCACAAACTCGGTAATAATTAAATCGATGTCCAAGGTTATGGCATCCTGCTGAATTCTGAACTCCAAAAACTCATCAGCATCCAGCGCATCAACAATTTTAAAGCGAACATATTTACTTGTCACCGCTTTCACCAATAATGCATCCATTTCGGTGCCATCATCCCACTTAAATTTGTAATTTTCACCATTTTTCACGCCCACATGATCGGCAAACCAATTCTGCAAACCGGAAGGATTAGAAATATACTGATATAAAATATTAGGGGAAGAACGCAATGCGTATTCTAGTTCCAATTTGGTTCGTGAGGTTGAAGTTGAGGTCATAATTACTGTTTTTAATAAAGGGTAATGTCGCAAAAAAAACAATTTAGTGTTAAATTCAAAATGTTTCAGCATGATGAAGTAATTATCTTTGTATCAATCATGGCCCAAAGCAGATTTTTCTTAACCTCATCCCTACTCTTACTTTCAGGTTGGGTCTCTGTAGGCTTGGGATTGAACTATTCTGCATCCAATTGGATTCACCATTTTTGCAATCATACCACAGATAATTTTTTTATCCACTTTTCTTGGTTAGCAGAGTGGCTATTGATCGTTTTGGCAATTTCGACCGGTTTTTACTTTAATTTCAAACGCGGACTTGTGATGGGAATTGGCCTTGGTATTCAGTCGATTTTTGTTGCGCTAATCAAGAATTACTTTAACGCCCCACGCCCCATTGAAGCCAAATTTTTCACCATCAGACACATCGAAAACCTCGAAATTCACCATTGGCAGTCGTTTCCAAGCGGACATACCGCGGTGGCATTTTTCTGCATGGGTTTGATGGCGACATCCATTCCAAAACTGCAAAAATCTATCTTTTGGGGGATTGCTTGCGCAATCTTCGCCTCGGGTATCGGCTATTCCAGAATCTATCTCGGTCAGCATTTTCTGTTTGATGTTTGCACCGGCGGAACCATCGCTTTGCTGTTTCTTCAACTGAGTTTTCATTTTTCTAAACGGCTAGGTTATGATGTCTAAATTCCACATCCACCTCATCATTACAGCACTGGCCATCATCCTCTTTTTGCCAGGATTGGGACTCGTCCATTTATTCGATTGGGATGAACTCAACTTCGCCGAATCCGCCCGCGAAATGGTTGTTAGCCGCAACTATAACTACGTACAAATCGCCTTTGAGCCCTTCTGGGAAAAACCACCCCTATTTATTTGGATTCAAGCATTTTTTGTCGACCTGTTTGGCGACCACACCTGGGTCTATCGACTACCCAACGCCATTGCCGGAATCATCACAGCAAATGTTGCCTACCACATTGGCAGTTATTTAGGCAGGCGAACATTAGGTATTTTTTGGGCGTTAACGATTACGCTCACCTTTGCGCCGTTGGTTTATTATAAATCAGGCATTATCGATCCTGTTTTTAACTTATTGATATTACTTTCAATCTGGCACTGGTACCTTATTACTCGCTGCGATGTTGAAGGACATCGACCCCACGGACACTATTTATTATCCGGTGTATTTATCGGCTTAGCCATTCTTACCAAAGGTCAGACCGCCTTGCTTGTTATGGGTGCCGTTGCCTTCGTCATGACGGCCTTTCGGGGTCGTTGGCAAGACATTTTATCTCCTCGCCTTTTCATTTTAATTGGTGCGATGGTTTCTGTGGTTGCCATCTGGGTCTACCCACTGTACCACAATTTGGGTCCCCAATTCTTTGATTCCTTTATTTCCTATCAAATGGAACTAGTGAAAGGCCAAATCGCCTGGCACAATCAACCTTGGTTTTACCATACAATCGTTTTGTTTATACTCTGCTTTCCGGCAATTGCATTAGCCATCCCCTATTTGAGCCAGCGTGGGGAGGAAGACTTTGAATTGGAAAGTTGGCATACCGTTATGCGAATCTTGTTTTGGTTCGTTTTGATACTATTCAGCATCGTCACAACCAAAATCATCCACTACAGCAGCTTATGTTGGTTTCCGATCACCTATTTTGCAGCCTATCACACTTATCGGATCCATACCAATCGAGGGAGTAATTTTATTATTCAGAAATCACTCTTATTGCTAATAGGTCTAGTATGGACGGGTATTTTATGGATTTTACCTTTGGCGATTCTAAACCCAGACAAACTAACATTAGTGGCTAAACATTTGGATAGTTTTTCGATCCAACAACTCCTGAGTCCACTGTCGATGCATTGGCTACAAAAGATTTCGTTGTTTATCCCTGGAGCAATTGCGGTAACCGTATTTTTACCCCAAACAGTTAAGAATTTCTTCCAAGAACAATTACATCCGGGTAAACTAATATTAGCCTTCGGCGGTATCGGATTAACCGTTTACTATTTTCTGTTGCCCGTGGTATCGCAAATCACCCAAGACGAATTAATCCATACTGTTCACAAAGAAACCCAAATTAGCAAATTGGTAGAAACGCATGGCTTCAAATCTTTCGCACTTTACTACCATGGAAAAATGCAATCCGCTGATTTTAATGGGGATTGGATGAACGATACCTTTGTGCAGAACAGAACGATCAACCAATCCTATCCAAAACAATGGGGCAAGCGTGTTTGGATAAAAGATGGCAGGCCAAAAGAGTCGGCGAGATTAATTACAAAATGCAACTACATGACAGATAAGTACTTCCTATATCAATTCACCCCTATCGACACACAGGGTGCTTATTGGGTTTGGCAGCGAAAGTAGAAAATTATTGAATTTGTAAAATTGTATTATATTGCGAGATAAGCAACCTCGAAGGGCAGAATATGAAAGAAAAGAAACGCTGTATTATCACGTCAGAATGGGAACTTGGGGCTGAAAAAATGGGCGCTAGTCATGGGCCAAAATCCATTTTACAACATATAGAATCATCCAACGCAGAAGCATTTGACGAAATCCCTGTGATTGAAATCAAATCAAAAGAAATACCTAACTCAGAGCATTCAACCCCGTTTTTTAAAAATGGAGCTGCACTCATTGAACACCAACAAAACTTTGCATCCTCTGTCGCCAAACAACTCAAAGACGGATATCGCTGTTTATTGCTCACGGCCGACCACAGCAATGGAATTGGCGGTGTTAGTGGTCTAGCTCAATGCGTACCTATAGATGAAGTGGGCGTGATTTGGATTGATGCGCATTTCGATTTGCATTCGCCTTACACAACGCCCTCTGGTAATAGCCATGGGATGACGGTTAACGCGTTGCTCAACAACGACAATAAATGTCAATCCGTGCGCACGCTAGACGATGCCACAATCCAACTTTGGGATCGAATTAAATTAATCAAAGGCAATGCGGGACTACCCCCGGAAAATTTGATTTTTGTGGATGTCCGTGATTTTGAAAGTCAAGAAGCCCATTTGGTGGAAGAATCTGAAATCGCCTGGATCAAACCTTCAGAAATCAACGAAAATGGCATCGACGCCTGCATCGAAAAGATTTTTGATACCTTGAGCCATTGCAACTATTTATATGTCAGCTTTGATGTCGATAGTTTAGACACCGACATCGCAAAAGCCACTGGAACACCCGTAGACGGTGGTTTAAAATTAGGGCAAGCGCAAAAAATACTGGAAGCTTTGGTGAGTGATTCACGCACGCAATGTCTGGAAATTACAGAGTTTAACCCTTCGTTACCAAACCCGGAACTGCTATTGCCCGCGATTGAGACATTGCTGCTCCCAATCCTATAATTAGGGCTTACGATTTTCAATCAACCACTGTAAGGTATCCACCCCATCGGCAAAATCATAAAGTTGCGTGCATTGGGTACTACCAAAGTTCAACGCATTGGTGAGTGGCAAATGTGACACCGTGCACTGCAGCGCGCCCCCCCACTTCACCAACTTCTCGGCAACACCATCAACCGAATCGTAAAAGGAATAATTGAGCATCCCAACCGGAGCATATAATTCCGGCTTCTCCTTGGCAATCAAATACCCCGTATCAATATGAGGGTCCAAATTCATAAGCAACAACGCCCTATGGTATTCATAATTGTTCGCGTATTTATTGTGATTCCGAATCCAATCAAAATGCTCGTCCCAACACTGAAACAAAGGCGTAAAATCATAATCTGGAGGCAGAATTAAATGGGTGACGTTCCTGCAACCCAAACCAAAATAATCGAAGACATCATGACCCAACGCAATAAAATCCTCCTTGGTTTCCTGTCCCGTAAGCACCGCAACGCTGTTCCGGTTGTTGCGGATCAAATGTGGGATCGACTTAAAAAAGGACGAGAAATAATTCGCTGTATTATTACTCCCGGTGGCAATGGCGACATCCAAATTTCGCAACTGCTCAACAACTTCTACTCGCTCACTCCAAATCGGATCAATTTTGGCCGCTTCTGTAAGCCACATCTTTGGAAGTAGGGTATCATCAGAGGATGTTTTCGCAAAGACGTAAAACCCAGAAATCACACCTACAATCACATCGTGAAACCCCACCAATGGGACATTTCCGGCCATAATTATGCCCAAACGCTGCGTGCCTATATATTCTGGCAAAGAATAATTCGACAGCCAAGAGTCTACCTTTTCAGGGCTTAAACTCTCCCGCCACTGCGACAAACTTTGATGGACCTGCGCCTCTTCAAACCAGCGGTTATGGTACTTAGCCTGTTCAATAGCAAAGCTCCAACTTTCATTGTGTTCAAAATCTTCAAGTGCGGTGTGCAAAGCAAATAATGCGCGTTTCTGCCAAATCATTTCGATACAAATTTACATCGGTTCGATATACTCGTGGTGTTGAGTGGAGAGGTTTATTATCTTTGTTGAGAAACAATGAAGAAATATATCTTAATTATCGCCTTGGTTTTCATTAACATCCAAGCAATTGGTCAGGTAGACGACGAGAATAGATTAACCAAATGGCATGTTGGATTCAAATTGGGCGGCAATATTTCCAAACTCGATAACAACGATACTTTTATCCCCAACATCACGCCTAGGAACAAAATGGGCATCGCCATTTCTGGATTGGCAAGCTATGATCTGCATAGAAACGTTTCCTTAGTAACCGGAATCAATCTAACAACCCGTGGATATCGCCTTGTGAACGATACAGTTGCTATCGACAACAAAATCAAACAAACCTATGCTTCCGTTCAAGTTCCATTGGGATTGTCATTTAGACAGCATCCATCGCCCAGCAGTTCAAATTTTTTCTCTGAAGAAATTGGTGGTGTATTAAATTATAGCTTTAGAAAAGGTGGCGAAACACTTTATAATTCCGACAAACAACAAGTTCGAGTGATTGAAACCGGTGGAAATAAATTTTATCCGATGGTTTATGGCGGCTTATTGATGGGACGCACATCAAACAAAGGAAAACGAACAGAATACGGTGTTACTTATTACCATACTTTCGGCACCGAAATCAACTTAAAAGTCTCTTCAGGCGAATTCTATAACAAGTCCTTCCCGCTCCATTACAACGGCAGCAATTTGCAATTTACATTTCGCTACTATTTCAATACCGGCAATTTTCAAAAGAGTAACGAATACTTCTATTAATGATGGATTTTCTAATACACTTCTTTACGGGCTTGAGCCCCATGATGCAGGGGCTTGTGGGCGCTCTATTCACGTGGTTCATTACTGCATTGGGTGCTTCTATGGTCTTCTTCATCAAAGATGTCCGTCGTGCCAACATGGACGTCCTGATGGGCTTTACCGGCGGCGTGATGTTAGCCGCCAGCTTTTGGAGTTTGCTTAATCCCGCCATTGGCATGGCAGAAAACCAAGGATATGGCAACATGGCTTGGCTTCCCGTAGGAATTGGATTTTTGGCCGGAGCATTCTTCCTCTTTGCTTTAGATCAATACCTCCCTCACTTGCACTTGAGCAGCCCCATCGAAGAAGTAGAAGGGGTCAAGACCAATTGGAATCGTACGATATTACTCGTTTTAGCCATCACCCTGCACAACATCCCTGAAGGACTTGCGGTAGGTGTTGCATTTGGCGCTGTGGCTGAAGGAATCCCCGGAGCCGATCTTCCCGCTGCCATCGCATTGGCAATTGGCATAGGAATTCAAGATTTCCCCGAAGGTCTCGCAGTTGCCTTGCCCCTAAGACGATTTGGCCTATCCCGCAGAAAATCATTCATGTGGGGTCAACTCTCTGGCGCTGTAGAACCCTTGGCCGCAATGCTAGGCGTGGGCTTGGTTATGATTGCAACCCCCTTGCTCCCTTATCTGTTGGCATTTGCCGCCGGCGCCATGATTTACGTGGTTGTTGAAGAAGTAATTCCTGAAAGTCAGCGCGAAGGAAATACCGACAAAGCAACGCTAGGTCTGATGTTTGGGTTTGTGCTTATGATGGCACTAGACGTGGGATTGGGGTAATTACGCCCATCATTGGGTTGAAAAATTCAGGTTTAGGCTTATTTAATGCACCCGGTCGCCGCGGAGTTCCAACTTCCCCATAATCTCAGCTTCCGTAATTAGCATTTCTTCCCACCGCTGTTTCACCTGATTGGCAGGCAAATAGTGTTTAGCCAAATCAATAAACATGCGATAATGTCCAGCCTCAGAGACCATGAACTCGTAATAAAACTTCCGCAAATATTCGTCGGCGCAATACAAACTTAAGAGCCTAAATCGTTCGCAAGAACGAGCTTCAACCATCGCGGATACCAACAAATATTCCATCATTGATTGCTCTCTAGAACCGCCTTTTCTCATTTGTTGATGCAAAGCACCTACATATTCGTCTTTGCGCTGACGGCCCAATTGCAGACCCCGTTTTTTTAATTCCTTCAGCACTTTTCGAAAATGTCCCCATTCTTCAGCTACCAATGGTGTGACTTCGTCTACCAAACGCTCGTGATCTGAGAATTTAACGATCAACGTCACCCCCATCGTTGCAGCCTTCTGCTCACAAAAAGCATGATCGGTCAAAATTTCTTCGATGGTCTTCTCAGCCACATTTACCCAGCGCGGATCGGTTGGTAATTTCAGTCCCAACATTTTCACCGCCTCTAAATTCGCGGCCAAAGTGGTATCCTGGGTGGACCGAAGTTCCGCCCCAATTCCCTCAACATTATTTTCACTCAAACTAACAGCCGCGTCATCCTCACTGTAATACTCATCAGAATATCCAGGACGTGACACACTTACATGCTGCTCCTTAGGCTCCATTAACAATTTTCAATTTTATCGACTCTAGCGGCGTGTCTACCACCCTCAAATTCCATATTCAAATACGCATCCACAATCGCAAATGCCTTTTCTTGACTAATAAAACGAGCCGGCAAACAAATCACATTTGCATTGTTATGCTGTTTCGCCAAACTACTGATTTCAGGTTCCCAACAAAGCGCAGCCCTCACACCCGCGTGCTTATTGGCCGTGATACAAACTCCGTTTCCACTGCCACATATCAAAATACCACAGCAAGCACTGCCATCAGTAACTGCCGTTGCCACCTTGTGTGCATAATCTGGATAATCGACACTGTTCGCTGAATCCGGACCCATATCGGCCAATTCATACCCTTTTTCAACAAGGTATACGATCAAATCATTTTTCAATTCGAATCCTGCATGATCCGATCCCAAAGCAATGGTTTTATTGTTCATTTTCTCGATTTTTTTCTACTCTTTTGGCCACTTGAATCCCCACCAAATACAATCCTAGCAACGGAGTTCCAAGCAATAACTGACTAAACATATCGGGCGATGGCGTTGCAACCCCCGCAATCAAAAAGATAACTACTACCGCATATCGCCAATGCTTTTTCAAAAATGACGAACTCACAATTCCCAATCTGGCCAAAATATAAATCAACACCGGCAACTCAAATACCAACCCCGTGGCCAAACTCATGAAGGTCACAAAGCCCGTAACGCTGGATATCGTAATTATATTTTGAATCTTTGGGCTCAAAGAATAACCCAACAAAAAGTTGGAAGCCAATGGCACTAAAAAGAAATAAGCAAAAAACAATCCGGTAAAAAATAGCAGCGACACCACACCCAAACTACGTCGGGTTTTTTGAATCTCTTTCTGACTTAAAGCGGGTCGGATAAAGCTCCAAATTTGATATATAATATACGGGAAAGCAACCACAAATCCAACTACAAACGATATTTTAAAGGCACTAACAAACTGACCTTGAATCTGTTGACTTTGCATTACTAGCGGCGGAGGCGTCCAACAAAGGGCATCAGAATTCATCAAAAAATGACCCGCTTTGCAAAAAAAGCGATATCCAAAAAAATCAGTACTAAATGGACTCAGTACGATAATTTCAAAAAGCTCCTCTACATAAATAAATCCGAGTACGGTACCAATCAGCACAACAACGGCCACACGAAACAAGCGCTTTCGCAACTCATCGATATGGTCAAAAAATCCCATATTTTTCTCGTACGGGTAAACTTCTTCGGGCTGATCTAATGGCATGAACTCTAATTCTAACTTACAATTACATCAACATACCGCCACAAACAGAAAGTGTCTGCCCGGTTACGTATCCACTCATATCACTGGCCAAGAACAAGCACACATTGGCAACATCTTCTGGCGATCCACCGCGCTTCAACGGAATAGACTCAGCCCACTGCTTGCGGACATTTTCGTCTAACGCATGTGTCATTTCTGTTTCGATAAACCCTGGAGCCACCGCATTGCAACGTACATTTCTACTCCCCAATTCCTTGGCGATACTCTTTGTAAAACCAATCATTCCCGCTTTTGATGCCGCATAATTGGCCTGACCCGCATTCCCCATCACCCCAACAACCGAGGTCATATTGATGATACTGCCCGCACGATTTCCCAAAAAATGCTTCAAAAATGCCTTCGTAAGGTTAAACGCCGACTTCAAATTGGTATTGATCACATCGTCCCACTGCTCTTCCGTCATTCTCAACATCAATGTGTCACGCGTAATTCCAGCATTATTGATCAAACAATCAATCTTTCCAAAATCCGCAATCACGGTCTCAGCCAGCGCCATACTTTGATTAAAATTGGCCGCATCCGACTGATATCCTTTTACTTTTACGCCATAAAGGCTGGTTAATTCTTGTTCAAAAGCCATCGCTTTCTCTACGGAAGACGCATAGGTAAATGCAATATTGCAACCGTTTTTAGCGAAAATTTCGGCGATGCCTTTGCCAATTCCACGTGAGGCACCTGTGATCAGAGCTGTTTTTCCTTGAAGCATGCTGCGAAGATAACTTATCTTCGCGAAATGCCCCATTGGTTAGATACGGGAATTGAGTATTTAAAAGGTGTTGGTCCGCAACGGGCCGAAGCCTTAAAGAAAGAGCTTGGTATCTTCACCCTCGGCGATTTATTAAGTCATTACCCGTTCCGCCACGAAGACCGCTCCCAAACCTACACTATAACGTCACTTAGGGGCGATGACGTATGGGTGCAGCTGCAAGGAAGAATTCGTCCGATGGGCATCGCGGGCGCCGGCCAAGGCCGGCGCTTCGTCGCCATCCTATCCGATGGCACCGCTGAATTGGAACTCGTCTGGTTTAAAGGCATCAACTACATCGAACGATTCCTAAAACCCGGCGAAACCTATCGCGTCTATGGAAAAATTAACAATTTCAAAGGCAAAATCTCCATCGCCCACCCCGAACTCGATGTCGTAAACACCCAAAACCCCAGCCAAGCACTC
>CAMBTR010000027.1 GCA_945870885.1 Chryseobacterium gleum | reverse complement strand
TCAATGTCCATATCCTTAATCTGACTTCCAACCCCAGGCAACATACCCAACAAATCCTTGATGTTACCCATCTTTTTGATTTGCTGCAACTGGGCTAAGAAATCCTCAAAATCAAATTTATTCTTGGCGATTTTCTTCGACAATCGTTCTGCTTCTTCTTCGTCGAAGGCCATCTGCGCCCGCTCAACCAAAGAAACCACATCGCCCATGCCCAAGATACGACCCGCCATACGATCAGGATAGAAGACATCCAATGCCTCCATCTTCTCGCCCATACTCACAAACTTAATCGGCTTGTTTACCACCGATTTGATGCTCAACGCCGCACCACCCCTAGTATCACCATCCAACTTCGTCAGTACCACACCCGTAAAATCCAACACGTCGTTGAACGCTTTTGCCGTAAGCACCGCATCCTGACCTGTCATTGAATCTACCACAAACAGAATCTCATGCGGCTTCACCGAACGCTTCAACTGCGCGATCTCGTTCATCATCTGCTCATCAATCGATATTCGACCGGCAGTATCCACTACAACTACATTGTGATTGTTCTTTTTGGCATATTCGATAGCATTTTCCGCAATCGAAACGGGGTTGTTGTTATCGTCTTCGCTGTAAACATGAACACCCACTTGCTCACCCAAAACCTTCAACTGCTGTCTGGCCGCAGGACGATACACGTCGCCCGCAACAAACATCGGATTTCTACCCAAACCCTTTAGATATTTACCCAATTTTCCAGTGAACGTAGTTTTTCCAGATCCTTGTAAACCCGCAATTAAAATCACGGTTGGACTCGCATTTAACTGCAAATCAATCTTTTCACCGCCCAACAATATCACCAATTCATCATGGACGATTTTGGTAAGTAATTGACCTGGCGATACAGATTTGATTACATCTTGGCCTTTGGCTTTCTCTAAAATAGTATCCGTAAAATCCTTAGCAACCTTAAAGCTTACGTCGGCCGCAATCAAGGCACGACGAATTTCCTTCACGGTATCGGCCACGTTCAATTCATTGATGCGTCCTTGTCCTTTGAGCGATTTAAACGCCTTCTCTAACCGGTTTTGTAGGTTCTCAAACATAGGTTTTGCAAAGTTACAAAAAGCATCCCCTCATCGGTTCAAAAAATCCAATTACCTTTGTTCTAATGAAATTACGCAATCTTCTCATTCTTGCCTTCTCGATTGCCGCGTTGGCAAGTTGCACAAACAAATCAAAGAGCTTTAAAAAAGCCTATGAAATGAACTTGGCCGCAGGTGATTACCGCTCTGCCATTGTTACCCTGGAACTTTGGATGGCCGAAGACAGTAGCATTCAAACTTGGGCGTACGACAGTTTAGCGCACTTTCATTACTTCCATACTGCATCCACCGATCAGAATGTAAGAAACCCAAAAACTGCCATGTTCTTCGTTGACCGCGGACTAAAAATCAAACCAAAAAACACTTTTTTGCGCGAAATCAAAGCCAAATTGCTACTTGAAGAAGGCAAAGACACCGCCAGCATCGTAATATTCAAAGAATTGTGGGATGAAACAAAGGACCAGACTTTTTGGTGGGATATGTGCTTTGTTGAGATGGCACGTGGTGATATGATGGGTTGCGATTCGATGGTAAGCAAGGCTTTGGCTGATCCAAAAATCATGGATAAAAAAGTGCGCATGGAGCACATCGCTGCCGGAATGAAAGAGGAAGTGAATGCGAAAGCAGCCTATATTTATTTGCAAGCCTTAATGCTGAGAAGCACCGGCGATATCATGTCTTGTGCCAATGCATTGCAAGCGGCATTAGAAATCGAAAAAGACTTTTACGCGGCAAAGCAAAGCATCGTAGATCTGCAACGGGCTTACGCGCAGCAGCAGGGTCAAAAAAAATAAATAGAATCAGGTCTTAAGACTCCTCTACCAACACACGCTTAAGGGTAAACTCATCCTTGAGGACGTGGTAAGCCATCTCGCTGTAGTACATCAAACCATCGATCACTCGCGGTAAATCAGCAGGATGAAAACTCAGACCAGGCAATCGGTAAATTAAAGCAACTACATTGTCCTTCGCGTTATAGGTAAACTTGCCGTACAATAAATTTAGATTCACCGTGAGTAACTCCTCCAAAAATGCTTCGCGCTGCAAAGTGGGCGCATAACAAAATGGTATTGTCATTTGAACCGTGGTAGGGTCCTCTTCAAAGATAAAATAGTTCCAAGGCGATCTTTGCTCCGCAGCCCACGCATCCAAATAAATTGGCGTATCGTTGCGCATCAACAACCACTGACCTTCTTCATCGCCACGCGCCGCTGCCGGATCTACTCCCACATCATGAATGGCCTTCTCTACCTGAAATACCAAATCCTTAAATTCCATTCTACAAAGTTCTGCAAAATCCCCCATATCCCCCGTTTGGTTTTCCTATATTTTTATAGGTATCTTGCGTTTTCAATACTAAGTGTATGTTTGACACCAATACAAGAACCATCTTTCGCAATTGCATCATCGCTATCTGTTGCCTGTTAAGTACAGGTCTAACCGCCTCAGCTAGCATCGCACTCAACGCCTCTGATAGCATCGCACCAAAAAACCCTTACGTTAAGAAGTTCCACGATACCCAATGGCAGAAAAATGCCGTGATTTACGAGGTCAATGTTCGACAGTTCAATCAGGATGGTACGTTTCGATCTTTTGCCCCTGAAATTCCTCGCATCAAAAGTCTCGGTGCCGATGTCCTTTGGTTTATGCCCATTTATCCCATCGGCGAGTTAAATCGCAAAGGAGGGTTGGGTAGTTATTACAGCATCAAAGACTACCGGGGCGTTAATCCGGAATTTGGCAATCTAAACGACTTTAAAATGGTGGTTCAATTTGCCCATTTAAACGGAATGAAAGTGATTCTGGATTGGGTTGGAAATCACACAGCTTGGGACCATCCTTGGGTAAAAGCCCACCCCGATTGGTACGTCCACGACTCAACCGGAAAAATCGTAACGCCCTGGGATTGGACCGATGTGGCGCAATTGAACTTTAAGAACCCCGAACTCAGAAAAGCCATGATTGCCGAAATGCAATATTGGGTGGATGAATGCGATATTGATGGTTTTCGCTGCGATGTCGCCTTTTTGGTCCCAAAAGACTTCTGGGAAGAAGCCCGCGTAGCCCTAGAAAAACGAAAAATGATGTTTATGCTTGCCGAAATGGAGTTGAATACGGATGTCGACAAAAACCCTGCCTCCTACTGCAACAAAGCGTTCGATGCCTATTACGGATGGAGTCTTCATGGCGCATCCGCCGATTGTGCAAAAGGCAAAATCACAGGTAAAGAATTTATCACCAAAGCCACTGAATCCCGTGCGAAATGGCCAGCCAAATCGATGATGATGAGCTTCTTAACCAATCACGATGAAAATACTTGGAACGGTACCGTTGAAGAAAAATATGGCGACAAATGGCAGGTTTTCAGTGTGCTGAATTACACACTACCTGGCAGTTTTCCATTGATTTATAATGGTGAAGAAGCCAACAATACCAAGCGATTAAAGTTCTTCGAAAAAGACCCGATTACCACTTGGAACGATACGCTACGCTGTGATTGGTATCGAAAAATGAATGCCCTCAAACACACGCAACCCGCCCTCGCCAATGGCAGTTGGGGTGCAGATGCCGAAGTGCTAAAGGTGACTGGCGGCAATGAAAATCTTTACGCATATCGCAGAACCAAAAATGGAAAATCGGTAACGGTAATCGTGAACTTAGATAGCACACAACAATGGATTCAAGCCATTGGCGATCGCGCTTTAGATGGCACGGAAGCTACCTATGTGGCCTCTCCCACAAATATCAAGCACCTCGGTCTTGGTAGACCCATTGGGCCTTGGGGTTATGTAGTGATTGTCGATTAAACCAAAATTCTGGACGAGAGTAAATATAACAACATTGCAATATTACATTTATAAAAAATCTAATACGGAACACAATTGAGCACCAAAAAACTCTCTTTCTGGCAAATTTGGAACATGAGCTTCGGCTTCTTAGGTATCCAATTTGGCTTCGCCCTGCAAGGCGGATACATGTCGCGCATCTTCCAAACCCTCGGCGCCACCGAAGACAGCATCCCTATGTTATGGATCGCTGCGCCCCTCACAGGATTGATCGTGCAGCCCATCATTGGATATTTGAGCGATCGGACTTGGCATCCTAAGTTGGGACGACGCAGACCGTATTTCTTGGTGGGTGCAATACTGAGTTCATTGGCCTTGTTCTTCGTTCCCTATTCAAGCACCCTGTGGATGGCAGCCGGATTCCTTTGGATTATGGACGCATCAATCAACATTTCGATGGAACCATTCCGCGCCCTCGTGGCCGATAAACTACCCGATTCTCAGCGTTCCTACGGTTTTGTCGTTCAGACACTCATCATCGGCGTAGGCACATGGGTCGCATCGAATTTGCCATGGTTTATGAGCTATTTAGGGGTGTCAAACGAAGCCCCGGAAGGACATATTCCGCCCTCGGTTTTGTGGTCATTTGCCATCGGAGCCCTCGTCTTCATGATATCCATTCTTTGGTCGATTTTTACCACCACCGAAGAACCACCTGCCGACCTAGAAGCTTTCCGAAAAGAGAATGCCGAAAGCAAAGGTTTCTTTAATGGCATCGTAGAAATTGTCAAGAACTTCAAAGACATGCCCAGCATCATGTGGAAACTCGGTGTGGTGCAATTTTTTAGTTGGTTTGCCTTCTTTACGATGTGGTCATTCGCCACGCCAGCCCTAACCGAACACGTCTATCATGCAGCGATGCCACAACATGGCGATGCAGATTTTGACGCCAAAAACCATTTATACAACCAAGCCGCCAACATCGTAGGAAGCTCTATGGGAATGTACGGTTTGAGTTCGATGGCGTTTGCGCTGTTGTTAACCTTCGTGACAGCCAAAAACGGAATCAATCGCAGACTCATACACATGCTTTCTTTGCTGGCTGGGGGTTTGGGTTTTATCCTAATGACAACCGCCCACGGTCGTTTTGAAACGAGCGATCCCGATTCCTTTGTTTATATGACAAACGACGGAATTCTGAACTTGGCATTTGCCCTTATCGGTATTTCTTGGGGTAGTATTTTGTCGATGCCCTACGCCATATTATCCAGCGCCGTGAAACCCGAAAAAATGGGTATATCCATGGGCATTTTCAACATGTTCATCGTAATCCCACAAATTGTTGCAGCGTTGGGTGGTATCAATTGGGCCTATAAAACATTCCTAGGCAATGATATCATAAACACGATGGTATTGGCGGGAATCAGCCTAATTGTTGGCGCAGCGAGTACTCTGTTATTACCCAAGCAAAAGGGGTAATTTATTCGGTCGACTTCTTTTTGCTCAGCAAATAAAAGACGTAACCCACGGCGGCTGTTGACAGTCCGTATAAACTCTCCGTAGGTTTGTCTTGCACAAAAAATATCGCAACCGCGCCTGTTGTTACTAAAAACAATATCGGTGTAACGGGATAGCCCCATGCACTGTAACCTTGTGGCTTGCCTTCGCGGAATCGCAAAATCATCATCCCCAAAACGGTAAGCATCGTAAACAAGCTTAAGGTAAACGCAATGTAATAAATGAGTTGGGGGAAATCCATCGCAAACAATAAAATCAACGATACCACCAACTGAACCACTATCGCGATTCGAGGATTTCCGTCGGCTTCACGCTTAGAAATGAATCCCATACTCGGAATATTTTCAAACATCTTGGCCAATACCCTCGGTCCAGTAAATACCATAGAGCTAATCGTTGAAACCAACAAAAGACTGATGATTCCGCCCATCAACTGTCCGATTTTTGTCCCCAAAATGGCTTCCGCCGCAACCAAGCCCACTTCCTTAACTCCAACCAAATTGGCAACAGCGGTCGACTTCATTAGGACCATATTCAATAGTACATACAAGGCAGTAACAACAAGCGTTCCCATCAAAATGCTGCGCGATAAATTGCGATTGGGATTTTCAATAGATCCAGCAATGTAAGTACTCGCATTCCAACCACTGTAGGCAAAACTGACCCATATCAAACTGGTCGCAAAAGCCGGAGTTATCAAAGTACCAAGACCAAAAAATCCGCCTCCAGAATTGCTAACACCCGCCGCAGCTGATCCCGCAACGCCTGAACCAGAAAAAGTGGATCCAAATATTTCGCGGAAGCTCTGCGCACTTGGAAGAAAATCCACCGGTTGCGTTCCCAATGCAAATCCTGCACCGATGAACAACAAAATCATAGAAACCTTAAGTACCGTAGAGCCCTTTTGAAAATCCAAACCCAGCCTAGCATTCCACCAGTGAATGGCACTAATGATAACAATAATCACAACGGCCAATGCCATTTCATTCACCCCTGGCCATACGCCGTGCACATAAGCCCCTAGCGCGATGGCAGCCCCGGCAATTGGTGCAGCAAATCCCACCGTAGAACTCACAAACCCTGCTACAAAACCCAAAGCCGGATGAAAAATCTTGGATAAAAAATAAAATTCCCCGCCGTCTTCTGGCAATCTCGTGGCGAGTTCGGCATAGCAAAATGCCCCACACAACGCCAACACTCCACCAACCAACCAAATCATGATAATACCAAAACCCGATTGAATATCAAACAATTGAAACCCCAAACTGGTAAATACACCCGTACCAATCATATTGGCAACCACAATGCTCATGGCCCCAAACAAATCAACGTTTCTTTTCTTGTAATTGCTCATGAATAACCCCTAAAGCAGCGAAATTACGGATGAAAAAAGCATTTCGCGGAATCTGTGTACTTTTGTTGCATGCTTTCCTCGCAGAATTTTTTCACGGTCGACATACATACACACATCATCCCAGAAAACCTCCCCCGCTGGAAAGAGAAATTTGGCTACGGTGAGTTTGTTCAACTCGAGCACCACAAACCCTGCTGCGCAAGAATGATGATGGACGATGCGTTCTTCCGCGAAATAGAAAGCAATTGCTGGGATCCTGAACAACGACTCAAGGAATGCGGACATCATCATGTTGATGTTCAAGTAATTAGCACCATCCCCGTGATGTTTAGCTACTGGGCAGAACCCAAACACTGCCTAGAAATATCGATGTTTCTCAACGATCACATTGCCGATGTTTGTCATCGTTACCCCACCCGATTTGTGGGCTTGGGAACCATTCCGATGCAGCACGCCGATCTAGCTATTCAAGAGTTGCGCCGATGCAAAGAAATTGGACTCAAAGGCATACAAATTGGCTCTCACGTAAACCACATGAACCTAAACGACCCCTCTCTGTTCCCCATTTTTGAGGCGATGCAAGAGTTGGATATGGCACTTTTTGTTCACCCTTGGTGGTATTCCGCCAATAAAAAAATGCAGAACTATTGGCTGCCTTGGCTCGTTGGAATGCCCATGGAAACTTCGCTCGCGATTTGCTCGATGATCTTTGGGGGTATTTTTGAACGATTGCCCCGCTTGCGCGTGGCATTTGCCCACGGTGGAGGAGCATTCCCTGCAACTATCGGCCGCATTGAACACGGTTGGCAAGCCCGCCCCGATCTGGTTGCCGTTGATAACATCCACAATCCAAAAAAATATCTCGGTCAATTCTGGCTCGACAGCCTGGTTCACGATCCCAAAATGCTTGAAGTTGTCGTTGATCTAGTAGGTCCAAACAGAATCACTTTAGGCACAGATTACCCTTTCCCGTTGGGCGAAGACAACCCCGGTGAACTCATTCGATTATCCAACTATTCCGACGATATCAAGTCGATGATGCTCGGCTCTTCAGCCTTGGAGTGGTTGAATATGCCGATGGGACATTTTAAGCCCTAAACGCAGTTACTCTCTGTTTGTAACGCGGGCAATCGCGCGATCTATGGCCTCAAAATCATAGCCTTTCCCCACCAAGTATCGCTTTAACTTAAAGACCTTTTCCATTTGTGATGCGCCTTTTACTAAAGGCCACTTTTTCTCGGCGAGCATTTCTAATGTCTTCAAGTAATCATCCATCCCCAACGATGCCAAGGCTTGCTGAATCAACTTTTCACCCACGCCTTCGCGCTTGAGTCCTTGCTTAATCTTGACCTTTCCCCAGCCCTTGATTTTGAATTTTCCCCGCGCATAGGCCATCGCAAAGCGTTCCTCATTCAATAAGTTGGCTTGCATCATTTCCAACAGCAACAGGTCCGCATCCATACTACTCAAGCCATAGCCCTGCAGTTTTCGTTTTACCTGCTGATGACTGCGTTCCTGATAATCGCAATACTTCTCAATCTTTGGCTTCGCCTGCTTGGGCGTGAGCGTTTTTCGATATCCTTGGCCTTCCTGATCCATTCTGCAATACAAAAATCAATTGTTTTGGGTTTGCATGGGCAAAAACCTTTCGGAATTTTTGCCAAATTCTGTCAAAAAGTGGTTGCTTCACAAAGAAAACCCATCGCTCATCGATATCAGTATGACAAAATTTCAGTTCGGTCGCTTTGGTACACAGATTGACAATCAACCGACATGAGAACAGGACAGATTTCAGTTCAATCAGAGAACATTTTCCCGATTATTAAAAAATTCCTATACACCGACCAGGAAATTTTTCTTCGAGAATTAGTTAGCAACGCGGTGGATGCTACCAAAAAACTAAGCACACTATCCCGTATTGGGGAGTTTGAAGACCCTATCGATAACTGTAAAGTAGAAATCAGCTTCGATGAGAAAGCCAAAACCCTTACCATTTCGGATTCAGGGATTGGAATGACAGAAGAAGAGGTTGAAAAATACATCACCCAATTGGCTTTTTCTGGCGCACGCGAATTTGCAGAGCAGTGGAAAGACAAAGACCCCGATCAAATGATTGGTCATTTCGGTTTGGGATTCTACTCCGCCTTCATGGTATCGAAAACAGTTACCATCGAAACAAAATCTTACCAAAAAGGTGCACAAGCGGTTCATTGGGATTGCGACGGTGCTACCAGTTATAACATCGGAAAAGGAAAGCGCAAAAAACGGGGAACGGATGTGATTTTGCATCTAACCGACGAAGATGCGGAAACCTATTTGTCCAAGTGGAAATTGCGCGAATTACTCCGCAAATACTGTCGTTTCCTCCCCATTCCTATCACTTTCGATGGCGAAGACATCAACAACACGCAGCCCATCTGGACTAAGAAGCCAGCAGATTTGGAAGCAGAGGATTACAAGACATTCTTTGAGGAATTATACCCGGGCCAAGAAGCTCCTTTGTTTAGCATCCACATCAATACGGATTATCCATTCAACCTAACGGGTGTTTTGTATTTCCCGAAGGTGAATGAGGCCATCGACAACCGTCAGAACCGCGTACAATTGTATTGCAACCAGGTTTTCGTTACCGAAGATGTGAAAGACGTGTTGCCAGAGTATTTGGTGTTGTTGAAAGGTGTGATCGATTCTCCCGATATTCCGTTGAACGTATCGCGTAGTTCTTTGCAGAGCGATGCCAATGTGAAGAAAATCACCCAGCACATCAGTAAAAAGGTGAGCGACAAATTGAACGAATTGTTCAAAGCCGATCGCGCCGATTTTGATAGCAAATGGGAATACCTCGATTTGTTTGTGAAATACGGAATGGTCGCGGATGAAAAATTTGCTGAGCGCACCAAAGACATCTGCCTGTTGAAGACCACCGATGGAAAGTTGAATACCATTCAGGAGTGGATTGATCATGCGAAGATTAACCAGACCGACAAAAACGGAGAAACGGTTGTATTGTATTCTACGGATATCAATTTGCAGCATATGAACATCAAGGCCGCCAAAGACAAAGGCTACGAGGTGGTTGTGTTGAACGGTCCTTTGGATACGCATTTTGCGGGTTGGGTTGAAGGCAAGTTCGAAAAGGTAAAATTCCGTTGTGTTGATGGCGGTCCGATGGATCAGTTGATCGAAAAGGAAGTTACCATTGAGTCGGTGTTGAGCGAAGACCAGCGCAAAACATTGGAAGACAGTGTAAAAGCCGTTGTGAACGAATTGGCTTTTGAGGTAAAAATGGAATCATTACCACCGCAAGACGATTTTATTTCGGTACATAGAAATGAGTGGGAACGCAGGATGGAAGATATGGCCAAGATGGGCAATGGATTTCCTTACGGCAATATGGGCTTAAATAAGCAGACAATGGTTGTCAATACCAATCACGCATTGGCCAGCAAAGTATTGGGCAAAGACGGCGAAGGTCGCAACGAGTTGTTGCAATATTGCATGGACTTGGCGATGCTACAACGCGGTCAGTTGCAAGGTGAATCATTGGAGCGTTTTGTAAAGAAGGCCCAAGGATTTGTGATGGATTGATCCCCTGTTAAAATTGCACACACTGGTTGATGTGATTTAAATACAAGCAATTCTAATAAAACTAGCAATAAAAAAGGCCCGCTTTCGCGGGCCTTTTTTGGCTAATCAATATAACTAAAGAAATTAATCTTTGTCAGCTTGAGTCAAAGCATAAATAACCAAACCGAATCCGATTTTGTTAACCGCGTCACCAATGTTGTAAACAACATCCATTACACGAGTGTCAGCACCGAAAGTGATTCCGAACAAACCACCTGGAGTACCCAAAATGTAACCCAATGGGTAAATTGCCCAACCTACCAATACAAACCAAGCCAAAGTCTTGGTAGCCTTTGCTACTGCAGGACCAGCTGTGCTTGCCAAAGCAGCCACTTCGCCGAACCATACCAAATAGGCAATATAGAAATAAGCAGCGCCAGAGATTACACCCCACAATACGCTGTTATCACGCCAAACTGCTTCTCCGAAGTAACCAGTTACCAACATCACAACTGAAGCGAAGATCAACTTCCACAACAATCCTGACTTAGCACCAGCTTTCTTGGTGATCAAGTAAAACTCAACACACATCAAAGGAACTGTCAACAACCAATCTACGTAACGGAAGAAAGTAGGTGATGTTTGGTGTTCCATGAAGAATCCGCGCATGTAATAGTAGTGCACGGCAGCGATGAAGGTAATCAAACCTGATACCAACATAGAAGTTCTCCAACGTTCTGCAACATTGCGCATCTCGAAGAAGAAGAAAACAGAGGCGGCCATCATAGCCATTGTACCTACAAAAAACGTAAATGCAATGTACGAAGGAAGAGAGGTTCCGGATAGTAGTTCTAGCTCACTGCCAGCTCCTACTGTTTGAAGTAATTGTGTGATCATATGTTTTTAGTTTCTTTAGTTAATACAGAACACGAAGAAAGGAAATTTGTAGTGTAAAACGACAAATGAATAAATGTTCAAACGAGCATTAAATCCAGCGGTTTATCATCAAAATGTCAATAAAATCAAGGTATTACGTTACAATTCGACCCAAATAAACGTCAATATTATACTTCTTTGTGTAACTTTTTTTTAAAAAAATTTACACAAAAATGCGCCTTCAACTTAGGGTATATCAGTCTATTGACATAAAGTCCAATTCACTTTACCAACTCGGGTATTGCTTGAGCGGGGCAATCTGCTCAGCCAAAACCAATTTCAAGAAAGCGGCGTAATCCTTCGACATAAAGGCATTGATTCTACTCACTACACGATTCGTTTCTCTTTGCGCTGTTTTCAATGCAACCAAACAATTCTCACCGGGAATTTCATTGCCTTCAATGAGTCCATTGGCCGTTTGCAAATGATCCATCAAACGCACAGTAGCTTCTTCGTAGGGCCTATAATCCTCCGGCAACATATACAACAACTTCAACGCGGCAATGCTATCTAACAAAGGTTTTTCCAATTTCTTCAATCGAGAAACGAAACTGTCGTTCACGTATTTCGTCCCCATCACCTGAGCAATGATTTTTTCCGCATCTTTCAAACCCTCAAACGCCAATCGAGCCCGTTCCACTGAGAGGCGCAACGTATCCATCAGCTGCGCTTGCCTTGCATTTCCCGCTGCATTAAACTGCTCACCTTGAGGCATTCTTACCGTGATCCAAACAGAATCTGAAACCTTTCCCGATGAAATGACCAATTTATATTTGCCCGGTTCCACAGTTCTACCCGAAGGAATGCCATCGTCTGGCTTGGGTGTATAATGCGATGGCCAACGGAAACCGTCCGCAACCATTCTATAAGGAATGCGATAATATCCGGAACTATCAAATGAAAACTTATGGGTACGAATCAACTTTCCGCCTTCACTATAAACCTTGCCCACGCAATCCAATTTTTTCCAATCGCCAGATTTGACATCCTTCTCCGCAACCACTTTCAAATCCAACATCGCACCATAAGGCTTGTTCGCTACGCTCCAAGCCTCATCGGCGGAAAACCTTGCTCCGCTCGGTTGCTTGTAACTAGCCAAAACCCCATCGCCTGCATGCAAAATATTAATGTTAATAGCAGCAGCGCCCTGAATCTCTCCCTTGGCAAACTTTCTCAAAACTGCGATATCGTCCATCACCCAAATACCCCGACCAAATGTGCCCAAAACCAAATCCCTCTCACGCGCTTGAATCTTTAAATCTGCAACAGGCACACTCGGAAAACCCTTCCATTTATTCCATACCAAACCCCCATCAACGCTCACATACAACCCATGATCTGTACCCAAAAAAACCAAACCTTCGGCCTCAAAATCAGGCAAAACACTCAGCACATACCCCGTAACCTTATCCCCCTTGCCCTGGCTATTTCCAAATCCATCCGCCATCACTTTTCGTATCCACGTTGCACCAAAATCCTTCGTCGTGTAAACATACGGCAGCCAATCGTTCTGTCGATAATTGTTCACCACAACCCAAGCCTCAGCCGCATTCTTTGGATTTGTCCATATATAAGGCACCCAAGCACCGGAACCCACTAACGTAGCAGCATTCGAACCTATCCCTGTAATCCCCGAACCCACCATCGTCCAAGACTTTCCTCCATCTTTCGTCACATGAACCCGACCATCATCTGTAGTAACATAAATTATATTTCGATCCGAAGCCGAAGGTGAAATGGCCAAAATCGTACAATGACTTTCCGCACCCGTAGCATCCACCGTAAGTCCACCACTCTTCGCTTGCTCCATCTTCTTGGGGTCGTTGCTAGTTAAATCGGGCGAAATGATGCGCCACGAAATTCCCTGATCCGCGCTGTAATGCACAAACTGACTTCCAAAATACAATGCATTGGCATCAAAAGGATCTATCGCCATCGCCGCATTCCAATTGTATCGCAAATGCAAACCCTCAGGATGCTGCGGCTTAATAAATGTATTGCGATGCTTGTTCAAATCGTAATGATACACATTGCCCCCTTGATACATCGCATAGCCCTCACCCGGTTTTCCAGGAATCGGAGCGACATCAAATCCATCGCCAAACAAAACCTCTTGCCATTCGCTATTCTTTATCCCGCCATCAATCCAATGATACGCCGGACCTACCCAACTGCCGTTGTCCTGCAGACCACCATAAACGTTGTAAGGCTCCTGATTGTCCACGTCAACATGATAAAACTGTCCCACCGGAATATTCTCCGCATAGCGCCACGTTTCACCGCCATCATATGAGATATTCAACCCGCCATCATTTCCATTGATGATGTATTTTGGGTCGTCTGGATGCACAAAAAAGGCATGGTGATCCGGGTGGATATGACCCCAATCGGCCAATACATCCCAATGTTTTCCACCGTCTTCGCTGCGGGTGATCTGACTCCAAATGCTATACACGCGATTCTCATTAGACGGATCAACATACAATTCTGAATAATAAAACGGTCGGTTTCCCGCATTTGCCTCCGTACTGATTTTACTCCAATTCAATCCGCCATCATCGCTGCGATACACCCCAGTCTCCGCCGATTCTACCAATGCGTAAACGCGATCCGGTTTTGATGCAGCCACCGCCAATCCAATTCTACCCAATTCGCCCTTTGGCAATCCCGACTTCTCCGTAGATCGCTTCCAAGTATTTCCCCCATCCAAACTGATATATAAACCACTTCCAGGCCCACCACTGCGGAATGTCCATGGCTTGCGCTCGTAATCCCACATCGACGCATACAATTTCAGAGGATTCAACGGGTCGATGACCAACTCAGCACATCCGGTGGTCAAATTGATATACAACACCTGCTTCCAAGTGCTTCCGCCATCGTCACTTTTATAAACGCCACGCTCTTTATTTCCGCCCCAAACAGAACCCATCGCTGCCACCCAAAGTTGGGCAGGATTTTTAGGATTAATTACGATGCGATAAATCGTTTTTGTGGCCTCCAACCCAATGCATTTCCAGGTCTTTCCGCCATCCAAACTCTTATAAATTCCTTTTCCGCTGTTGTGACTGTTTCTTGGATTGCCTTCCCCCGTTCCCACATAAACCACACTCGGATTCTGGGGATCCACCGCCACCGCACCGATGCTCTGCACATCCATCTCGTCGAAAATGGGCGACCACGCGATCCCTCCATTCACGCTTTTCCAAACCCCACCACTGGCAGTTCCCGCGTAGATTACATTGCGATTCACCGACTCCAAAGCCCCTTTTCTAGGCATCGCCAAAGCAGTAACACGACCACTCATTGCACCAGGACCCAAATTGCGTTGGGGGATAAAGTCCATTACCGCAGTCAAGCCCTGAGGAACCATCGGAATTGGACCCGTAGCAGCCCCTTTCTTTTGGGCATTTAATAGCACAGAAGTGCAACACACTGACAGACATATCAATCCGTTAACCATTTTGCCCATAGACACAGCGGACAAGCTTTGAAATCCAAAAATACGCATGTTTCAAACCTACAAAAAAAGTCGTGATTTTCCGCCCAATTCAACGGCTTCGTAGTCGTCTTTGTCGAACATTAACGCATATCTTTTGTTATTCAATCTATCTTTGCGGTCAATTACGCCAAACAATACTAATGTTCAAACAACAAATCATCGGATTCCTGTTTTTTACCCTGTTTTTCCTCGCGATTGATACTTACGTTTGGCAAGGCATCAAAACGATAACTCCCCATTGGAGTAACAAAGCTAAAAATTTTCTGAAATGGAGCTACTGGGGCTATGGATGTGCCGTATTTATCTTTTTTGTACTCATTCGATTCCAATTTGTCATGTTGCCCCCGGCGGCTACCAAATTGATTTCGGCCGTCGTTTTTGCCATCGTCATTGCAAAGATTTTTTGGGTCGTCTTCCTAATTATTGATGATTTAATTCGTTTGTTTCGATGGATATATCAATACTTTTTTACCGACATCCCTTCGGCGCCCGACCAGCCCAGTGGAATCAATCGTTTAAAGTTCCTACAATACACCGGTCTGGGTATCGGCGCTGCGTTTATTGGCACTGCCATTTGGGGTATCTTCAAAGGGGCTCACAACTATACCATTCACAGAAAAACGATTAAAATTGCCGGTCTTCCCAAGGCCTTCAAAGGGCTAAAGATTGTTCAACTGTCCGATATTCACTCAGGCAGTTTTTGGGATCGTGAAGCTGTTGCCCGAGGCATCAAATTGGTGAATGAGCAAAAAGCCGATATGGTTTTCTTCACCGGAGATTTGGTTAACGATCGCTCCGATGAAATTGTTCCTTGGATGGATCTTTTTGGACAAATCACTGCACCACTAGGCGTCTTCTCCACCCTTGGAAATCACGACTATGGAGATTATGTCCCGTGGCCAACCCCCCAAGCCAAAGAAAAAAACCTAACCGACCTCATCGGTCATCACAAAACGATGGGATGGGATATCCTCATGGACGAACATCGCGTCATCGAAAAAGACGGCGAAAAACTTTGCATCGTAGGTGTCCAAAACTGGAGTTCAAAAGCCCGCTTCCCCAAATACGGAAACCTTGAAAAGGCATTGGCAAACGCGCCTGAGGATTCTGTAAAATTACTGTTAAGCCACGATCCTTCGCATTGGCGTGAGCAGGTGGTTGGAAAACAAACCGACATCGCTGCCACTTTCGCAGGCCATACGCACGGCATGCAGTTTGGCATCGACAGTAAATTCTATCGCTGGAGTCCAGTGAAATACGTGTACAAGGAATGGTTGGATCTCTATACAGAAAACGACCAACATTTGTATGTTAACCGCGGATTTGGATACCTCGGATACCCCGGAAGAATGGGTATATACCCCGAAATAACCGTCGTTACGTTGGCGTAATCCCCTCAATTGTAAATATACTCAAATCCACCCGCCGGAATCACCACCGTATAGGTATTTACATCGTCGGTTATCAATGGCGAATCATTAAACGTATGCACCGCGCCAACAATGCCGAGGTATGATTTTCCGCTTTTGGTTTTTGTGAAATTCGCAACGTCACTAAACGACAATTCCACCGTTTTGCTTTCCGTACTGCGATTGAAAACAGCATAAACGATTTCACCAAAATACTTGCGTTTGATGATAATCAAATCATCGCCCAGGGCCGACACTTCCATGTCGCCATAGGTCAGTGCCAAATGCGTATTACGGAAATTGATCAACTGCGAAATCCATGTGCGCAATTCTCTTTCCTGTTCTGAGAGACCCAGTTGCGTTTTGCCGGCCATTGCCTTTGCCCCAGGAGTTTTGGCCGCAGAAACTTCACTGTTCGATTGTATACCTTGATCAAAACGCATCATCCGCCTACAATCGGGGTCGTTGGCGCCGGGCATGCCAATTTCATCGCCGTAATAGATGACAGGAATTCCCGGAATCGACATATTAAAGGCCATCATATTCAAGACGGAGAGGTAGGCCGACCGTCCAGATAAATAAGCATCTCCGCTATTCTGTCCTCCCGTGGTGGTTGATTGACTCTCTAAATTTTTCACCTGAATATCGCGATCCCATCCCGCTTGCTTGGTGTCTTCGCCGTCCTTGATGTTACCATCCAACAAAGAGATAATCCGCGGTTTATCTTGGTTTCCACTCACATTTCCCATGGTGTGGTGGGCGCCATACCATTTCTTGCTATCGTTTAACGTTTGCGCCAAATTCTTGCAGGAACCATGGCCTTTGAACGCCATGACTGCGGCATCGTACATGTTAAAATCAAACTGGGCATCCAAGGTACCTGATCCCAAGTAACTGCTTATCAATTCTGGACTTCCGTAAGTTTCTCCAATTTGATAATAGGGTCGATGGTTGGGCAAAGCGACCTCAGTTTTTAACTTATAAGTAAGCGAACGCCAAAAGGGATCCGGGATGTGTTTTGTGGCATCGTGTCGGAATCCATCGATGTCGAAATTCTTGAACCACCACAACGCAGAATCCGTCATCGCATCAACCACCTCCGGCTTAAAATAATTGAAGGTCGGCATGAAGTCATCGAACCACGTTGTAAGTCTGTAATCGTCCCAGCGCTCCGTATTTTTGCTTCCATCGGGGAGATAAAGCGGTGTAAACCAATCGGGTTTTTGTTTTACGAGTGGATGTTCTTGATGGACGTGATGGGCCACATAATCCAAAAAGACGTTGATATGATGCTTGTGAGCGATATCAATCATTTGTTTGAGTTCCGATTCGGTGCAGAAACGGGGGTCGGTGGCGCGAAGCGCCACCGGCCAATAGCCATGATAGCCACTAAACTTCGTTTTCGGCGTCTTCGTCCACTGTCCATAAGGCCCCTCAGGGTTTTTCACCACAGGAGAAATCCATATCGTATTAATGCCCAAATTATTAAAATACCCCTCCTCAATTTTCTTGCTGATACCCACCAAATCACCGCCATAAAAATCTACTTTGGGATCCACATCCGGCCGATTCAAGGGTCGATTGTTCTCTTTGTTTCCATCCACAAAACGATCAATCATCGGATTGTACATGATCATGCGATGCGGGTCTTTTCTATCCATGAATTTCGCCGGATCAAACATCACCCTGCCCCCAACCAAAGGAACCAAGACTTCGTTGCTTACCCCTTCAGAAGACCCAATCCAAACCCTAATAAAAGTATTGGAAAGTTCCGATGCCAACCTTCCTCCTGAAAACGCCTCTTTTGGCACCACAATTTTCAAAATATCCAAATCTAATTGACTGTCGTGCTCACCCAATCCCACCTCCAACTTTTGATTCTGCCACATCGCCAAAACACTATTGTAATCTCCTTTACCGATGCCCGCAGAAAACCTTGTAGTCACATATATCTCGGTAGGTAAATTGCTGTTCCAAAAATCACTGGGCAATGGACTCGTATATGCTGTTTCAATCTGCAAATTGCAGGATTCAACCAAAAACGTCGAGTTAAAACCACCCATCCCATTGCCCACAGAATCTGAATTGTTGGGGTCGCGAATTTCCTTCTGCACTTTTGCATAATCCACAACAAAAACATATTGATGACTTCCCGGACCCACCCAAGTTTTCCCTACCCAAGCACCCTCGCCAGACTTTGTTGCATCCTCTTCCCATCGCAATATTAAATTATTGGGGTTCCACGCGTTAAACGTCCCCTTCACTTTTACCGATGCGTATTTTCCTTTCGATGTCGTCCAGTGAAATTCCCTGAGCTGCTTTTCTGATTTTCTAACAGGAACCGTTAATGATTTTCCTTTCGACCAAATTTTAAAGTACTGCAGGGCAGTGGATTTGCCATAGTCATCCCCTTCCCACCACAATTGCATCGAATCACAATTGCCATGACTTCTGTCCCACTGATACTTCAAATGGTTTTGAGAACTTGGCGACCCGCTAGGCATCGTAATACTATCGATCTCAGAGACGTACGGATAAAAACCATTGAGCCAAACCCATGTCTTTTCAGGCTGCAACGTAATCATCTGGGCCAAACCCAAAGAACTATTATCGATAGAAACCTGGGCAAGCATCGAGCATGACGACCCAAATAAAAATACAACACTGTATAGGAATTTTTGCAATTGCATAAAGTGTAAAAATAACACGAAGTGCCTTAAATTGCCAATCTTCCCAAGCGTTTGCGAAGGAAAACCTTAAAACTGTCGGTTAAGCGCCCACAAGACACAAAATTTGCTGGAATATTTCGCCATTACTGCGCACTATTTGCAGATAATTCACACCCTCTGATTGGGGAATAAAATCCTCGATCCGACCAGAAAAAATGAGCTTTCCCGATACATCGTAGATCTTTGTATCGCCTGCAGATATTGGCGATGCAGCATAATCTCTGGCGATTTCCCATCGCAAGCCATTCCAATAAACAAAAGGCTTAGCAATCATTGGCAAATCCGTACCAAGAAAATCTAGGGTTTTAAAATTCATCGAAAACTTCGCCCAAACTGGGTAATGATCCGAAGTATTCAATCGATAACTGCCGATATAGGCATCACCAACCATCACGCCACTTTGATTCAATAGCCAATTGGGTTTCATTGCCGGCAAACACGACATATGATCAATCATTTCAGAGTAGTTCGCCGTGCTCTTTTGCTTAGCTAGTGTGAGTCTATAACTTGGAAAAACATAGTTGGTATCGTTGCGCCACGCCAAAAATGGACTCGCCTTTCCACTGACAATTGAAACATCCAAATCATC
>CAMBTR010000026.1 GCA_945870885.1 Chryseobacterium gleum | reverse complement strand
CTTTCAAATATCGTAATTATGGTAGAATTTATTTTTATGGGTGAATGATTTTTTTATAAAATGACATGAGCGCGACTTCGCTCAATCGTTGATATTATGGTGAAAAGTAATTGCCAAAGCAACGTTAATGGGTCAACTAGCGATGTGATTTTCATTTAGGTTTGTATAGTTAAAAACCACTGCTATTGTCTGAAAGAATTTACACCCTCGATACCATTGACCCTCAACAGTTTTATGGGCCAAACAACCTACATCTCACAATTATTAAGTCGAAGTTTCCCAAACTGCAATTTATAGCAAGAGGCGATGAAATTAAGATTTTTGGTGATGAGGCCTCAATGGACGTGTTTCAAACGGCAATGAAACATTTGGAGAAAGTTTTCCTCAAGAGCAAAGAAATTAATGAGCATATTGTCTTGGAATCGCTAGAAGGCATCGAAGTGGTTAAGCCTGAAAATACGGGTGGCCCTCCATTGATTGGTACCGGTGATGTATTGCTGATTGGAACCCGCGGTCAGCAAATCAAAGCCCGTACCAGAAACCAAGTTAAAATGGTGAATGCCGCACGCACCAATGATATCGTTTTTGCCATAGGTCCGGCAGGGACGGGTAAAACCTACACGGCGGTTGCCATTGCCGTGTTGGCCCTTAAAGAAAGGGAGATTCGCAGAATCATTTTGACAAGACCAGCGGTGGAGGCAGGGGAGAATCTTGGATTTTTGCCGGGAGATCTGAAAGAAAAAATCGATCCGTATTTGCGCCCGCTTTACGATGCGTTGGAGGATATGATTCCAAACGACAAACTAAAAAGTATGGTTGAAAGCAGGACCGTTGAAATTGCCCCCTTGGCCTTCATGAGAGGTCGGACCCTGGATAATTGTTATGTAATTCTAGACGAAGCACAAAATAGTACAGACCTTCAACTTAAAATGTTCCTTACACGAATGGGTCCAAATGCTAAGCTCATAATTACCGGTGACCTCACTCAAATCGATTTGCCACGTAAACAGCAAAGTGGTCTCGGCAAAGCCCTGCGGTTGTTGAAAAATATTAAGGGAATTGCACAAATTCAATTGGATACGGATGATGTTGTTCGACACAGACTCGTCAAGGAAATTGTACACGCCTATGATCGAGAGACGGAATGTGAAAAAGATTCGGAAAGCAATAAAGCGTAGGTAGTTATTTTTGCTATCAACTAATTACATGTCATTAAACGCACTCACGGCAACCAACTATAATTTCCATAATCAAACCCAATTTTATCGCGGTAAGGTTAGAGATGTATATACCATAAACAACGATTTACTAGTGATTGTGGCCTGTGATCGAATTTCAGCATTTGATCACGTTTTGCCCAGAAGCATTCCATACAAGGGTCAAGTTTTGAATGCAATCGCCAGTTTGTTTTTGGATAGGACTTCGGATATTGTCCAAAATTGGAAAATCAGTACGCCCGATCCACATGTAACGATTGGACATCGATGCGATGCACTTCCAATAGAGTTCGTGGTTAGGAATTATCTAACAGGTCATGCCTGGAGAGTTTATAAGTCAGGCGGTAGAATTTTGTGCGGAAATATCTTGCCCGAAGGACTTAATGAGAATGATCAATTGCCAGAGCCAATCATTACGCCGGCCACTAAAGCAACTAGCGGGCATGATGAAGATACTACCTACGATGAGATTTTGAAAAAGGGCATCGTTTCCAAAAAGCGCTTGGATGAGTTGTACGATATTACCTATAAGTTGTTTGCCAGAGGCGCAGAAATCGCAGCTGAAAAAGGACTTATTTTAGTTGATACCAAATACGAATTTGGTGTAAAGGACAATAAAGTGATGTTGATCGATGAGATTCACACTCCCGATAGTAGTCGTTTCTTCTATGCTGACACATACAACGAATTACAAGAAAAGGGTGAGCCTCAAAGACAATTGAGTAAAGAATTTGTTCGTGAGTGGCTGATGGTCAATGGCTTTCAAGGACTCGAAGGTCAGATCATGCCGATCATGGATGATGCATTTGTGAATAGTATCACTGAGCGCTACGAAGAATTGTTCAAGGCGATGACGGGTAATGCATTGCAACGACGTTCGTATGATAATGTGATTGAAGATATCGAAAAAAATATTAATCAAACTTTAAAGAATTTATAAAGATGAAAAAATCAATTCTAATTGCAGCAGCCACTTTTGCTTTTGCATTTCAACTGGCAGGTCAAAATGTAAAGACCTACGCCGGAAAGCAATATTTAGGTAGTGGTGATTTTAATGCAACGCCCAATAACAATTTGGCGGATGAATTATATTCAATGCCAATGGGTATTTGTGTCGACAATAACAACCGGATGTGGGTTACGGACATGCACAATGTCATGATTTTAGATGGATCTCAAAGTCGCATTCGCGGCGGATTTTTAGGAGATCCTACACAACCAGGTTCTATTGGGACCGATAATGGTACGGCTACCGTTAGTAGGTTCAATATGCCATCAGGTTTGTGTGTTAACAAAAATACAAATGACGTTTATATCGTAGATTCAGACAACGCTTTAATTCGAAAAGGAACTCAATTTGTGAATGTTTCGAATGGCACAGTATTTACTACTATAGCTGGGAACTATTCATTTAACGGAGATCATAAGGATGGATTGGTCGCGGATGCTTATTTTAGTTCACCATCGGATATCGAAATCAATTCAGTCGGCGAAATGTATATCTGTGACTTTGGAAATGAAGTGATTCGTAAGATTTCTGCTGGCAAGGTGACAACGATTGCGGGAAAGGCAAAGACAGCGGGTGATGCAAATGGAGTGGGTAGCAACGCGATGTTTTATGCACCTTCAGGGATTTTTTTGGAAGATGATAATAGTATGTTGATTGCGGATCGTAACAATAAGAAAATAAAACGATTGAATTTGAAGACAAACGAAGTTACTACAGTAATTTCTTCAGGATTAAACATGCCAACGGATGTGGTTTCGGCGAACGGGAAAATCTATATCGCAGATGAAACTTGTATAAAAGTTTTTGACGGAACCACGTTGAAAGTATACGCAGGACAAGCTTCCACAGTGGGCTATGTGGACGGTCAGGCAAAGACTGCCAGATTCGGCTACATGGGATTGTTTACTTATAGAAAGGCTGACTCTGCTTTTTTCATTACGGACATCACCAATAATGTTATTCGCAGGTTGACATTACAAGATCCGCCAGTGGTTGATTTTGTTGCTAATAAAACGGCGGTGAACGTCGCTCAGACAGTTGCATTAACATCCACTTGTAGTAATAATACCGTTTCGTATTCATGGGCGATTTCACCCAATACTTATACTTTGCAATCCAATTCTAAGTTAACGGACAAGAACATCTTTGTATCGTTCAATTCTGTGGGTTCATATACGATAACCTTTACGGGAGCCAATATGTCGGCCGACAAAACCCAGGTTGTGAAAACGAATTACATCAACGTTTCTAGTTTGTCAAGTGCAAAACCCTTGGCTGACTTCGTTGCAGACATTACCAATCCAATGACAACCCAAACTGTTAGATTGGTTGATTTGAGCGATAATACACCAACTTCTTGGTTATGGACAATTACACCTTCAACATACACATTGATGAATGCAACAACAACATCAATGAGGAATATGGACGTGAAATTTAATGCGTTGGGAAGCTATTCAGTGACACTTAAGGCGACGAATACAACGGGAAATGATCAGAAATTAAAAACCAATTACATTCAAGTTGTGTTGAGCGGGAATCAGGATTTGCCAGTAAAGCAGGTAGTATTCTATCCCAATCCAGCAAAAGGTGTGATGAATGTGATGGGTATAAATACTATCACTTCGGCAACCATGCAATCTTTGGATGGAAAATTGGTGCATGTCACTTTTGAAGGCAACCAGATTGATTTGTCTGATGTTTCTGCGGGGATTTATTTTGCTACGGTGAAGGATGAATCGGGTAGGGTATATCAAACAAAAATTGTCATTAATCCTTGAATCGGATATTAGATACCATCAAAAAAAACCCGTTTAAAAACGGGTTTTTTTTGATGGCCACCATTTCGTTCGGCCTCGCATTGCAGTCGCAATGGCTCGGCCGAACCCTCCTCATAAACATCCAAACCCATCCATCCATACCCACGGCAATTAAACCAATCCTCCAATCCGCGGGCTGGATGCAAGACGTCTCAATTGCTTCCTATTACACTCTTACCATTTGCATTCTACTGCTCCTTCCCAAGCGTGCCCAAGTGATTGCCATATTTCAAGGCCTTTTTCTAGCCCTGCAATCCATTGTGATTCTCACCGATTATTATTTGCTTAAAACCTGGTCGTGCAAAACGAATCGACTTGCACTGGATTATCTATCATATCCGAAGGAAATTCTTAATTCCCTCAGTACCCAAGATCGAATCTATATCTTAGTTTTCTTAATTGCCTTAATCGGTATCTCCGTTTTACTTGGTAAACTCCTGATCTCTGTATTCAATAAATCCACACTCGATTTTCAATCAAAATGGATCATCGTTCCGCTGGTTCTAGTTCTTGCCATTGGAGCCCGAGGGGGAGTCACTTCAATGCCATTGAGTTTAGGTAGTGCTCAGAAAACCAATAATAGCCTACACAACGCACTGTCAACCAATTCTTTGTGGAATCTATTTCACGTCTATCAACAACCTACCTTAAATCAGAATATCAAATCGGCATTGATGCCCGCCCAAATGGAGCAGCGTGCGCTCGATAAATACATGGGTCCGGATACCTTTCCTGGCGGACTTAAACGAATGCCCCAAATCATCAAAAAAGGCTCCAATGTACTTTTCATCGTGCTCGAAGGAATTGGCGAACATTGGCTGGAACGCGATCCATCGGAGTCCATCACGCCTAACTTACATCGCTTGGCACAAGACGGAATGTGGTTTAAGAAAGCCTACGCAGCAGGCGATCGTACCGATAAAGGATTGGCTGCCATTTTTTGTGGTTATCCTTCTCAGCCGGTAAAAGGTATCTTGCTCGATCCATCCAAATGGGGCGCGTTGCATCAACAATTTTTACCCGCTGAATTCGTAAAACAAGGCTACAATACCAATTTTTATTATGGCGGCGATCCGGATTTTGCCAATATGGGAACCTTCCTAAAGTTTGTAGGTTTCCAAAGTATTAAAACCTATCCCAATTCGGCTGATTCAAAATGGGGCGTGAATGATAAAACCATGTCCAAATTGGTCCTCAACGATATTACCCATTTGCCTCAGCCTTTTTTTGCGTCTTGGTTGATGCTAAGCAGTCATGAACCCTACGATGTGGTCGACAATCAAGACCTACCCGAAGACGAAAAACTCAAACTGTCGATTCGATACTCAGATGCCGCGTTGGGAATGCTCGTGGAAGGCCTAAAGCACGCCAATCTATATGATTCAACGGTCATAGTTGTCGTGAGCGACCATGGCAAATCCGTGGGTTTACCGGTAACCGAAGATTATGAGCAAGAGTTCTTTAGAATTCCGCTGATGATTACGGGCGGACCTATTCGCGATATGTATCGTGGGGTGGCACCTCATTTGATTGTGAGTCAGACTGATATTTATGCCACCTTGACAGAGCAGTTGCTAGGAAATGCCGCCAAAACGCCCTTTTCTAGAAATATGATTTACGCAAATCACCCAGGTATGGCAATTTCTTTCACAGATAATAAGGCTGTTTTGACGGCAAGTGGATATCGACATTATCTGTTTATGGATGCATTTGACATAAAAACGCCTTCGGATTCCTTGGTCTTGGGCCTTCAATCTCAATTAATTAGAGATTTTTTTAGAAAATAATGTAACAAAATCTTCGTTTTATCGTCAATGCTTTATGGCACCAAATTTGCCAATAGAAAATCATGGATAAACGATTGAAAAAGAATTTTACCATTATCGCAACTTTAGTCACAATTAATGTGGTTGGTTTTTTTGCAGCGGAAGCTTATTTCTCTAAGTCAACCCCCAATGCACATTTAAACCCCAGCGGTTTATTTCAGTTCTTCGATTTAAGTCCCAAAATGGTAGCCCCTTCAAAATGGCTAGAAATGGGATTTGAATTGATCAAAAAAATGAAGTAATCACTTCAAAACGAAATGCCTTTAGCAACACAGAAGCCGTTTCATCTATTGTTCTCGCAGTCTGAGAAAATCTTAAGTAAATACAAACTCTATCACATCCTATTTTGGTTAATCTATGCATTAATCATTGCTGCGGTAATTCGAATAGGCAATTCATGGGGCGATTCGATTTTACGACAGTTGCCAATTTTAGCTACCCACGCTGTGGTTGTATACTTTAATCTCTATTATCTCGTTCCTAGATTTTTGCTGAATCGGAATTATTTGTCCTATGTATTCTCGATATTGCTTTTGATAAGCGCGGCATCTTTCCCGATTTCTATTTTAACCCATTCTTTAGTAGCCAATCAAGACATTCAAAGCGTTGTCTGGTCGTCGTTTTTCTTATTTTTGATTGGTTTGGGGTTGTTGTTTAGCATCATCCTCTCAATGACGTTCAAGTTTCTAAAAGATTGGTATGCGGATCAACAGTCGAAAACAGATTTGCAAAAAATGCAATTGCAATCCGAGCTGAAATTCCTGAAAACGCAGATCAATCCCCATTTTTTATTCAATTCATTAAACAATCTCTATGCGCTCACATTGATTAAAAGTGATTTAGCGCCTCAAGTTGTATTGCGTTTGAGTGATATTTTGCGCTATGTGCTTTATGAAACCAGCGAAGGGAAGGTGGATCTTCAGAAGGAACTGCAGCATCTGAGCGATTTTGTTGCCTTAGAACAGATGAGGGTGGGCGATAGGGTGAAAGTAGAAATCGACTTGGAAGAACCAACGAAGGATTACGTAATTGAGCCGATGCTGTTTTTGACGTTGATTGAAAATGCGTTTAAACACGGTGCGCAATCAGCGATGGAAGAGGGCTGGGTGAAGATTACGGGTAAATCTTTGGTGGGTGGATATTGTTTGTTGGTCGAAAACTCAAAACCTATTGAATATCATGCATCACCCCAGGGTGGTATTGGGCTAGAGAACTTAAAAAATCGTTTGAATTACATTTATCCTGGTGCGCATGAATTAATCATTACAAACGACCAAAGAGAATATTGCGTTACTTTAAATATCGACTTAGATCATGCCGAATAATCCTATCAAAAGTATTCTCATCGATGATGAGCCCTTAGCCTTGGAAGTGCTAAAATCGCATTTGGTCAATTTTCCACGGATTGAAATTGTAAACACATTCTCTAATGCTGGCGATGCAATGAATTGGCTTGAATCAAATCAGGTGGATGTTGTGTTTACCGATATTCAAATGCCAGGCATTACAGGGTTAGAATTGGTAAAAAATCAGTATCCTGCGCCCCATGCGGTCATTTTTACGACAGCCCATACCAATTTCGCGGCAGATGCATTTGAGTTTGAGGCGCTGGACTATTTGCTTAAGCCTATATCCCCGGAGAGAATGGAAAAGGCGATCAAACGTTTAGAGGAGTACATTTCTATAAAACGTGGCACCAATGACGACGTCAGTGTTAAACCGGACTTTGTATTCGTAAAGGTGGATGGTCAGCATCAAAAAATTGCCTACAACGACATCCTATTTGTGGAAGCATTTGCAGATTATGTCAAAATTTGGATTTCCAATGAAAAGAGAATTGTGACATTGCAGACAATGCGCAACATGGAAACAGCCCTCCCAGCTGAACGTTTTGTTAGAATTCATAGGAGTTACATCGTTTCTAAAAGTCATATCGAAGCGATACAAAACAATGCAGTTGTCATCGGGCAAAAGCAGTTACCAATCGGAAAGAACTATAAAGAACTAGTGCAATCCATCGTAAATAACGCGAAACTGAACTAGTTGTAAGGCGCCTTTTTTATTGATATTGGATTTTATCACGAAGATTTTTTAAGAAAAAATTTACTTTTTACACTATACAGACAATTATAATAGATTGTTATATAATCACTTACATTTGTATGGTAATTGAAGTGTCACAATCATTTGTTTACCCAAGCAAACCAGCAGAATATTGGTTGATAGATTCAGTTAATACTGCAAAACCTATTGAATTCCTTAGGATTTCTATGGATTTTATCAATTAAAGAAAAATATCACTGTGGCGACATTCGATTATAACAAAATTAAAAATTTGGCAGCAGCCAAACGCATTCCGATTAAAGAATTGGCACGTAGATGCGAATTAAGTGAACAAGGATTTCACTACATGTTAAAGAAGCACACAATGCGGGTGGATACCCTAGAACGCATTTGTGCAACATTAGAAATCACGATGGTTGATCTTTTTGCAGATACCCCGGTAAGCACAGCCATTGGAGGCGTGAGTCATGAAGCATTGGCTTCAGCCAATACGGAATTGATGCAGAAATTGGATACCATCATTGACTTATTGAAATCGGAGAAGCATTTGGCCTAAAAATACTTTTTCTCCCAAATTAGGGTCGATTAATTATCATTTCCAGCATAAACCTCAAAGGCTTGATGCTTCAATTGGGCCCAATTAATATTGTGTTTGAGTTCAGAAGATTGCTGCGTTGAAAGCCATGCAAAAGCCTCTTCACTTGGAATGTTACCTACCAAATCATCTTTTGCCATAGGGCATCCTCCAAATCCTCCCAAAGCAGCATCAAACCTTCTACAGCCATGCTCATAAGCGGCTTGTATTTTCTCAAGCCATTCATTGGGTTTTGCATGTAAGTGAACGCCAATTTGTACGTGAGGTAATTTATGATGTATCTCAGTGAACATGTCGCCCAGTTGCTGCGAATTAGCACTCCCAATCGTATCCGATAATGAAATCGTTCGGATGCCTAAGGATGCAATCTTTGAGGCCCACTCAGCGACTTCGCTCGCCGACCATGAATCGCCATAGGGATTGCCAAAGGCCATGCTTAAATAACAAACGACTTCTTTTCCGCTGGCCAAGGCAATATCTTGAATCCGCGCCAACCTGCGAAATGCCTCGTCTCTGCTCGCATTTGTGTTCCTTCTTTGAAACGTTTCACTCACGCTCAACGGAAATCCTAAATACTTAATCTTGGGATAAGCAACAGCGCGCAAAGCACCTCTTTCATTGGCAACGATTACCAAAAGCTTTGTTTGGGTTTCTATTTCGCTAATCGCCTGAACGACTTCGGCGGTATCTGCCATTTGAGGAATGGATTCCGGATTCACAAAACTGCCGCAGTCCAAAACATCAAAACCCTGATTTAAAAGGGTAGTGAGGTATTTGATTTTCAACTGAGTAGGGATGAAGGCTTTGATGCCTTGCATTGCATCACGCGGACATTCTACCAAAGTCAGTCGTTCCGCCATCTTCATGCCGCAATTTACTACAAGAAGTCGAAGAAATACTGACTAATCTTTTTGTACAAATGCACGCGATCTGGACCTACCACATTATGCTTATGTCCTGGATAAACAAAGTAATCGAGTTGTGCATTTTTTGCCTTTACTGCCTTGTCTACAAACAGTAAGCTATGCTGCCAAACAACTACGTCATCATCGGCACCATGAATCATCAACAACCTACCTTGTAATTTATCGGCATAACCCAACAAATTATTGGCTTTGTATCCCTCTGGATTCTCATCCGGACGGTCCATGTATCGCTCGGTATACATGATTTCGTAGTAGCTCCAATCAATAACCGGACCGCCAGCAACACCCACTTTGTATTTGCCTGGAGTGCGCGTCATTAAACTGGTTGTCATAAATCCTCCAAAGCTCCATCCATGAATACCTACACGGGTTGAATCGCACCATTTTTGGGATTTTAACCAAGCCAAACCATCCAATTGATCCGCCATTTCTACCGTTCCAAGTTGTCTGTGCACCGCGTTTTCAAAAGCCAATCCCCGATGAGAAGAGCCTCGGTTGTCCTGGGTGTAAACGATATAGCCATTTTCAGCCATGTAATGCATCCACAGGTTTCCGCCACCCAACCATGAATTGGTAATCATTTGGGCATGAGGGCCGCCATAAACATAGACAATCACCGGGTACTTTTTATTTGGATCGAAGTTGCTTGGATAAAAAATGCGTGAATATTGATCGAAGCCATTCACCATACGCTTTTTGATTTCCATATTTCCAAGTCCAAGATTCGCAATTGGATTGGGCGATTCAAAAATGATTTTATGATTTACGCCTTCGCCAATTGTAACTGTAGCCCCATCTGGTATTACAGTTTCGGTGTAAGGTAGCTTAGTTTTTGTTAATCCATTTTGTGTTAAGGAGGGCCCAATTTGATTTGTTACATCAATTAAATAGATTTTTCGTGGAGTTTGATAGTTCGAAAGGGTGTTTATCATCAAGCCGTTTTCCGCATTAAAGGAACATTTATTTGTTCCGTTGGATGGCGTTAAATCGATAGTTTTGGTCGACATGCCCGTTGCTGTCACCTTGCTTTCTTTCCAGTCTAAGGCATGCACATGTCGCTCCAAGGGCGAAGCCATCGTATTTTCAAACAACAAATACTTACCGTCTTTGGTGAATCCCAAAACATCGGTCACTTCCCAATTCCCCTTGGTGATTTGTTTGATGATGGGGCGTTTGTTGGCAAATTTGAAAAGATATAAGTGATTCCATCCATCTGACTCGGATTGCAAGAGGAAATCTGTGTTCGATCCTGGAATAAACAGAGGCCCATTTTCGGGTTCAACAAATTTGGGATGACTCATTTGGTAATCAACGCTCACCAATCCTCCGGAAACCGCATCGTACTTGCGTAACTCCATTTTGTTTTGCTCGCGATTCACCCAGCTGATGTAAACAAACTTGCTATCTGGCGTCCAAGTAATGTTGGTCAAATAGTGGTCGTAGGTGCCCTGCGTATTCAGATAAACCAATCGATCTGACATTAAATGGTAAATTCCCAAGGTTACGGTATGACTACTATCGCCGGCCATGGGATATTTGACGCTATTCGCTTTTGCGGGTCTCGTTTGAATGCCGAAAAGAGGGTAATCGGTCACCCTGCGTTCATCCATGCGGTAAAATGCTAATTTGTCGTTGTCGCCACTCCAGAATAATCCTTTGCTGATGCCGAATTCATTGCGATGTACACTCTGACCGTAAACGATGCCATTGCCTCCGTCTTTTGTGATTTGGATTTCGTGATTGGGTGACGTTGCCAAATTCTTTGATGCCGATGTTTTTCTGCCGGTGATATAGAGATTGTCTTTCTTAATCACCGCGATTAGCTCCGCGTCGGGTGAATATTCGGTTGCTTGCGTTTCTTCCTTCGCGCCGTTAATGGCAAACTTTACTTGGATTGGGCCATTTGCGTAGTTGTCGGTTACGGGCTTTTTGAAATCTACGGAAACTGAAAAACGACCTAATTCGAACCAACCTTGGTAATCTCCAGTCCACTTGATCTGGGGTATTCCAAACAAATCAACATCCTCGCCGGTTAGGGATTTGATTGACGTTTTTGTGATTTTCACAAAGCTATCTGCCTTGATGATTTGTGTTTTTGTAAGCGTTGATGCATTTACGGCATATAAAACACCATCTACGAGTTCAGCATATTCGGTTTTGGTAATCCATCCATAGAGCCTGGCATTTTTAGGGTAGTATTTTGGACTAAAACAGGCCTCAATGGTCAAAGATGAGGTTCTGTTAGATTCTGATTTTTTACTTGAAACAGCATCGCCAATAGACTGGGCAAAAACTGCGTTAGAAGCCAAAATGAAAAGGATTGAAAAAATGCGGACAGAAATGCGGTTCATAAATAGGGTTTCAGAAGTTTCTAATGCAAATTTGCTGAAAATTTATCAGATGACTACCATACAATCCATCATTGAATCTGCTTGGGAGAATCGCGCCCTATTGAGCGAAGCCAAAACCGTTGAAACCATTGAATTTGTAATTGAAGAATTGGACAAAGGAAGGTTGCGTGTTGCGGAGCCTCTGGCAGACGGAAGTTGGCAGGTGAACAACTGGATTAAGAAGGCGGTGATTCTTTATTTCCCAACGCGCAAAATGGAGACTTTTCATGCCGGTCCGATGGAGTTTCACGATAAAATGCCATTAAAAAAGAATTATGCTGAATTGGGAATACGTGTTGTACCTCACGGTGTGGCAAGACACGGAGCTTTTATCGCCCCTGGGGTGATTATGATGCCGTCTTACGTCAATATTGGTGCTTACGTGGATTCCGGGACGATGGTTGATACTTGGGCTACGGTGGGCTCGTGTGCTCAAATTGGAAAGAATGTCCATTTGAGTGGTGGTGTGGGTATCGGTGGGGTTCTTGAACCCGTGCAAGCGGCTCCTGTAATCATCGAAGATGATTGTTTTATCGGAAGCAGATGCATCGTAGTAGAAGGGTTTCACGTGGGTAAGCAAGCCGTCCTTGGAGCGGGTCTCACACTAACGATGAGCACCAAAGTCATCGATGTGCAAACGGGAGAGGAGTTGCCCAAAGGATATATTCCCGAAAGGAGCGTAGTGATTCCTGGCAACATCAAAAAGGAATTCCCTGGTGGTGAGTTTTATGTGCCTGCGGCCTTGATTATTGGAAAGCGTAAAGCGAGTACCGATTTAAAGACATCGTTGAACGATGCGTTGCGTGAGCATAGCGTTGCCGTTTAATAGTAATTAATTATGAAAATCGGATTTGATGCCAAGCGATTTTTCTTCAACCATTCCGGTTTGGGGAACTATTCGCGTATGCTTGTCGAATCCCTTTTTAAGTATTTTCCTGAGAACGAATACGTACTCTACGCTGATCGATTGGATGCTTTGGATCATGCACACCCCGAGGCGCTTCGAATTCTCAAACTCTATATAGATAATCGGAGTGATGGCTCTGATCTCTATACTTTGGTGATGGTAGATGCACCAAAATGGTGGCGCACCTGGGGGATGGGGAAGCGGGCTGCTCAAGATGGAGTTGAGGTGTTTCATGGCTTGTCGAATGAATTGCCATGGGATCTGCCTGCCTCAGTAGCTGGGGTTTGTACCATCCACGATGTGATATTCAAAGAATTTCCTTCCTATTATCCTTGGGTCGATCGATTGATATACGACTTCAAAACGAAGAAGGCCATTCAAAAAGCTTCCCGACTCATCATGACGAGCCAAGCCACGCAATCTCAATTGGAGAATTATTATCCGCAAGCAAAAGGTAATTCCGTTGTGATTTATCAAGCCGTGGATCCTTCGTTTTTTGCAGTGGAAAGCGTTGATGCTGTGAAAGAAAAGAACGCACCATATTTCGTATATCAAAGCAGTTTTACGCAGCGTAAGAACCATGCGGTATTGTTAGAGGCATTTGGATTGATTCAGCATCAAACCGAATGGAATTTGACATTGATAGGGTTGAATGGGCCTACTTTAGAGACCGTGAAATCGCAAATTGAGACGTTGGGGCTGGGCAATCGAATCACTTGTTTGGTGGATCAGTCTCGTGAGGAGATGATTGACTGCGTGAAATCGGCATCTGGGTTTGTTTATCCGAGCTTAAGTGAGGGATTCGGAATCCCGTTGGCTGAAGCTTTGGCGGCTGGATTACCAATGGCAGTTTCGAATATTTCTGTATTCCGAGAATTGGTAGAGGATTTGCCGGTGTGTTTTCATCCCAATCGGGCTGATGAAATGGCGGCAGCGATGATTTCAATTACTACCCAAGAGGAGCACACTAGGCAGCGGTTAATGCGTCCATCGTTGCAATACAAAATCGATCCGCAGAACATTGCATCGCAATTGATTCAGACGTACTCTGATCTACGAAAATCCTAAAATCCCAATCCCAAACTTGTGGTGGCGTTGAAAATATTGTTTTTTATGCCAGTATTATGCGTTTCTGTTTGCCAGAATTTACATTCGGTTCTCCAATACAACTGATTAAATAATTTGCGATTGACTCCGAGGGCAGCTCCATAAATTTTCCCATGGACGTTGTTATGTAGATCTTGGTAATATTCTACTCTCGCACTTAGGTTAGTATTGGTTGCGATTTCATAACTCGTTGCAAAATTGGCATTGCACCAAAATCCATCGCGTTGGAAGATAGAATTGGGTCTGTAGGGCGACGGGACTTTACTTTCATCATTCCCCGCATAAAAACAGCTTGTGAATTTCCACTTATCTTTTGTTCCAATCCAATAAATATCGCTAAAAATACGTCGATGCGTTTCTCTGTCTTGATAGTAAACGTTCCAGTTGATTAGGTTGTTCTTGTTAAGAGTGAATTCCAATTGACCTGTGATTGCTGGCGGAAATTCCTCCTCCTGTCTGATAGTTTGCCATCCATTGAGCAGATAAAAACCACCTTTCAATCGCTTGGACAATGCAGCAGTGATTTTCACTCCGGTGAGGTAATAAGGACTGTATTCTGCGGCCAATGACCGAGTGTACATGATATGGTCTCGGCTAACGGGGTTTTCATTGGTAAAAGGCGATCCAATCAATCCAGCCTCAATCCACACATCTTTTTTACTCCATGGTTTTAAACCCAAACTGGCTTCCATAAGATTATTAATACTGTAACCTCCTCTGTAGTTTTGGTCCATATAGCTACCAAAAGCAGGTACCAATCTGATTTTTAGTCGATCCGTGGCATATCTAAAATCCACATAGGCCAAATTGATATCGACCATGTTGGTGCGCGAGTTTGAAACCAAACCGGGAATGATCGGAGGGAAAATATTTTGATTCCAGTCACGATAGGTAGATTTCGCGTAATAGGCATCCATCCAACCGGAAATACTTAATTTGCCCACCTTTTCACCCCCAACAGAATCAATAAAGGCGGTGTTGGTGATCTGGGCTTGATTGAAATTGATGATACAGAATGAAAATAGATAGACTAAAAATCGTCTTTGTCTATTTTTAGCTATTTTATATACAATACTTTGTAAAATCATATTGAATTATTTGAATGGGGAATTGGGTTCCTTTTTGATCACGTTATAGGTGAGTCGATCCGCCAATTTTGGAAACCATTTGTTGATGAAAACGGCCATTTTACCTTGAAGTGTAAGGATGAGGTAATTACGTTTTTTTGCAATGGCATTCCAAATGGCCTCGGCTACCGCCTCGGCCGACATTAATTTTCCTTCGTTTAAAGGAGAATCATTCTGCTGAGAGCCATTTTGATCCAAGGCAGCCTTTCTGATGTTACTTTCGGTATATCCCGGACAAGCGATTAATACGTTTAACCCAGTTTCGAGATTCTCGCATCGCAAACTTTCTAAAAATCCTTGCATCGCAAACTTACTGGCACTGTAACCGGTTCTTGCAGGCAGTCCCTTGAAACCAGCGATTGAAGAAATGCCAATAACAGATCCTTTGTTTTCTAAAAGTTGTGGTAGGGCATACTTCGTGCAATAAACAGTACCCCAAAAATTGGTGTCCATCAGTCGTTTCAGGACAGATAACTCCGTATCGACAAAAATGCCGCGCATCGAAATACCTGCATTGTTGATCAGTACGTCGATTCTATTGAGATTCAGAAGGCTTTGCTCTATGAAGTTTCGACAGTCATTTTCAAGACAGACATCGCCAATGAAAGTAAAGACCTTTAGATTGTCGGTACTATCAGAATGTTTGATTTGAATTGAGCACAAATTAGCTGTTTCAGCCAACGCTTCTGCCGACCTAGCCATTAATCCAACTGAGTATCCACGTTTTACTGCTTCAACTGCCAAAGCCCTTCCAATGCCAGAAGAAGCCCCAGTAATAAGAACAACGCGCGCACTCATATTACGATTTCCATTTGATGGAACATCCCACTGCAGGAATTTCGGGGTAGTCGATTTCCAATCCATCTAACGCAAACTCAATCGCATCTTCCAGATATACACGCATTACTGCAGCCTCATTTTCCCAAGAATCATCAATGGCACCCTTGTAGACCAACTCTCTTCGCGCATTGAATAAAAATACCTCAGGTGTTCTTTCCGCACCCAACTGTTGCAGTACTTTTTGCGACTCATCGTGCAGATATGGAAATGGAACCCCATATTGAGCTACCAATCGCTGCATTTCAGCAAAGCTATCCATCGGTTTTTGACTCGCATCATTGCCGTTGATAGACAAAACACCCAAATTGTCTTCTTCATATTGCTTCGCCAACGACACTATTCTTGGCCAATAGGCTAGGGCAGAAGGGCAGTGATTACATGTAACGACGATCAGTAGTGCACTTTTGTCTGATAAATAGTATGTGCTAACAGGTTTACCAGTAGTGCTTTTAAGTTCGAAATGCTTTAGAGTATCTCCAATATTCATGTTCTGTAATTGAATCGCAATTTACACAATCCTTGGAGAATTTGTGGGTTTTTTGTGGGTCAAGAAGTTTGGCAACATGGCTTGATTGGGGTTACTTTGCAATAATGGATCAATTTGTTGTTTCGGCTAGAAAGTATCGTCCAACCACGTTCGAAGATGTGGTCGGTCAGCACCAAGTGGCTGAGACGTTGATGCATGAAATCAACAACAATAAATTGGCTCAGGCCTTTTTGTTTACGGGTCCTAGGGGCGTTGGAAAGACAACTTGCGCTAGGATTTTGGCCAAAGTGATTAACGCCCAAGATGGGGGCGATCCAAACCAAGATTACGCCTTCAATATCTTTGAATTGGATGCCGCGAGTAATAACTCGGTGGAGGATATCCGTCATTTGATCGACCAAGTAAGAATCCCGCCTCAAGTGGGTAAATACAAGGTGTATATCATTGATGAGGTACATATGCTCTCGACCCAGGCTTTCAATGCCTTCCTGAAAACATTGGAAGAACCTCCTGCCTATGCCATCTTCATTCTTGCAACTACCGAGAAACATAAAATTCTGCCTACGATTTTAAGTCGATGTCAGGTTTTTAACTTCAATCGTATCGAAACCAAGGACATGGTTTCACATTTGGAGGGTATTGCGAAGAAAGAAAATATCAATGCGGAATTGGATGCGTTGCATTTGATTGCTCGCAAAGCGGATGGTGGACTTAGGGATGCACTTTCTATGTTTGATCAGTTGGTGAGCTTTGGCGGAGGTCAGATCACCTATGATTCAGCGGTAGATATATTGAGTGTTTTGGATTTAGATACATTCTTCAATGTGTCGTCCATGTTATTTCAATCGCAAATATCCGATGCTTTAATGGCCTACGATGCCATTGTGAAAAAAGGGTTTGATGGATCTACTTTTTTGGGAGGTTTGGCATCGCACTTTAGAAATTTGGCGGTAAGCAAAGAGACAAAAACCCATTCATTGTTGGATGTGTCTGATTCGTTTAGAGTGAAGTATGCCGAACAATCCCAGCAGTTTAGTTTTGCTTTTATATTGAACGGTTTAAGCTTGGTTTCTGAGGCTGAGGATAAGTATAAATCTTCGCGAAATCCGCGGTTACTGGTGGAATTGCTATTGATGAAGCTAGGTCATCTGCAATCGTTCATCCAAAATATCCCTTCCCTTGAGGAAGTAAAAAAAAAACTGAGTAATTCGGAACCGATTAAGCCCTCTTCGTTTAAAAATGCACCGAGCATCGTAGAAGAGAAAATCAAGTCAGCCCCACCAAAGATTATTGATATATTAGCTGTAAATGAAGCAGTTACGGTAGAGTTCGAGCAAAAGGTAGTCGAGACAATTCCGGAACAATCCATTCCAAAAACTATTGCCAAGCCTACAATTCAGATCAATACTGCGAAGGGGAAATTGTCTGGGTTTGAAGCATTTAAACGTCAAAAGGAACTGCAAGCAAAAAACGATTCTGACGCCACTGAAGATGATGAAACTGATGTATCTGAAGTTTCTCAACCAAATGGGCTGACGGGGGAGTCTGATAGCAATCAGCTTGTCGATACCGATTTGGCAAGTGATTCAAATGTTGCAAAAACCGACAGTCCAAAACCGGTAAAAGTGGTTTATCAAACATTGGATGAGGCCTATGTTGGATTTTATCAAACCCAGAGCCCGAGGATATTGACCTGCCTGAAATCATTGAAATATCGGTTGAATGAAAGCCAGTTGGTCATTGAATTATCGACATCAGGACAAGAATCAATCATCGAGGAAATAAAGCCTCAAATGATGCAATTCTTGAAATCACGATTAAAACCAAATCCGGTAAAAAATATCGGATGGGAAATGGGAGAAATTCAAGTGGTTGAAAGGCGGCCGTATACGGATAAAGAAAAGTTGGATTTTTTGGTGAAAAAGCATCCTGCATTGGGTGAAGCCTTAGAATCTCTACATTTAAGATTGCCATAATTAATTCCGGTTTCCCTCCAAACACCCAAATTTCTTTGTTATTTTTGTAAACAACATTCATGGCTGAGCTTTCATTTCAAAATACGTCGGTAGCCTTTGCTCACAAGAGCGATGCAGAGTTGTCCAAGGCAAAGATGTTGTTTAAATCCTTCAATTATCCAGCCCTATTAACTTACGGCCCAGCGATGGCGAAAGTTGCGGTGGGTTTGGGTTTGAAGTTTACTATCAAAAAAACCATTTTTGAGCAATTTTGTGGTGGCGAGACCATTCAGGAATGCGATCGTGCCATTGATTCATTGGCCAAAAGTGGAATAGGTACCATTTTGGATTATTCGGTTGAGGGTGAGGAGAGTGAATCCGCTTTCGAATTCACGGCCGCTGAAATCCTAAAGACCATTCAAAGAGCTAAAGGGAATAAGGATATACCGTTCTCGGTATTTAAAACCACAGGTGTTATGTCATCAGAGGTCCTGGAAGCTGCTTCATCAGCCATTGAGAACAATGATATTAAAGACATCTCATTGGTAGAGGATCATTTAAATGCCAATTTAAAATCTGATTGGCAGAAAGGGTTTGCTCGATTTATGTTGTTGTGCAACACCGCCGCCGAAAGTGAAGTTCAGATATTTGTTGATGCGGAAGAGACTTGGCTTCAACCGGCAATTGATTTGATGGCAACCTTTGCTATGGAGCAGTTGAATACAACGAGGGCATGGATTTTCAATACTTTGCAGATGTATCGACATGATCGATTGGCGTACCTTCAGCATCAAGTCGCTGAGAATAAATGTAAATATGGATACAAACTCGTGAGAGGGGCATACATGGAAAAGGAGAGGGCTAGGGCAATTAAAATCGGGTATCAAGATCCAATTCAGCCGAATAAAGAAGCCACCGATAGAGATTATGATGCCGCCGTTGAATTCTGTTTGGAGAATCATAATTCCGTTTCCGTTTGTATTGCGACTCACAATGAAAATTCTTCTATGTTGGGTACTAGTTTGCTGGCCAAGCACGGTTTGACAAATGGCGACATGAAGGTTTCATTTTCTCAATTGTTGGGGATGAGCGATCACATTAGTTTTAATTTATCGAATAGTGGCTATAGAGTGAGTAAATATGTGCCTTATGGTCCTGTACTTGCTGTGATTCCTTATTTGACACGACGTGCCCAAGAGAATAGCGGGATGGCCGGACAGATGGGAAGAGAGTTGGCATTGATTGAATCAGAGATTAAACGCAGAAAACGATGAACCTAAAAAAACACTGGTATAAATGGGTTGCCGCAATCTCTTTGCTGTATGTCGTTTTGGGCGGTCTGTTTTTGCCTTTGAAGCCAGGAATCACTGCGGTTACACCGGTTAAGTTGGAGTCCGGCAATAATATTTC
>CAMBTR010000025.1 GCA_945870885.1 Chryseobacterium gleum | reverse complement strand
GGCGAATTTGATTCAGCGATGCATTTCGCATCAAACCAAACCATCGTTTTACAACAGAATATGGGGAATTCGATCCACTATTTATTGAAAAGCAACGAAAATTAATTCGCTGACCGCACCTTTAATCGCTGTCCGACATTGATTTGGTTGGACGACAAAGTATTCCAGAAGCGAATCTGTTCCACCGTAACTCCATAGGTTTTGGATATCGAATACAAAGTCTCACCAGATTCTACGAAGTGATACGTATCCATCGGCTTTCCATTTGGCGATACCTCATTGCTCATAAACTTGCGATAATCTATGGGCTTTGCAGACTGCAACCTACTCGCTGTATCGCTACCAGGAATCAATGTCGTAGGTGGATTGGAACGTTTAGAACGCAAATTCAACACTTCCCCAGGCTGCACCTCTTCGCCGGGTTCCAAACGATTTAACTTGTACAAATGCTTCACCTTTACGCCGTATTGCTGGGATATTTCACGCATGCTTTCACCGGGTTTTACTAGGTGATTGTTTTCCGTTGAACGACGTCGTTTTGGCTTGAGGTATATTATCTCACCGGGATTTAGCATCTGACCCTTCTCTATGTCGTTGTACTTGTAAATCTGCCAAATTCCCATATTATAGCGCGCCGCGAGCGCTTCAGGGGTTTCGCCGGGCTTGGCGATGATGGCTTGAATTCCGTTGACTTCAGAAACACCGGCCGTAGAGGAATTTCCAGCATTGGGATTGCTATTGGAATTGCCATCAGACGGAATCACATAATCATCGCCCATAACCACCATACTATCAAACTGACCCAAATGATACTTTTCGATCACCCCGATCAAAATATTTGAATAACTTGGATTGGTAGCATAACCCGCCTCCCTTAAACCTATCGCCCAACCCTTGTAATCCGTAGCACTTAGCTCAAACAATGGAAAATATCGTTTGCTATTTTTCAAAAACAAAGAATGGTCGCGGTAACTGTCATAAACCGAAGGATATCCTCTAAAACACTCATCTTTTGCATCGTCATCGGCCAAACAAAAAGTGCCCGTCCAATTGCTTCTGCATTTAATTCCGAAATGATTATTACAATTTTTTGCCAATTTACTGTTGCCGCTGGCACTTTCTAAAACGCCTTGACCTAAGGTAATACTGGCAGGAACGCCATGCATACGCATCTCTTGCATCGCAACGACCTTAAACGAGTCGATGTACTCGCGCGTACTAATCAACTGGCCTTTTAAATCTGATGAAATCAGCAATGCAAACAGCATCATAAAGGGAAATAAACGCCCGCACAGTATCCTGTTCAATTTCATAAAAACAAACCTAAGCAATGGAATCAATGACCCAAGAATCAAATTATCCAAGGAATGTGAACTACCGTGTAAATTTTCGCCGATAAATCCCGAATTTTGTACATACCATGTTAAAACGTTTTCTATTAACGCTCCTAACAATTTTAGCCGTTTCGCAAATCTCTGCCGCCGGCTTTCCCAAGCCCAAGTTTGTAGCGACCTTTTCAAAAACCACCGCCAAATCTGGCGATATCATTGAAATTATTGTTCGATTTGATGTAGCCAAAGGCTTCCACGTATACAGTGAAAAAAGCGATTGCCCAGAAGACGATGGTCCGATTCGTGCAAGTTTCGACTTCACTCCGAGCGCATACTATCAGCTAATTGGAAAATTCTATGGCGTGGGCGACCACATGGTGAAAGAAACCGATATCTGGAATTGCAGCACCGGTGAATTCGTTGGCAAAGGTGAATTCCGTCAGAAAATCAAAGTATTGAGCTCCATTGCGGGCAATGGCATTGAAATAATTTTTAACGGTCAGATTTGTAATGAAAGCGGGTGCGACAATATTCGGGATCAGAAAATAAATACGCCTACATTAACAGTAAGTGGCCCAACTTTAGCCGCCGACCCGATTGCAAGCCCAAATACGGAAACCGCAAATCCTTCTGAAGTCCTTACGCAAAATAACGATTCTAGTCAGATCGCCATTACCCCCAATACAGACGCCAACCCCGATCAACCTGCCTATCGCAGCGGGAAATCGGTTGCTGCTAAAACGTTCAATGGCATGGCCGGAGAAGAAAAAAGTGAAGGTTTCATGGGATTGTTTATCCTTGCCTTTTTGAGCGGACTTACCGCATTGCTAACCCCTTGTGTATTCCCAATGATTCCGATGACGGTTTCATTTTTTATCAAAAACAACAATAGAAAAATCGCATTGCGCGATGCCGCCATCTTCTCAATCAGCTTGATCGGCTTTTATACAATCATCGGCACAATCGTTGCCATGACCTTTGGTTCTAACGCTGTCAATTTTGTCAGCACCCACTGGATCCCCAACATTTTCTTTACGTTGATATTTATCGTTTTTGCCGCAAGCTTTTTTGGCGCTTTCGAAATAACATTGCCTTCTTGGATTGTGAATAAGGTGGATCAACAAGCCGACAAAGGAGGAATCACCGGAGCCATATTCATGGCGGTAACCATTGCATTGGTATCGTTTTCGTGCACAGGGCCCATCGTAGGAACAGTTTTGGTTGAGGCGGTTCACGGTGATAAACTCAGACCCATCGTAGGAATGTTTGGCTTCTCATTGGCCTTCGCTTTACCCTTCGGATTACTTGCCCTTTTCCCATCATGGTTAAACAACTTGCCAAAAAGCGGCGGATGGTTGAATAGCGTAAAAGTTGTTTTGGGATTTGTAGAACTCGCATTTGCCTTGAAATTCTTGAGTATTCCAGACCAAACCTACCATTGGGGTATTCTCGACCGCGAAATCTACCTGAGCATCTGGATTGTAATTTTCACCCTCATGGGATTGTATTTGTTGGGTAAAATCAAATTCTCGCACGATAGCGAAGTCAAATATTTAAGTGTCCCCCGTTTGGGATTGGTGATAACAACCTTCACCTTTGTTGCCTATATGATCCCGGGATTATGGGGTGCCCCGCTCAAAGGTTTGGCAGGGTATTTACCTCCGTTGAGCACCCAAGATTTCAATAGCAACATCAAAGGCGGAGCTCATGGAGAAGGCAATATCACAACTACCCCGTCTTATGCCAACGAACTGCACATCCCACATGGATTGGTCGGTTACTACGATTACGACGAGGCCTTGGCCGCTGCAAAAGAATTGAAAAAACCTTTATTCATCGATTTCACCGGACATGGTTGCGTAAACTGCCGAAAGATGGAGGAAAAAGTTTGGTCTGATGAAGCCGTATTAGCCATCCTCAAAAAAGACTATGTCATCGTTTCACTTTATGTAGATGATAAAAAAATAAAATTGCCAATTAGTCAATGCTTTACCACACCCGATGGCAAAAAGATTACCCGCCTCGGTGATAAGAACGCTTTCATTGAAGAACTTTATTTCGGCAAAACCACACAGCCCTTATACTGTTTGTTAGACCAGAATGAAGACTTGCTGCAACCAGCTTTGGGTGCCGATCACTTCCAGTTCAATGTTGATCCCTTTGTTGAGTTCCTAAAAAATGGAACTTCAGAATTTAACAAGCGTAAATAATTTAGAAGTCATGAATCGTATCATATCACACTTTGAGCAAGCATTAGAGACCTTAAAAACCTTCGCGGCCGATAAGGAGCAAATGCAAAACATACAAAAAGCGGCCAATGCAATGATCATCCAACTGCAAGCGGGAGGCAAAATCCTTTCCTGCGGTAACGGCGGAAGTCATTGTGATGCGATGCACTTTGCAGAAGAACTCACGGGTAGATATCGTGCGGACCGACCTGGAATTGCGGCCATAGCCATCAGCGATGTGAGTCATATCAGCTGCGTAGGAAACGATTACGGATTCGACCAAATCTTTTCGCGTTATGTAGAAGCCGTAGGCTCTAAAGGCGATGTTTTATTGGGAATCAGCAGCAGCGGAAATAGCATCAACGTGATCAATGCAATGCATGCAGCCAAAGCCAAAGGCATGGTTGTGATCGGATTAACGGGCAAAGACGGTGGCAAAATGGCCCCTTTGTGTGATGTTGAAATTCGCGCCCCGCATTCAGAATTCGCTGATCGTGCGCAAGAAATTCATATCAAAGTCATTCACGCTCTCATCGATAGCATTGAAGTGGGCCTAGGTTACAGCAAATAGTTGTATTATTGCCGCGATGCATTTTATTGGATTTATCGGAATCATTGTCATACTGGCCCTAGCCTTCCTCCTTTCAAACAACAGAAAGGCAATCAACTATCGCACCGTGGGTGTAGGATTGCTGATACAAGTGATACTTGCCGTCTTCATTTTAAAGACCCCCGTGGGCAAATCCGTTTTCGGATTCCTAGGTAAAATCGTACAAAAACTGCTTCAATTTTCCGATAAGGGTGCGGAGTTCATTTTTGGTCCTTTGGCACGCGACTCCCAGATGCAGGAAGTGTTCGGACAGAATTTCATCTTCTTTTTTCGTGTGATGCCTACCATCATTTTCATTGCTGTATTGGTAAAAATATTCTATCACTTGGGGATTTTACAGTGGATTATCAAACAGATTGCCAAAGGGATGCACTATACGATGCGCGTTAGTGGCAGCGAAGCCTTAAGTAATATTTCATCGGCATTTGTGGGTCAGGTTGAAGCACAGTTGATGATTGGACCCTATGTCAAGGGGATGACAAATAGCGAACTCCTCGCATCCATGACAGGCTCTATGGCATGTATAGCAGGGGGCGTAATGGCTACCTACATCCAAATGGGTATTGACGCATCGAGTTTACTCGCTGCGAGTATTATGGCAGCACCGGGAGCATTGGTGATTTCAAAGATTGTTTGGCCTGAAACCGAAGTCAGTGAAACTGCTGGAACTGTTAAATTAGAGGTCAAAAAAGAAAATGCGAATCTACTCGACGCTATTTCTCAAGGAGCATCAGAAGGCTTAGGCGTCGCTTTGAACGTTGTCGCCATGTTACTCGGCTTTTTGGCATTGATCTACCTGTGTGATTATTTACTCGCAAGCATTGGCAACCTTTGGGGCGCACACTTAACCTTAGAGAGCATGTTGGGCTATGTATTTTCGGGCTTTGCTTACGTGATGGGCGTTCCAAGCCAGGACATTCACACTGTAGGAGGCTTAATGGGTACAAAACTCGTGGTGAACGAGTTCGTTGGATATTTACATTTAAAGGAAGTGGCAAGCACATTACAGCCTATAAGCGTAGTGATTGCAACCTTTGCCTTGTGCGGATTTGCGAACTTCAGTTCGATTGCAATCCAGGTGGGAGGCATTGGAAAAATAGCGCCATCACGCAGAACCGACCTAGCAAAACTGGGATTCAAGGCCTTGATATGCGGAACCTTAGCGAATTACTTAAGCGCTACAATTGCCGGTATTCTGCTTTGGTTTTAAAAGACCCAAAAATCACAGCGGCAATACGATAATTTGTCCGATTAATTCTGTTGAATTTCTATAAATTCCAGTGAATTCCTATGAATCACCCTGATTCACATCAAATTGCAAATATGGATCTTCAGGGGCTGATAAATGAGTGGTTCGGCGTTCTTTCCATCGCAATCCCAGCGTAAGCGCCAGAATAATTCCCACAATTGATCCAGCGATGTGTCCTTCCCATGAAACCTTGGGATCAATTGGCAACAATCCCCAAATAAATCCACCCATCCAAATAAACACCATAAGCATCACTGAAAGCGAAGCTTTATCGCGATGAATCACCCCCGTGGTAATCAAGAAAAAGGAAAATGCATACACCCACAATGATGCGCCAATATGTGAGGAATGAGGGGACCCGATAAGCCAAAGCAGTAGGACTGAAAGTATATGTTGAAGAACCCAAAATATCAACCAACGATTGGGGAATAGCACGATAAAAAGAACGGATAAAACCATAATTGAAGTAAAATTGCCCAGAAAATGTTCCAGATTACCATGTAAAAAAGGACCAAAACACTGGGCCCAAAAGACTGAGGTATCATGGGGCCTGATGCTACAATTGACAATATCTGGTCCCCATGGGGTTAACACCGACCAATGCAAAACATCAAAATACTGAAAAAATGAAACAAGCAGTAAGATCAGGCAAAGCGCAAGAATTGAACGCTTCATGGAAGAAACATGGCGGGGAGAAGAAGACTTGATAGGGATCGACACGAATTAGCGGATAGCCAATTTCAATGTTTTGGTGGCATCGCCACTCTTGATTTGGAGGAAATAAACTCCTTTATCCAACATCGCATCACTTAAATCGACACGAATTTGGGAAGTGGCATAATCAGATTTTCTGATTGGGTAAGAAAAAACCACTTTTCCTAAAATATCGTTGATAACAATTACCGCTTCAGGGTACTGAGCTTCGGTGAAATTTAAATTTACGTAGAAAAAAGTTCCAGAAACCGGATTTGGATTGATGCTGAAAGTTGGACCCAAATCCACTACGCCTGCTGGCGGCAAATCCGCATGAGCACTGAGTTTAGCACTGCCATAAGACATTGCAAAAATCATGATCATTATGGGCCAAAAGCGTTTCATTGCAACAAAGTTAAAAAAAAAGGCGTTTGTTTCCAAACGCCTTTTGAATTTTCTTGTTAAAAAGCTGATTAGTGAGCAGCAGGAGCTTCAGCAGCAGGAGCAGCAGCAGTTGAATCAGTTGCAGTTGAATCAGCAACAGTTGAATCAGTTGCAGTTGAATCTACCATTGTAGAATCAGTTGCAGTTGAATCAGCAGCAGCAGTGTCAGCTGAGTTAGAGCAAGCAGCAAACGCGAACATAGCGCAAGCAGCAACGGCGAAAGTTAATTTTTTCATTTTGTTTGTTTTCTATTAAGTGTGATGCAAAAATATAGGTGAAATCACAAAAACCAAAAAAAAATGCAAAAAAAAGTGATTTTTTACCTCAAAATAGACAAGTAATTGAATATCAATTATTTAGTTGTTTGAAAATCTAACATTTTATCAAAAATGTGAGAAAAAACGTGCAAAAAAAATGCCTTTTTTATGTTTTTTGTCGTTTCTATGTCAGCATAATTTCAAAAAAAAGCCACCAAAAAGCCACAATTGCTTTTTTTCATACCGCCGCTACAACAAAAATAAAAAACCTAACATTCACCTAACCTTCAATAACGAACTCAAAAACAAATAGTTACAGAGCCCAATAAAACCACAGCGTTTTGTTACAATTACCGAATTTTAATCAATGTTAGGTGAATCTTAGGTAATTTTCATGGCCGTATCTGGGTGTCTTACACATTACCACTTTCCCCGCAAGATTTACCCCATTGCATTTGCAGTTGCGGACATCTGCAACTAAATTGCAGGGCCATGAACAACGTTGAAAATCGATTCATCACCTTGGTTGCCATTATCTATTTTATTGGGATTTTGGGCTTCATGATCCCTTCTCTTACACCTACTTTTGTTTGGCTTACTCCATACAACATCATTGCTGCATTTGTTTTCTCTTGGATTTTTCACAAAAAATGGGAAGCCAAACACGTCGCCATCATCATCACCGTTGGCATATTAGGATTCCTATTAGAATACGCGGGCGTGAAAACGGGTAGTATTTTCGGTAGCTACCATTACGGACATACACTAGGCAGAGGCTGGCAAGGTGTCCCCTACCTAATCGGTCTCAATTGGGCAGCGCTCATATTCTTCACATCAAGTCTTCTAGCCGGGCGCGTCAACAACCCCTATGCGGCATCATTTCTTGGCGCAGCGATGATGACACTATACGACTTCTTTTTGGAGCCTGTGGCCATGCGATACGATTTCTGGCACTGGGACAACAGCAAAATCCCAACACAAAACTATATCGCTTGGTTTATCGCATCTCTTCTGATGCATCTGCTATTACACCTCAGCACAAAGCCACAACGAAATAAAATGGCTGGCGCCATGTATTTCATTCAACTAGGATTCTTCTTAATCCTTTACGTATGGATTAGATTGTTTTAATTGAGCCCAGGAACACTTAAGCGTACATCGCTTCAATCTCGTCGGCGTATTTCTCCATCACCACCTTACGCTTGATCTTCAACGTAATGGTCAGATCCCCCGCCTCAACGCTAAATGGTTCACGCTTTACAATAAAGTCCTTGATGCGCTCAAACTTAGCCAAATTCTCACTTAGCTTTTTCACGTCCTCCTGCATCCACTTTTTGATTTCTTCGTCTTGAATGAATGGATCAGACACTTCAAAGTAGTCCTTACGCCCGCCAAATGCCGATTTCAACTCATCCATACTAGGGTGTATGATAGCTGTCAAAAACTCCCTTTTATCACCAATGATAAATACCTGCTCCAATTTCTGACTGCGCAGCAATACATTCTCGATCTGCGTAGGATAAATATTCTTTCCCAATGAGGTCTTAAGCATATTCTTTAAGCGATCCGTAATCCGCAAATAACCGCGATCAAACTTTCCGATGTCACCCGTATGAAACCAGCCTTCCGCATCAAACACCTCTGCTGTTGCCTCCGGACGATTCCAGTAACCCTGCATCACGTTAGGACCCTTCACCAAAATCTCCCCTTCTTCACTTGCGTAATTCGCCTCAAACGTATCGTAAGTCTGCGTAGCTAATATTTTTTTCGTTTCGATGTCTTGAATCGCGACCATCTGCCTTGGTGCTACCCTGCCCACCGTGCCATATACTTGTCGATGAAACTCGTTCACCGTAACCAATGGACTCGTCTCACTCAAACCATAGCCTTCTTGAACACGCATTCCCAAATTGGCAAAAAATTCACCCACATGCACTGGCAATGCGCCGGCCCCACTGACAAAGATTTTTAATCGGCCGCCCATTTTCGCTTTGATCTTGCTGTATACCAATTTCTCCGCGATGGCAACCTGTATCGCCAACAATGGACCTACCATCTTGCCTTCGTCGCGCTTAACCCTTGCTTCTCCACCCACTCTTAGTGCCCATAAGAAAATCTTTGCGCTAACACCCCCTTTTCCCGTACCACTCTGATATACTTTATCATGGACACGCTCCAACAACCTAGGCACCGCCGCCATCAACGTTGGACGCATTTCTTGAATGTTCTGCGCCACTTTGTCGATGTTCTCCGCAAACGCCACCTGCGCACCCATATATGTACTCAAATACATCGTGGCCAATCGTTCAAAAACGTGACTCAACGGCAAAAAGCTTAAGTATAAATCATCCGAAGTAATGGCCGGACATAAATCTTTGGCATCATAACAGTTGCTCATGAAATTGTAATGGGTAAGCATCACTCCCTTTGGCATCCCTGTTGTTCCGCTGGTATAAATCAACGTCGACAAGTCTGTCTTCACCACCGATGCGTATCTTTCTGCAATCGCCGATGCGTATTTATCCTTCAGGGCCTCCCCTTCAACCAATACCGAAGTGTAATCCGTAAATTTCTCCCCTTGATCCAAATCCTTTGGCATAGCAATAACCTTCATTACTGTATTACAGTCGCCTTCCACCTTCTTGAACTTCTTGAATAAAAAGGCATTGCCAACGAATAAAACCTTACTACTGCTATCGTTTATTATATATGCTGTTTCCTCACCGGTCAATGTTGGATAAACCGAGACGTTCACCAACCCTAACTTCTGAATGGTTTGATCGATTACATAATACTCAGGACAATTATCCATTATCAGAGCAACGCGATCGCCTTTTTGCAAGCCCAATTCCATAAAATAGGCACCCAATTGATCAACGCCATCCAAAATATCCTGATAGGTCAACTGCTCCCATGTCCCATTCTCCTTATAAAACATCACGGCCCGATCTGGGCTGTGAATTTTATGCGCTGAATTCAAGTAAAAATCGTGAAGTGAATTAAAATTAGGATCAGGTTTTTCGATAATAGATGTCATTTTTCTTTTGTTATAAAATCAACTATAGCAAATATGTCCGAAAAAAGCGTGAAAGCCAAATGGAATCTGCAAATCACTGCAAATGAGCGAATAAAATTCCTTCAGAAAAACAATACGCTGTAAAATTTACACCGCTTCCGCTTCAACCGCAACCACTTCCGGCACCATTCGTTTAAGCAAATTCTCAATCCCCGCCTTCAAGGTCATTGTGCTGCTCGGACAACCACTGCAACTGCCTTTCATTTGAACCGTAACTACGCCATCGATAAAGCTCTTAAAATCAATCGCACCGCCATCCATTTCAACCGCTGGGCGAACATGGTCTTCAAGAAGCTGACGAATTTTACGTTCAATTTCTGTTTCCTGTTCTGGCGATAACGAAATTTTTGGTGCCACAATTTCTTTGCCTAGCTCAATCCATTCGGTAAAGAAATTTCTCAAATCCGGAATCAAATCGAACCACTCGTAATCTTCATTCTTTGTGATACTCACAAAGTTATTCATGATAAAAACGCCCTTAACAAATGGCATTTCGAACAATGCTTTCACCAATGCACCACCCTCTTGAGCCTTTTCCGCATTGCGGAAATCAGCACTGTCGTTTGGTAGCAACATTTTGTTCGCCACAAACTTCATACTTTCAGGGTTTGGAGTCGCCTCCGCATAAATGGTTACAATGTCGTTCAAGCTTTTTTCCATAACCCTACAAAATTAACGAAACTTTCACCGATTTACCATGCTTATTTCTTTGTATACTTGCGTTTTTAACAATTAAACGCGGGCAATTCACACAACAACAACGACCATGACCAAAGCCAAAACTACATTTTTTTGCAAATCCTGCGGATTCGAAAGCCCCAAGTGGATCGGGAAATGCCCTGGCTGCAGTGAATGGAATACATTTATTGAGGAAATCAAACCTACAAAACAAACCACCGCGTGGAAGAAAAGCGGTCGGAAAATTGCCGAACCAAAACCTTTAAATCAAATTCAAGCTAACCAGAGTGAACGATTAATACTACCCGATGAGGAACTCAATTTGGTATTGGGTGGCGGACTTGTTGCTGGAGCCGTCGTGCTTTTGGGCGGAGAACCAGGCATCGGAAAAAGTACTTTGTTATTGCAAATCGCACTGCAAACCACAGCCAAAACTTTATATGTTTCTGGGGAAGAGAGTGAAACGCAAATCAAACTAAGGGCGGAACGACTTGGCTTTGGGGATAGCACCTGTGAAATACTCACCGAAACACTTTTAGAAAATATAAAAGATGTCCTCACAAAAGATCAACCCGAATTACTAATTATTGATTCCATACAAACACTATACAGCGACCAACTCGATGCCACTCCGGGAAGCGTTTCGCAAATCAGAGAATGCGCCGGTCAATTGTTACAATTTGCCAAAGAAAATGACGTCCCCGTTTTCCTTGTTGGACATATAACAAAAGACGGCAACCTTGCTGGACCGAAGATTTTGGAACATATGGTCGATACCGTTTTGCAATTTGAGGGCGACAGGCATCATGCGTATCGAATCATCAGAACCTTAAAAAATAGATTTGGTAGCACGCAAGAATTGGGCATTTATGAAATGCATGGCGCTGGATTGAAAGGCGTTAAAAACCCGTCAGAAATTTGGCTTGCCCAACGCGAAGAAGTCCTTTCTGGTATTGGCATTGCGGCTGTCCTTGAAGGTGTAAGACCATTGTTGTTAGAAACCCAAGCCTTGGTAAGCACCGCAGTATACGGAACACCTCAGCGATCTGCCACAGGCTACGATCTCCGCCGACTAAACATGCTGCTCGCAGTATTGGAAAAACGATGTGGATTTAAATTGGGTCAACAAGATGTATTTGTAAACCTCGCCGGCGGCCTCAGACTGGAAGATCCAGCATTGGACTTGAGTTTGATGGCGGCCATCATGAGCAGCTTCTATTCAGAACCCCTTCCACCCAAATGCGTATTCTCGGCCGAAGTGGGCCTTAGCGGCGAAGTTCGTGCGGTTCAACGCGTGGAACAACGCATCGCTGAAGCAGAAAAACTAGGATTTACGGACATCGTGATTTCCAAATACAACAAGTTCAATCAGGAGCACACGGGCAAAATCAAGGTGCATTCTTTTGGCCGAATCGACGAGGTATTTGGTTGGTTGTTCGGTTAAGCACCCATCAACTTTTCCTTCACAAAACTCTGGGCCAACAGGGCGATTTTCTGAGTATTTGGAATACGTACGCGACTTTCTAGAATGTCGACCGCGGTAGTACGCTCAATTTTTTCGAGCAGTTTCAAATAATAAATGTAGGCAGTATAAACACCCAATCGGCAACCCACTGGAAGCTGAACGATGCCTAGATAAGCGTGGGCAAAGTCGTTTTTTACATCTTGAATTATTCCGTATTTGTCCGAATCGGAAAATTGATTAAAATCAACCCCTGGGAAATAAACTCTACCGCGTTCTTCTACATCGGAACGGATATCACGCAAGAAATTGACCTTTTGAAACGCCGCACCTAAACTTCTTGCAAAAGGCACCAAATGATTGTACTGCTCTTCATTACCGTTGCAAAAAACCTTCAAACACATCAAACCAACTACCTCGGCACTTCCGTAAATGTATTCAGAATAACTCTGGGCATTGTGAGAACTCGTGTCCAAATCCTCTTCCATCGAATTAAAGAAAGGCTCTATGAGTTCCTTCCCTACACCATATTGATTCGCTGCCAACTGAAACGCATGTAAAACCGGGTTGGTGCTAATCCCCTCTTCCATGGCTTGATACGTTTGACTTTTAAAGTCCATCAGCAGCTGTTTTTTGTTGTAACCGTGGAATGTATCAACGATTTCATCCGCCACGCGCACCAGACCGTAAATGGAGAAAATCGCCCACCTACATTCTTTTGACAACAACCTGATACCCAACGAGAAACTGGTACTGTAATTCAGCGCCAATCTGCGACTCATCGCGATAGAGGTTTCATCAAATAGCTTAATGCTCATTTACAATCCTTTCCGTTACTAAACGAGAGCCGATAACTACAATAGGCAATCCTGTTCCAGGGTGAGTACTGGCACCAACATAATACACATTGTTGAGTTTTTCGTCTTTATTGGCCGGCCTTAACGCGCCAATTTGGTTCAATCCATGCGCCAAACCCAAACCACTACCCTTGTACAAGTTGAACATATCCTGCCACTCGTTGGGTGTATAAACAACCTGAGTGAGAATATTGTTTTTAATATCAAAATTTACGCGTTTCCCTAAATCTTCAATAATCTCATCCACCAATTTATTTGCATCGCTCCAATCCGCCTTCACCCGCAAATCTGGAACCGGACAAAGTATGAATAAATTTTCACAGCCTTCCGGTGCACAATCAGGGTTGCTTTTGCTTGCCACGTTTACATAATAATAGGGTTTTTCCGGAGCTACAGTGCTTCTGAAAATCGTATCGGCATAAGCCCTAAAATTGTCGCCCAAATAATAATTGTGGTGATGAATGCCTGGAATGATGCCTTTCACTCCCAAGTAAATGGTAAATGGCGCCAATGTCCATTCCATTTTATCGAGTTTCGCTTCTGTATATTTTGTACGATGCAAAAACTTGCCTCTGAACCAAGCCGCGTCGGCATTGATGACAAATAGATCGGACATATACACATCTCCCGCGGCACTGGTTACCGAAACCATTTTGCCACCTTTATGCTGAACCGACATAACCTCGGTGTTGTAAATCATTTTAACACCCTTCTTCTCGAGCAAGCCCATGATGCCTTCCACGATTTTATACATCCCCCCCTTCACATTCCAATACCCATCGTGCTCTAGCTCCGTGTAATTCAAGAGATTGTAAACACTAGGCGTATTAAAAGGGGTCGCACCCAAAAAGAAAGCCACCAATGAAAATATAATCTTCACCTCTTCACTCTCAAAATGTCGTTCTAACTCCGCCCAAAACGTCCTAAACATCTTCGGTAAATGCTTCATCGGCACCGTTGCCATGCTTAACGCATATTGTACGATGTTGTCGAAATTTCGCTTAATGATTTTGTATTCCGTATCGTGAAAAATCTCTTTCGCCCCTTTCAAATAGCCCTTCACCTTCACCTCGAAATCATCCTCTATCCCTTTGAATTCGTTGGCCAGTTTGTCCAAATCCTTGTAGATCTGAAACACGCGATCGCTTCCCGCCATGTTCACCGTATATAACGGATTCAATTCATTCAACTCAAATGGAATAGGCTCTCCGATGGAATCAAACAGTTCTTTGAATTCATAACTCATCGAAAAGAATGAAGGTCCTACATCAAAAGTAAAACCGTCTTTTTTTAACACATGCAAACGTCCGCCCGGCAATGCCTGCTTCTCGATGATGGTTACTTGATAGCCTTTATAGCTCAATCGAAGAGCTGTTGACAAGCCACCGAGACCCGCACCAACAATAGTTACTGACTTATTCACGTCCGTATTTCATTAAATATCTTTTTGGAACAAATAAAAATCCAAAGGCTTCCGCACCTTCTTTGGTATGCACTGCATGATGCAAATGATGTGTCTGTCGCATTGCCTTGAAATATCTCAATCGCGCACCGCGCAACCATTTTACACGTTGATGCACAAAAACATCGTGAACCAAAAAATAAGCAACGCCGTATAAAGCAATTCCCAATCCCGCAAAAAATCTCCAATCGTAATCTGCAGCGCCCATAATAATTAGCAAAGCAGATGGCAAAGCGAACATGAATCCAAACAAATCATTGAGTTCAAACCTGCCTTTTCTGGGCTTGTGATGACTTTCATGCCAAACCCACATAAAACCGTGCATCATGTATTTGTGGGAAAACCAAGCCACAAATTCCATGAGAAAGAAAAATAGTAGGACAATTAAGAAATTAATCATTTTGTTGAATGTTTACATTTAACATTTCTACGTTGGAAAGGTTTTCTCTTGCCGATGGAAATTTATTAAATTTACACTTCTCAACAAAAATTTTCATGCCGCCCGAGGGGCGTCGACCAAATTAATGCGACAGAATACCTTTGGCTTTGGGGGCCGACAATCGATAGGTAACACCAAAGGAGATCAAATAATCAGCGAATGCAGCATCGCCATTTCTAGCAACTCCCGATGCATCTTGAATTTGTTTATCTGTAACACTTTGGTTACGAATGCGATACATCGCGATGGGAACGTTTAAATTGTAAGTGGTTTTACCTTTCATGTAAGTAACACCAGGCTCCGCAGAAACAACGTAACCCGGACGACGGAAACCTAGGCTTTCGCCAATGATATCTTTCACTGGAATCCCCTCGATGCGTGCTCCCCAAGAAAACGATAAGCCAGACATACGACTTTGCGACAAAACACCAAGACGAGCGGCATATTGATCGGGGACAGAACACATATATTCATTGGTATAAACAGTCCCAGCCGCCGTTGCACTGCGATTCGTAAGGGTACCATTCACACCCCTTGGATTAAACAAATAAAAGGCACTTCCATAAATATATAGCCCCTCGTTCACTTCCCAAAAACCTTGCATGTCGATGATTAACCCCAAACCGCCATCACCCAATTGCATACTTTGATCCACAGGACGATACAATGTTTTTCTTGACGATAAACCCGTTTGAGCATCTTTAACCAAAACATTATAAAAACTATCTTGCACATTCCAGTTACCCGATGGCAATTTCAGCGCGGCACCCAAAGACAAATTCCTTTTGGTATGACTTACGGGATTCCACAACCAACGTGAAGCACCAATTCTTGCATCGCCCAAACCTGCCGAAGTAGACGTCTTTCTTGCACCAGCAAATGTTGTTGTCTGACCGCCGTGCTCATAATAACTTGAACGATCCGTATAGCTCATTGGAACACCGATATTCATCTGCCAGCGGGTATTTAAACCGTAGGAGGCCGACAATTCCATCGTATTTGAGTAATTGATTACCTGGGTCTGCTTAACCAAACGATCAAACTGTTCTTCATCACTTTTGAAATGTCTGAACGACTTAAAATATCTATAGTTGGTACCCAACTGCCATTGTCCAGGTGCCAAAGCCAAACCCGAACCACTTGCAACACCACAACCGCCAAATCCTCTAATAGCAACACATCCTTGAGCCGTTAAGTTCTGCAATGACAAAACCGCGAAACAGGCTGTTATTATTGTAAAAATTTTTGTCATAAAAATAAATATTATGCAATAATAACCCACATCTTTTAATTTGCAAATGGTAAACTTCAATAACTTCGCCGCGATTCCCTACATAAAAATCATGTTGATTCAAAAAAATTGGCCTTTAATAGAATTTAATACTTTCGGATTCAATGTAACCGCGAGTGAATTCATTTCTATAACTGACATAGACCAACTAGCGGAACTTTTTGATTCGCATCAACTTAAACGATCCGACATTGGAATCCTTGGCGGAGGAAGTAACATTACGTTCACTATAAATTTTGAAGGGCTTCTATTGAGGAATGAAATTGTTGGCAAGACCACGGTTCAAGAAACCAATGAATTTGCGATTATTGAATTTGGCGGCGGCGAATCATGGCACGAAGCTGTATTATACGCCCTATCGCTCAACCTTGGCGGCATAGAAAATCTCAGTTTAATCCCCGGCACCGTGGGCGCCGCGCCCATCCAAAACATCGGTGCCTATGGCGTTGAATTAAAAGATGTTTTCCATTCCCTCTTGGCCTTTCATTTACCCAGCGGAGAAATACATCATTTCGATGCAAAGGCCTGCGAATTTGGCTATCGCGACAGTATTTTTAAACGCGAAAAAAGAGGAAACTATTTCATTATCTCAGTTCAATTAAAATTGAGTAAAAATGCGGAAATCAAAACCCAATACGGCGACATCCAAGCTACTTTGGATGGTTGGGGAATCGTGAATCCTACAATCCACGACATATCAAAAGCGGTGATTCAAATCCGTGAAAGCAAATTGCCGAACCCAGCAGAAATAGGGAACTGTGGTAGTTTTTTCAAGAACCCTGTGGTTTCCGGCGAAATCATCCCGGCATTAAGGGCACAATTCCCAGACATCAAAACCTTCCCAGCAGGAACAGGCCTTACAAAAGTACCTGCAGGATGGCTCATTGAGAAAGCGGGATGGAAAGGTTTTAGAAGAGGCGATGTGGGCGTCCATGCCAAACAAGCCTTGGTTTTGGTAAATTATGGGAATGGCACAGGCCAGGAAGTGATTGATTTAGCCCACGAAATTCAAGCCGATGTTTTGTCGAAGTTTGGCATCGCCCTAGAAATGGAAGTCAATGCGTGGTAAGGGCAGATTGGCTGTTTGAAGTTTGTGCCGTAAATTGCACCCAATGAAATCCAAAATCAGCCTGGTATTTTCTTTTTTTCTTTGCTTAACCGCATCTGCACAATTGGGCAAACCCGAACCCCAGAATTCCCCGAACAATGGAGGCACTTGCGATGTCATTCGCGATATAAAAACGCCCATTTCGCATATTTTTGACCCCGCCACGTCGCCTAGCATTTGGATGATGCCAACCGATCAGGAAGCGGAAATGCCATTGCCGGGAGGGATCAATGAGGACCTCAGACGCGAAATTGATGCGGCTCGCTCCGCTCGCCTGAATTCCAACCCCGTTCAAAACCGTGGAATTATTCATGATAAACCCACCCCACCAAATTCAATCATCACAGAACGCCAACGCGGTGTTGAGGTTCCGCCTGGCGGCGGAACCCCCAACGACAACCATATCGCCGTAGGAAACGATGGAAAAATTGTCTCCGTTATGAATACCGTAATCCGCGTTCATAACGATACCGGTAAAATCGTAAAAGCCTTCACCCTCGACTTCTTCGCCAATAACCCCAACATCAAAAAAGACCCCATCCCTACCATGAATCGGACTTATGATCCGAGAGTCATGTACGACCCCTATAAAGACCGCTACATCGTCGTTTTTATGCATGGAACCACCAATAAAAATAGCTTTATCATCGTGGGATTCTCCACCACCAACGACCCGGCAAAACCCTGGAACGTTTATAAAATTCCTGGTACGCCCATACAAGATACCGTTTGGAGCGACTACCCCATCGTTTCGCAAACCAAAGAAGATATGTTCTTCACTGTCAACCTCCTGCACAACGGAAGCAGCTGGGAAGAAGGTTTCGTGGAAGCCGTAATCTGGCAGCTGAACAAAGAAGATGGTTTCAAGGGTGATACAATGCGCAAGAACTTCTTTCATAATATAAAATACAATGGCGTTTCGATTTGGAGCATCTGCGCGATACAAAATGGGCCGATGCCGGACGGCGTCGACAACTACTTTATGAGTGTTCGGCCCTACACCAAAGAAAACGACACTATTTTTGTCCATCGAATCACCAACACCCAAAGAAGCGGACAAGCCAACTACGAATTGGGCGTGCTCAAAAGTCCTTTGAAATATGGATTCCCCTCCAGCGCTCTCCAACCCGATACCTCATTCCGACTTAGAACCAACGACGCCAGGGTATTAAGCGGCGTTCGCATCGGCACACAACTTCACTACTTTCAAAACTGCCTCAATTTCAAAACGATGCAAGCCCATATCATGCATGGCAGTATCTATAATATCACTTCGCCCAGCGGCGCAACGCTACACCATACCTATTGGAATCAAGGCGGAGCTGTCACAAAAGCGCATCTTTTCAGAAACGATAGCCTCGACTTTGGATACCCAGCCGTAGCAGCAGCCGGAGAAGCAACGACATCAGAACTAGCAGCCCAAGATCCGTCGATGATTGTCACCAGCGTTTATTCCGGAGCCAAACACTTCCCCGGGACAGGCGCTTTTTTCATCAATCGATACGGAGAATATAGCGATTATCAAATCCTAAAAAAGGGGCAATCGATCATCAACTACACCTTCATCAAACCCAAAGAACAGCGTTGGGGCGATTACGAAGGCATCCAAGCAAAGTTCAACGAAAAAGGCATTTACTATTTGGTTGGTTCTTGGGGCAAAGGAAATAGCATGAGCGCTTATGTGGCTCGGGTGAAAATCAAAGACACCGTGGCCGATAATCCCATTTCAACCATGAGGGTATTCCCTGTCCCCACCACCGAAAACCTAAACATCGAATTTCAAGTCAATACGAAAGCGACGATCATCGGACAAGTTTTCAATTTGAACGGACAAAGCATTGGCATCGAATCAGGGCTATCGGGAAATAGTGGCGCCACTGAAGATCGCAGTCGTTTCACATTAAACGTAGAACCCGGCACCCACCGATATGCGCTCCATACCCATGGATTGGCAAAAGGTGTTTATATCGTAAAACTAGAATTGGTCAAAGGCAGCTGGGGCTTTACCTCCTCCGATCCCCAGTCTTTCAAATTCATTGTCCAATAAATCAACCTTGGAAAACCTCAATCCAAACGCCCGCGCCAAAGGAGAAATCATCCTCATCAACAAACCCCATGGATGGTCGTCTTTCCAAGCGGTGAAAAAAATTAAATACGTCACCAAAGCCAAAAAGGTTGGACACGCGGGCACTTTAGACCCCCTCGCCAGCGGCTTATTGATTATCTGTACCGAACAGCAAACCAAAGGGATTCAATCCATTCAGGACGCCGACAAAGAATATGAAGGCACGTTGGTTTTGGGCGCAACAACCCCAAGCTACGACATGGAAACGGAGCCCAATGCGCATTTTCCCACCGAACATATCACCAAAGAGATGGTTTATGCAATCATCCCACAATTTTTAGGCGGAATCGACCAAATTCCACCACTATATTCTGCCCTTAAGGTCGATGGTCAAAGGGCTTATAAATTAGCAAGACAGGGCGATGAAACCGTATTAAAATCGAGAAAAATCACCATTCATTCCCTGGAATTTACCCGCATCGAATTACCCGAATTAGATTTTCGCGTTCGATGTACCAAAGGAACCTATATCCGTACTTTGGTGTTAGACATCGGCCACGCTTTGCAATCCGGCGCATATATGTCGAGGCTCGTCCGCACCAAAATCGGTGACCATCACATCGAAAATTCCGTTTCACCACA
>CAMBTR010000024.1 GCA_945870885.1 Chryseobacterium gleum | reverse complement strand
CTTGCACTTTGTAAAACCTTTGTAAAAACTCTAAATTTGCGCACTGAAAATCCTTAAAAAGGCTCAAGAAATGATGCTCACACTACCTAAAAAATCATTCAACTTATTGAATAAGAAGTTGTTATCATTGTTGATGGCTTGCATGGCCACGGTAATGTCTTTTGCGCAAGCAGCAGGCGATGTAATTCAACCACCCCAAGAATTTGATCCTAGCAGTTGGAATTGGATGAATATTTTGATCTGCGTGTTGATTTTGTTGATTGTTTTGGTAATTGCTCGGTCTTTTGATATTGGAAGCTTAGCAGAGAAAATCACAGGTAAAAAGATTGTGAATCCTCACAAGATAAATGCGATTGTGGGTGTTGTATTTTTAATTTTGAGCTTTATTGGTGTGTGGTATGAAATTAAATACCACGGCAAGTATTTACTATTGTCTAATGCCGCTTCTGCGCACGGTGCCGAATTGGATTCAATGTTCATGTGGACATTCTGGTTCACTTTTGTAGTATTCATTTTCACAGAATTTTTGTTGTTCTACTTTATGATTCGCTACTACTATCGTGAAGATCGTAAAGCGGATTATTTCTTTCATAACAATAAATTAGAGATTGTATGGACTATTGTTCCAGCAATTGTATTGACGTTCTTGGTATTGCGTGGATTTAATGTTTGGACGAAAATCACACAGACGCCAAACGACAAAGCTGAGGAGGTAGAAATTTTTGGTTATCAGTTTGGTTGGAAGGCTCGTTATGCGGGAGAAGACAAGAAATTGGGTGAGAATAGCTTTGTAATGATTTCTGGTACTAATCCTTTGGGATTGGCAGTGGAAGATGAGGCCGATAAATTGAAGGCTTCTTTGCAAACAGAAATCGACGAGATCAAAGCGAAGTTGTCATCGGCTGGTGATTCAACCATGGTTTGGAGAGCGGCTTTGAATAAAATGGAAGCAACGGGCTTGAAAAATACCTATGAGTCAGAATATGACGCGTTGAGAGAAAAGGTATTGGATGCCGAAAGCGGTGCCTATGTGCGTCTGATGGAAAAAGATATCAAGCGCAAAGAAACGAACATCAAGCGTGTAGACTTGTTCAAGAGCAAGCCAGAGATTTTCAATAAGGACGCTTATGATGACCGTGTAACTACAGAAATCGTATTGATTAAGAACAAGCCTTATATGTTCCGTTTCCGTGCACGCGACGTGATTCACTCTGCTTACATGCCTGAATTCCGTGCCCAGATGAACTGTGTGCCAGGAATGAGCACAGTGTTCCCATTTACGCCTATCAAAACAACGGAAGAAGCGCGTAAGGCAAAAGGAAACGACAAATTCGATTATTACTTGTATTGCAATAAAATTTGCGGTGCGGCCCACTACAACATGAAAATCAAGATTACTGTTGTGGGTTCAGAAGCTGAATATAAAACATGGTTGGTTGCGCAAGCCAAGGTAGTTGCTCCTCCGGTTGAGGCTACTCCTGCATCACCCGCGTCTGACTCAACTGCCGTTGTACCCGCCATTGCCGTTAACTAATTTATCAATTAAAAAAGAATCAATCATATTCATATGAGCACTTCAGCATCACACGCAGCAGATCACCACGGTCACGATCACCATCACAAGGAATCGTTTATTAGCAAGTACGTTTTCTCGATGGATCACAAGATGATCTCCAAGCAATTCTTGATTACAGGAATTATTATGGGGGTTATTGGAATGGGTATGTCGTTGTTATTCCGTTTGCAATTGGCTTGGCCAGACGAGCAATTTGGTATTTTAGAAATGTTATTAGGCAAATGGGCCGTTGATGGAAAATTGGATCCTAACTTTTACATGGGATTGGTTACCATTCACGGAACAATCATGGTATTTTATGTATTGACAGCTGGTCTGAGCGGTACATTTAGTAACCTTTTGATTCCATTGCAAGTGGGTGCACGTGATATGGCATCTCCGTTCATGAACATGTTGAGTTATTGGTTCTTCTTTGTTTCTAGCGTTGTATTGTTGGTTTCTGTGGGTGTTGAAACCGGACCGGCATCAGCGGGTTGGACGGTTTATCCTCCTTTGAGTGCTTTGGAAAAGGCGATGCCTGGTTCTGGATTGGGTATGACATTATGGTTGGTTGCAATTGCATTGTTTATCATCTCGGCTTTGTTGGGTGGTATGAACTATATCGCAACTGTATTGAACCAGCGAACCAAAGGTATGAGCATGAATCGTATGCCATTAACCATTTGGGCTTTCTTGTTCACTGCTGTCTTGGGATTGTTGTCGTTCCCGGTATTGTTGGGCGCTTCATTGTTCTTAATTTTCGACCGTAGTTTCGGTACATCGTTCTATTTGAGCGATATTTATTTGGAGGGTATTGGCGCACTTGAAAACGTAGGTGGTAGCCCAGTATTGTATCAACACTTATTTTGGTTCTTAGGTCACCCTGAGGTATATATCATTTTGATGCCTGCTTTGGGTATCACGTCTGAGGTAATTTCTACCAATGCTCGTAAGCCAATCTTTGGTTACACTGCGATGGTTATCTCGTTGATGGGTATCAGTATTCTTTCTTTCATCGTATGGGGACACCACATGTTTATCACAGGTATGAATCCTTTCTTGGGATCTGTATTTATGATTTTGACATTGATTATTGCGGTGCCGTCGGCGGTGAAGGCGTTTAACTATTTAACTACGTTGTGGCGCGGTAATTTGCGCTTTACTCCGGCGATGTTGTTCTCTATTGGTTTGGTGAGTTTCTTCATCTCTGGTGGATTAACAGGTATTTATTTGGGTAATGCTGCGATGGATATTCAATTGCACGATTCCTATTTTGTAGTGGCACACTTCCACTTGGTAATGGGTAGCGCTGCAATTTTTGGAATGTTCGCGGGTATTTACCATTGGTTCCCTCGCATGTACGGTAGAATGATGAATAATACTTTGGGTTATTTCCACTTCTGGTTAACCTTCGCTTCTGCTTATTTGGTTTTCTTCCCAATGCACTTTATGGGATTGGCCGGCGTTCCACGTCGTTACTACCAGTTCACTTTGATGGAAGATTTCAGTGTTTGGGCTGATGTAAATAAATTGATTACAATTTCAGCGATTGTGGGTGGTTTTGCTCAGTTGTTATTCCTTTACAACTTCTTCGTAAGCATTTTCAGAGGTAAGAAAGCCGATCAGAATCCATGGTTGTCGAATACTTTGGAATGGACATCACCAATGGATGTGCGTTTGCACGGAAACTGGCCTGGTGAATTGCCAACTGTGTATCGTGGTCCTCACGAATACAGTCGTCCTGACCGTGAATTGGATTACTTCCCACAGAACGAGCCCGATGAGAGTGCACCAGAGGTTTTCGAACCTGTTGTAACAGTTCAGGCTCCAAAAGAGGAAGAAGTTCCAGTTGAAAACAGTGTATTCTTTGCAGCCATCAAGCGTGTATTCGGTTTGAGCCGTTAATGCAACGCAGCAACGATATTATATTGAAATTATACAGACGGATAGGTTTATTTACCTGTTCGTCTGTTTTTTTATTGTTCTTTTTGGGTGGATTGGTTCGTGCTACTGGCAGTGGCATGGGATGTCCGGATTGGCCAAAGTGTTTTGGTTTGTGGGCACCTCCGGATTGCGAATGTAAATTGCCCGCCAATTACCAAGAAATATATCTTCAAAAGCGCTTACAAAAGGTTGAGCGATTTGCCAAGGTGTTAAATGGAATGGGTTTTCATGGTGCAGCCAATCGTTTGCTTACAGACCCATCCGTAAAGGCCCCAGAGGAGTTTCATCCGGTGAAAGCATGGATTGAATACATCAATCGGTTGTTTGGCGTATTAAGCGGTTTGTTTGCGTTGATCTACTTTGGAATCATGCTTCGCTATCGAAAAATCATTCAGGGAAAGCGATGGGGTTTGTTAGGTCTTGTCTTCTTGTTATTGAATGGGTGGTTGGGTAGTTTGGTTGTGGCCACCAATTTGTTGCCGGGCATTGTGACATTGCATTTTTTACTGAGCTTCATGTGTCTTTTTGCTTACATGGTTTCCATGCATCGGGCGCAATCGTTTAGGTTTGAGCACACAGAAATTTTATCCTCCAAAAAGTGGTTTGCGGTTTGGGCGGTGGTTTTTGTGGTTTTGATTTTGGGCGCATGGACGCGTGAACAAGTGGATCAGATGCGTTTGGCTGGAACATTATATGTAGACGCAGATGAAACGGCGTTTTTGGGATTTGGCATGTTGGATGTTTTTTCTATGGACTGGCTTTTTTCCTTGCATCGCTATGTTCCTTTTGTGATTTTGGGTTGGATGTTGTGGTTGATTGGAAAGGAACCAAAAATTGCATCGGAAGGGGGATTTAAATCAAAATTACGCAGACCGTTGTGGGTGATTTCAATGATCTGCATTGTCCAAATTGCGTTGGGGGTAATCCATATTTGGTTTGTGATACCATCTTGGGCACAAGTTTCTCACGTTGTGGTGGGTAGCGCCCTAATTAGCTATATTTTTGCAGTGTATTTATCAACCCTTTCAGTTAAGTCAACCCATTCATGAATCCTACCGTAAAAGCCTTCGCACAGCTCATTAAATTCCGTCTTACGGCGAGTGTTGCGGCAACCTCGGTATTTGGTTATATTTTGGGTTGCAAGTTGAATGCAGATGGTGATTGGAGATCTTTGTTCGATTGGGTAACATTTTCGGGTGTGTTGATTGGTGGGATGTTGGTGGTTTTTGCATCAAACGGTCTCAATCAGATCATCGAAAAAGAAAATGATGGCAAGATGACGCGTACTGCACAAAGACCCATTGTTGAAGAAAGAATTTCTTTGTCTCAAGCCATTACTTTTTGTTGGATCACGGGCATTTTGGGAATGCTTATTTTGTCGTTCACAACGCCTTTTGTGGCAGTATTTCTGTCGGGCTTATCATTGGTGATGTACGTCTTTGTTTACACACCAATGAAGCAAACTACCAATATGTCGGTTATGATTGGCGCAATACCCGGCGCGCTGCCACCTTTGATCGGTTACACGGCGGTTGTGGGTAGAATTGATGAGCCTGGCATGATGCTTTTTTTGGTGCAATTCTTCTGGCAATTTCCTCATTTTTGGTCGATTGCGTGGTTGCTACACGACGATTATCAGAAGGCGGGATATTGGTTGTTGCCATCGTCTGGTGGACGGGATAAAAAGAGTGGTTATCAGATATTGACGTATACGGTGTTGTTGATTATCATCAGTATGACGCCTATTTATTATGGCATGGCGGGTCCCAAATCGTTGATTTTGATTCTTCCGATGTCGATTTGGTTGCTGATGAAATCAGTTGCATTATTTCGAAGTTTAGAGATTCCGGATGCCCGAAAATTGTTGTACGCGACATTGGTTTACACCCCTTTAGTATTTTTAGGATATATCATTTTTTAATATGGATAAGAGCATCAATAAGAAAATCAAAGATCCAACACCTTTGATTCCACCGGCGAAGTTCACTTTGTGGTTGTTTATGTTGGCGAGTGCAATGTTATTTGCGGCTTTTGTGAGTGCTTTTGTGGTTCACATGCCCGATGGGGAGGCAAAAAAGATGTGGACATCGTTTGATTTGCCCATTTACTTTTTTTATTCTTTGATAATTGCTGTGGCTTGTTCGGTAACGATTCAGATGGCTACGAACGCTGCAAAACAGGATGAGTTGAGTAAGAACAAATGGCTGATTGTGGCTACTTTAGTCCTTTCGGCATTATTTACTTTATCGCAATACTTGGGTTGGAAGCAGTTGGTTAACATGGACTTAACATTTGTAAATCGTAGACCTGAAGACATTTCAGCGAGTTATGTTTGGGTAATTACAGTGTTGCATTTCATTCACATTTTGGCAGGAGTTATCTTGCTTTTGGTCGCCCTTTTCAAATCAATCAAATTAGAAATTCACAAAAAACAAATCACCTTTATGTCAATTACGAGTACTTATTGGCATTTTGTGGGATTTCTGTGGTTTATATTGTATTTATTTCTTTATTTCGCAAGGTAATTTTTCCCAATGTCAAATCATACAACAACAGAAGCATCTTTTGAAAATCAACCCGTTTGGGCAGGGGGTCGTTCTCCTTTCAATGTGAGTTATGGAAAATTGATGATGTGGATCTTCCTTCTATCGGATGCGTTCACATTTTCATCATTATTGGTACAATATGGTACGCAGCGTTTTTCGAACGTAGTTACTCCTATTACCACCAAATGGCCTGATCCAGCATCTATCTTTAATCACTTCCCAGGAATGCATGGCTTTCACTTGCCATTGTTGTTCGTGAGTGTAATGACGTTCATCTTGATTTTAAGTTCTGTAACCATGGTATTGGCGGTTGAAGCGGGTCACCGTAACAGCAAGAAGGAAGTTGCAAAATTCATGATTTATACAATTTTGGGTGGATTGGCATTCTTAAGCTGTCAGGCTTGGGAGTGGTATACTTTCATTCATGAAGGTGCTCGTTTGGATAGCAATACTTTTGGAATCACGAAACAGGGATATGATCACCTACATAGTGTCAGTTTTGGAAGTCATTTTGAATGGGAAGTGGGCGACAGAACCTTTGGACCTGTTCCATTTGCGGCATTGTTCTTTATTGTAACTGGTTTCCACGGTTTCCATGTATTTAGTGGTGTGGTAATTAATGTGGTTGTTTATATCATGACGGTTCGCGGTGTATTTGAACGTCGGGGTCATTACGAAATGATTGAGAAGGCCGGTTTGTATTGGCACTTCGTGGATCTTGTTTGGGTATTTGTATTTACCTTCTTCTATCTTATCTAACTTTAAAACAGTATCAGTATGGAATTCTATAATAAACCTGGAGATTACGACGCAATCAATTACATTCCTCATACCGAAAGTCATGGTACTAAGGAACTTTGGAAGACATTTTGGTTGTTGTTGGGGATTACACTTTTTGATTTTATGATTTATTTTGTGATGCCAGCAAGTGGCTTCAGAAATTTTATATTTATCTTTTTTGGATTGGTTAAAGCTTATTTCATTGTGGGTGCTTTTATGCATTTGAAGCACGAGAAAGTGAGTTTGGCCTTAATTATTTTGGTACCCACCATTTTCATATGCGGATTAATCATCGGACTGTTGTACGAGGGTTCTGCATTGGAAGTGATGAAGTCGATGTAATTCATGAGCAATGTTGGCAACAAATTTAAAATGGCCGCGATCGCGGCCATTGTCATTTTACCCATCCTAGGTATCTTGATGTTGGCCCGCGCAAAGTGGGTGCATCAGGAATTGCCTTATTTGGGTGAGACTGTTGTTGCTGCAGATGGTACCAAAGAGTATCACACGGTAAGCGATATTCAATTAATCAATCAACACGGTCAGCCCATTAGTTTGGATGATTTTGATTCATGCATCATCGTAGCCAATATCTTTTTTGCCTCTTGTGCTGAAGTTTGTCCGGCAATGAATAAACAGGTTCAAGTAATGGCTGAGGAGTTTAGGCCTTTTCCGAATGTTAGATTTTTAACGGTTACGATAGATCCGGAGCGCGATTCGGTCCCAGTTTTGGCGAAATATGCCGATGCGTATCGCGCAGATCTGTACAAGAGAACATTTGCCACTGGAAGTAAGCGTGAGATTTATGATTGGGTGATGAATGATTTGTTGTTGGCTTCGGAGCAGAGAGGTCAGGATTTTATTCACGACGATCGGGTTGTGATCATCGACAAGGCGAGACATATTCGTTCGATTTTGGAAACATCGGGAAAGAACTATACGCAGAAGTTGCAGAGAGTAAAAAGAATACAGGACGATATAAATAATTTGCTATATGAATACAGAAAAAACGACTTGGATAAGTGACAAGGGATTTTTCCGCTTGGTGGTGATCATCACAATTGCTGTGATGGGATTGGTTACTTTGTTGCAGTATTTGCCAGCAGAGATGCGCCCAACGGCTGAATTTGCCAAAGTGTTGCCCTTTGTGAACGCGACATTAAATACATTGGTGTCCATTGCCTTGCTTTTAGGTTTGATAGCTATCAAATCGGGTAAAAAGGGAGTTCACCAGGCGTACATGTTAACGGCCTTTATTTTATCTACGGTTTTCTTGTTGAGCTATGTGACATACCACACTTGCACGGAGCATACCGTTTTTGGAGGTGAGGGTACTGTGAAGTACGCTTATTATATCATATTGACCAGTCATATTATATTGGCTGCTGCGGTGTTACCGATGGTGTTATATACGATGTATTACAGTACCTCGGGCAATTTCGTTAAGCATAAGAAGTGGGCAAAGGTGACTTTCCCTATTTGGTTATATGTTTCAGTAACGGGCGTAATAGTTTATTTTATGATTGCGCCGTATTATACGTTTAAATATTATCCCTTTTGATATGAAACGTGGGTTAGCGACATTCGCTCTAATATTATTCTCTGTAGTTACGGTTTACGCACAATGTCCAATGTGTAAGGCAGCTTTAACAATGAACAGGGAGCATTCTAAGAACAAGCCGATTGTTGGTAATGGAATCAACAAAGGAATTTTAATGCTATTGGCGACGCCCTATGTTTTGTTGGGGACGGCGGGTGTTTTCTTTTATCAATATAAGAGAAAACAAAAAAATGCCCGCTAATCGACCTGGATTGGTTCCATTTTTGGCATGTAAATGTCCAAAATGTGGCAATGGACGGGTATTCAACAATGGCTTGATTTCTTTTAAATTCGCTGAGACGCGCTATGCATGTCCCATGTGCAATTTTTCTTTTGAACCTGAAACAGGGTTTTTTTACGGTGCGATGTATTTCAGTTATGCGCTAATTGTGGGTTTGATTATTACTTGCAGTATTATTTTTTATGCAGCAGGGATGTTTGATTATGCCATTGTTGGAATTCCTACGGTCATAATAATCATGGTGCCCTTGATTTTTCGTTACAGCAGAATGATGATGCTTTACATCGTGTATCCTTTGGTTTACAAGGACAAATTCTACGGCAAGCCTTAGTTGACTCTCATATTAATGGGTACTTGAAAGTACGCATTGATATTCTTGCCTTCGTGGGTGGCTGGAATCCATTTGGGGCATAAATAGAAAATGCGGATCGCTTCTTTGCCAAATTCGGTGCAGGCGCTGCTGCCTTCCATGATTTGACATCTACTTACAAATCCGTTTCTGTCGACCATAAAACGTATCAATACATATCCATTAATATTTGCGTCGAGGCATCGACCTGGATAAACAAATTCATCTGACACATATCGTAAGAAGAGATCTTCACCGCCCAAGAATCTGGCACTTTTAATTTCTTTATTGGGTATGAGTGTATCGTTTTGCATACTTTCCTGACTGGGCAATAAGGCAGATAACTCCATCAATACGAGGCAATTTTCACTGATTATTTTTCCTTTATTTGATCGGTATGGGGTGAAGGGGATTGTGATTAAGGCAGAGGCCAATTTGCTGTGTATTGTTGTATCGGGTAGGTTACTGTCGAATATTTCAACATAATCCACTTTGCCTTTTTTACCTATTTTGAGGTTGAGTAGAAAAACCAACTTTCCTTGTTTATCAACGACTTGGTTTAGTTCAGTGATATTTGATTTCACAAGACTATCTAAGGCTTTCCAACCCATGATTGGTTCAGGGGAACCATTATGTCGCCACCAATTGACATGTTGTTTGGATAAAACTGGGGGTTTGGCGAATTGCGTATAATTTATAGATGGAATTACGGATGGACCGATGTTGACTCCAGATTTTGCATAACCCGTTGATTTTGCATAACCCGCTGATTTTGCATAACCCGCTGATTTTGCATAACCGATTGATGCGATGATTGTCAAAAGGCAAAGACATGTGAGGTTAGCAACATTCCGACCAATGATTCTCGCCAAACCGATGATATTAAGATTCAATAAGGCGGAATACTTATGCGAATGCGGTGGGACGATTTGTTGTGTCATGCTTTGGTTTATATTGATTGATCGGCGAGTTACTCGGATAGTGTTCAGGTTTCTATTGGTGTTTACAAAGCGGAAATTAGTCATTCAAAAATATGTAAAATGCTGGGAGTTTGGATATGTGTATGCTTGGATTTTCCTCTGTGATTTGGATGTATGCTCGCCATTTGCGTTTTCTTTTATTATTTCGGTGGTGGTTCGCCATTCGGGCTTTTGAGAAATTTATGGTTTGAGCGTTAAAAAGAGGCCGGCCGGGGTTTCCCCGGCCGGCCATCATTCAATTAATAGGAATATTTAATTTATTAGTCGGGTTGAACCGCTAATATCTCTTCACCACCGGCCATTTTAGCGCGGATTTTCGCCTCGATTTCCGCCATCATCTCCGGATTGTCTTGGATGAGTTCCTTTACGGCGTCTCTTCCTTGACCCAATTTAGTAGTATCGTAGCTATACCAGCTGCCGCTTTTTTGAATGATGTTTGCATCTACTGCGATGTCCAATACTTCACCGGCTCTGCTGATTCCTTTGCCATACATGATATCGAATTCAACGACTTTAAATGGCGGAGCGACCTTATTCTTGGCCACTTTTACCTTTGTGCGGTTACCCATTACATCGTCGCCATCTTTGATTTGTGCATTTCTGCGAATATCCAAGCGGATAGATGCATAAAATTTCAATGCATTACCACCGGTTGTAGTTTCAGGATTTCCGAACATCACACCGATCTTTTCACGAAGCTGGTTGATGAAAATACAAATACAACCCGTTTTGCTGATGGTACCTGTTAACTTTCTTAACGCTTGGCTCATCAATCGGGCATGTAATCCCATTTTGCTATCGCCCATGTCGCCTTCGATTTCGGCACGTGGTACCAAGGCAGCGACAGAATCTATCACCAAGACATCGATTGCACCCGAGCGGATTAGGTTGTCGGCGATTTCCAAAGCCTGCTCCCCATCATCCGGTTGAGAGATCAATAGATTCGAGGTATCGATACCCAAATTTTCGGCATAGAGTTTATCGAATGCGTGTTCCGCATCAATAAAAGCACAAATACCGCCTTTTTTCTGTGCTTCAGCGATTGTGTGCAGAGCGATGGTTGTTTTACCACTGCTCTCCGGGCCATAAATTTCAACAATTCTACCCCTTGGGAAACCACCTACGCCCAAAGCCAAATCCAAACCAAAGGAACCTGTAGAAATTACATCTACTACTACGCTACGCGTATCGTCCATCTTCATCACCACGCCCTTACCATAGGTTTTCTCCAAACGCTCGATGGTTTGTTTGAGGGCCTTCATTTTTTCTTGCTGTTCACTCATAACTATATGTTTTAATTATCCGTTTAAATGTTCTTTCCGATTTCAAAACTAACAATATTGTTTATATAATTGTCAAATATATGATTAAAATTTTATCAACAATGAGAAAAAGCACAGAAAAAGGGGTGGATTTGCGAATTTTGCAAAACAAATTTTTAACCAATGGAAAAACTGCAATGGATAACAGTGATTTGTTGGTTTTGGTTTTGGGTAATGGAAGAAGGACGGTGAGATCGAGGCATTTGGGGGAGCGATTGTGGAATTATTGCAATGGTGATTTGCGGAGTTTGGGTCAGATGAGTATGGAAGAGCTTTTACAGGTGGATGGTTTGGGCTCGGCGGGGGTGGTGACATTGGCTGCGGCTTTTGAATTGGGCAGGCGCAGGGTGATTGATGAGCCTAGGCCGCGACAGATCCGAAATCCAACGGAAGCCATTGCCTTGTTCCGTCCGCTATTTATTGATTCGGTGGTAGAGAGTTTTTACGTGGGGTATTTGAATCGTGCAAATCGGATTTTGCGCATGGAATGTGTGAGTATTGGTGGAATGGCTGGAACGGTGGTGGATGTGCGTTTGGTATTTAAACGGGCATTGGAGCTGCGGGCTACGGGTTTAGTTTTTAGTCATAATCACCCCTCGGGCAATGATTCTCCAAGTGATGCCGATCGCAATTTAACCAAGCAATTTGTACAGGCCGGGAGGTTGTTGGATATCACAGTAATTGACCATATTATCATTGCGGGTTCGAGGCATTTTAGTTTTGCAGAGGAGGGAACTTTGAATCAGATGTGATGGGTCTGTTTAAGAGGAGCCATAAAATTGAAAAAAAAGTCTAATTCATGTTGTTTTGTGGTTCTGAATTCTTGAGGAAACGTTAAATTTGCATACTTATGAACCAATTCAATGCCCTTTATTCGGAGTCGTTTTCGGACCGTCACATCGGACCAAGACAAAGTGATTTGAATGCCATGCTTGCCACCATTGGTGTGAAGAGTTTGGATGAGTTGATCAACCATGTTGTTCCTAGCAACATCCGATTGCCGAAACCTTTGAATGTTGATGCCGCAATGAGTGAAGTACAGTTCTTGTCGATGTTGCGCGAAAAAGCATCAAAAAACAAGATGTACAAGAATTACATCGGGATGGGATATTATAATAACCACACACCCGGAGTGATTTTACGTAACATCATGGAAAATCCAGGATGGTATACCCAATACACACCTTACCAAGCAGAAATCAGCCAAGGTCGTTTGGAAGCTTTGTTGAATTATCAGACAATGGTCATCGATCTTACCGGTATGGAATTGGCCAATGCATCGTTGTTGGACGAGGGTACTGCGGCTGCTGAGGCCATGAATATGTTCTACGGCTTGGATAAGAAGAGTGCTGCGCATCGCTTTTTTGTCGATAACAGCGTATTCCCCCAAACTGTTGATATTTTGATTACTCGCGCGGAGCCTATCGGCATTGAGATTGTGCGTGGCGATTATAAAACGTTTACCGCCGATGCTTCTTTCTTTGGTGCTTTGGTGCAATATCCAAATGCTGAAGGTAGTATCGAGGATTATAGAAATTTCGTGAATGGCTGTAAGGCGGCGAATGTAAAAACTTGTTTTGCTTCCGATTTGATGGCTTTGACTTTGTTAACCCCTCCGGGTGATTTTGGCGCGGATTGCGTGGTTGGTAATACCCAGCGTTTTGGGGTGCCATTGGGTTTTGGCGGACCTCACGCGGCATTCTTTGCCACCAAGGACGAGTTTAAGCGTTCGATTCCGGGTCGTATCATCGGTGTTTCTGTTGATGCACAAGGAAATCGCGCATTGCGTATGGCTTTGCAGACCCGTGAGCAACACATCAAACGTCAGAACGCAACCTCTAACATTTGTACTGCCCAGGTATTGTTAAGTATCATGGCCGGTATGTATGCTGTATATCATGGTCCCGACGGATTAAAGAAAATCGCTCAGCGCATTCATGCTTTGGCGGTTTCTTTGGGCGATGCCATCGTAAAATCGGGCAACGGAGTTTATAGTTTACAACACAATCATTTCTTCGATACCATTTTGGTGAATGTGCCTCGCACCGAGACCATTCAAGCGTTGGCTTTGGCAGAAGGCATCAACTTGCGCTATCAAGATGGGGCAGTGGGGATTTCCGTTGATGAGACCACCAACATGTCCGATGTTGAGAAACTGGTGAGCATTTTCGCCCGCGGCGTTGAGAATACTGCAGCAAAAACGGAGGGTTCTGTATCACACAAATTGCCTACGGCGTTGGTTCGTGAAAGCAATTTCATGTTGCATCCTGTGTTTAACCGTTACCACTCAGAGCATGAGATGTTGCGTTATATCAAATCGTTGGAAGCCAAAGATTTGAGTTTATGTCATTCCATGATTTCTTTGGGTAGCTGTACCATGAAGTTAAATGCAACCACCGAAATGATTCCGGTGACATGGCCTGAGTTCAATAGTTTGCACCCATTCATCCCAATGGATCAAGCGAAGGGTTACATGGAAATCATTGAAGAATTGAACAAAGATTTGAGTGAGATCACTGGATTCTACACCATGAGTATGCAGCCAAATTCGGGTGCACAAGGCGAATATGCGGGTTTGATGGTGATTCGTGAGTATTTCAAGGATCGCGGCGAATCGCACAGAAACATCGCTTTGATTCCATCGAGTGCACACGGAACCAATCCAGCTTCGGCGGTAATGGCGGGTATGCAAGTGGTGGTATCGCAATGTGATGAAAACGGAAACATCGATGTGGAGGATATCCGCGCGAAGGCTCTGCAGTACAAAGATAATTTGGCTTGTTTGATGGTGACCTACCCAAGTACGCATGGGGTTTTTGAGGCAGCGATTACTGAATTAACAGATATCATTCACCAAAATGGTGGACAGGTGTATATGGATGGCGCGAATATGAATGCGCAGGTTGGATTGACATCGCCCGGTATGATTGGGGCCGATGTTTGTCACTTGAACTTGCATAAGACATTCTGTATCCCTCACGGGGGTGGTGGTCCAGGAATGGGTCCGATCGGTGTTGCCAAGCACTTGGCTCCTTATTTACCAGGTCATGCCGTGGTAGATATGGGTCCTGAAAAGGCGATGCATGCAGTGAGTGCAGCTCCTTGGGGCAGTGCAAGTATTTTGTTGATCAGCTATGCTTACATCAAAATGATGGGTGGCGAGGGTCTTACGAATGCGACCAAATATGCAATTTTAAATGCCAACTATATCAAGGCGAGATTGGAATCTGAGTATCCAGTATTGTATAAAGCAGAGAGCGGATTTGCGGCCCACGAGATGATTTTGGATACCCGTAAATTTAAGGCCTGTCATGTAGAGGCGGAAGATATCGCCAAGCGTTTGATGGACTACGGCTACCATGCACCTACGTTGAGTTTCCCAGTTGCGGGTACTTTAATGATTGAACCTACCGAAAGCGAGAGCAAGGAAGAGTTGGATAAATTCTGCGATGCGATGTTGGGTATTCGCGAGGAGATTCGCGAAGTTGAGGAGGGTAAATATTCTCAGGACAACAATGTATTGAAGCATTCTCCACATACGTCTACAGTTGTGATTTCAAACGATTGGGATCGCGAGTATTCACGTGAGAAGGCGGCTTTCCCGTTGGATTCTATCCGTATGGGTAAATTTTGGCCTACGGTTTCTCGTGTGAACAGCACGGTTGGGGATCGCAATTTGATTTGTGCTTGTATTCCTGTTGAGGCATACGCAGAGGCGGCGGCATCGAATTAATTTGAATTATATTTACGGCGTGATCAAGCGCTGGAAAAATAGCATTTTGGAAAGAACTGGGCCATGGGTCTGGTTCTTTCTGTTTTATGCGGTTTGGGGGTTTTTCACGCTCGACGATTATGGGGTGCATTTGGATGAGATTACCCAGCGCACGATTGGGATGGAGAACAACCGATTTTTGAGCGGGCGGGTGGGGTTTGATAAGGTAGAGGAGCACAAGTTTTTCGGTCCGGTTTGGGAGAGCATGAGTTATTTGGCCGAGCAGGTGGTATTTACGGAACCGATGCGGGTGAAGTTGCTGTTGCGTCGGGCATTGTTGTGGGGCTTTTTTGTCTTTGGGCTATGGCGATTGTATTTGTTGGGATTGCGGAATAACGGTTGGGGGATGGTAAAGTCGATCGGGCTGAGTTCAACGGTGGATTTTGGTTTGTTGGATGGTACTCAAAAATCGCGATTGCGATGGGGGGCGATGCTTCCGGTGTTGATGGTTGCATTGTGGCCTAGAATGTTTGCCGAGGCGCATTATAATACCAAGGATGCGTTGTTTTTTGTGTTGGTATTGTTGGTGGTGGATGGATTGGATAAAGTTTGGCGCCGAAGAATGGCGACTCAACCCAGCATTGATATTAATGGTTCCCAAAAGACGGAAGAGAATGCACCGAAGTTGAACAAAGGAATGGATTGGGGATGGATGGGTGTGATGGGGTTGTTGGGTGTGGCGACCACGATACGCATGGGTGGGGTGTTTGTTTTGGGATGGGCGATGCTGTGGCCTGTTTTACAGGGTCTGAATATTCATAAAACAGAGGTGAAATCGCCAATTTCGACAAAAACACCAACTGCGGAGAATACTTACATCGGATTTACACTTCTAAGCAAAAACGATTGGGTATGGTGGATTTCGGGAGGGGTTGCGTTCGCAATGGGATATATAGTAAGTTATCCCTATTTGTGGTTTACCGGTTGGGATGGCCTCGTGGAGGTTATCAGATTTGCTTTTCATAACCCTTGGCCCAACGGCGCGTTGTTTTTTGGTTCGATGGAGCCCTCGCGATGGTATCTGTTGGGTTGGATGGTCACCACCTTGAGCGGTTTGATTTTACTGCCATTGATATTGGGTGGACTGTATGCCATTTGGCGATACATAAAAGAGGGGTCGACATGGAATTGGAATACTGTCAATTTTCTGCTCATCTTGTTGCTGAGTTATATCGTTTTTGTGATGGTAAAAATGCCGGTGATGTATGATGCTTGGCGACATTCACTGTTTCTATTGTTGCCGGTTGTTGTTTTGTCGACCTGCTGCTGGGTTTTCGTATTTGAAAAACTAACTCCGCACATCAAATGGTTAAAAATATGGTTATTTGGAACTTGCATTGCCTTGGTCGGGGGTGTTGTCGGGATTTTTTGCCCAGATTTATTTGCATTTTTATCCAAGCAGGACAATCAAACGCAGAATAAAACGGAATTGTACTTAGAAAGTGATCAAACCCATTTCAATGGATTGGGACAGAAGTTGATAAAACGTTACCCCATGCAGATCGATTACTGGCATCAGACCAACTATCAGGCCTTAGAATGGGTGGGTAAACAGTTACCCGCGGATGCATCGGCCTTGGTGATTGGGAAGGGGGAATCACTCATGTTGAATCGGATGTTGTTGCCGCCGCCGCTGCAAGGGCGAATTCATTGTATTTCGTCCGAACAGTTAGAGGGTGGATTTTCATTGGATTCCCTAAATGCGCTGTGGCCAAAGGTCAATGCGCAATTGAAACCCGGCGATTCGCCGTTTGTACCCATCAAAAGAATCTATTGGATAGATTTTGGCGATCATTTAAAGCAACAGTCTATTCCTAGCCCAAAATTGCCACAATGCAATGGGGTGAAATCTTGGGAATTGGTACAATCATTTTACCGAGAATCATTGCCCTTGGTTAGGGTTTACAAAGGTCTTTGATTACGCCTGAATTCTAATCTTTTACTCGCCTAAGATTCGCAACCGGTATTCGCGGCTGTTTTCCTTGTGTTCGATGTTCACCCAAAGGACTTTGGCTTTGTAGTTTTGGGCTAAATCGCGCAGGAAAAACTCGCCAATTTCAGGCCATTCGATCAAGTGTTTACTTGGGTATTCGTGGAGCATTTCTTCGATGCCGGCATCGTACAATTCCCCCGCCTCTTTCACCCGATACCAGTCGTGGTGGTACAATTTACCCTTGAAATCCAATAATTCGTATTCATTCACTAAAGCAAAGGTGGGCGAACTGACTTCGTTTTGACAGCCCCAGGCGGCACATAGTAATTTGCTTAAGGTTGTTTTACCCGCGCCGAGGTTTCCTTCCAAAGCAATTAAGTCCGGACCCGATTCCCCAAAGGGATAATCACAGACCCAGGCGGATAAATCTCTCCCCAAGATGGCATCAATCACCACCTGAAGTTGATTTTCTGTGGTCTCAATGTATGCGGTTGTTTTGAAAGAGGTCATCGCTGGGGACTTAAATTGACGATTTTAGGCGTTGCCAATTTTATTTTTTTGGGGATAAAACAGCAATCGGACAGCACATTTCTTCCAAACTAATCCCTCCGTGTTGGAACGTATTTTTGTAATAATTCACGTAGTAATTGTAGTTGTTGGGGTAGGCAAAGAAATCGTTTTCACCAGCAAAAACAAAGCTCGAAGTGAGGTGCTGCAGCGGCAAGAATACATCATACGGTTTTTTTACTTCATACACTTCCTTTGGGTTGTAAGTGATGTTTTTCCCTTGCTTGTACCTGAGGTTCGTATTCACGTTTTTATCGCCCACAATTTTGATGGGGTCTTTCACGCGGATACTGCCGTGGTCTGTAGTAACAATCACTTTGCAAGGTTTATCGGCGAGCCATTGCAGTGCTTCCCAAAGGGGTGAATGCTTAAACCAGGTTGCCATCACGTTGCGATAGGCGGCTTCGTCTTCGGCCAATTCCCTCACGATGTGAATGTCGGTCCGGGCATGAGAAAATGAATCCACGAAATTGTAAACCACCACGTTGAGCTTATTTTTCATCATGTTTGGCACTTGTTCAACAAGGTTTTTCCCCGCTTCTAAATTGGTAATTTTGGTATAGCTGAATTTTATATCGCGACGCAATCGTTGGAGTAAATCTTCCAAGAAGTCCTTTTCGAACATGTTTTTGCCTCCCTCGTCTTCATCGTTGCTCCATTTGTTGGGGAAGCGCTTTTCAATTTCTAGAGGCAGCAAACCACTGAAAATACTGTTTCGGCAATATTGCGTTGTGGTCGGTAAAATGCTCATATACATATCGTCGTTTTCTAGGCGATATCGCTCTTGCATCACTTCGGAAATGGCACGCCACTGGTCGAATCGTAAATTATCCATCAAAATCATAAACACCGGAACATTGCCATCCAAATGCGGATTTACGGCACGTCTAAAGAGGTTATGACTCATGGTTGGACCGTCATCGCCCGTTTGTTTGAGTAGTCCTTGGTAGTTGTCTTTGATGAATTTTGTAAAGTTGCGATTGGCGTCTGATTTTTGGGTTTCGAGGATTTCTTTCATACTGTCCTCTCCGGCGCTATCCAACTCAATTTCCCAGTAAACAAGCTTTTTATAAACGTCTTTCCATTCATTGAAGTTCAGTTTATCGCTCACCGTCATCCCGATTTGCATAAACTCTTTGCGATAGCCCAATGAGGTTTTTTCGCTTACCAAACGACGTTCATCGAGATTCTTTTTGAGGGCTAGTAGGATTTGGTTGGGGTGTACGGGTTTGATTAAATAATCGGCGATTTTGGCACCGATTGCCTCTTCCATGATATGCTCTTCCTCGTTTTTGGTGATCATAATAATGGGGAGGTTGGGCTTTAGCTGTTTGATTTGCGCCAGCGCTTCCAATCCATTGATTCCAGGCATGTTTTCATCCAAAAATACCAGGTCGTATTCGTTCTTTTTCACCGCTTCAATTGCGTCTCTTCCACTAGTAACTGTGCTCATCTCATAACCCTTGCTTTCAAGGAATAGGATATGCGGTTTCAGAAGATCAATTTCGTCGTCTGCCCAGAGAATTTTTGGTTTGTTCATACTTGTTGCATTACAACGCTCAATTGCCAAAATTCGTGCCACAACGCTGGTTTTTTTGAACGAACTTTGATGTACTTTTATCGGATGAGTTCACACCACATTGTACGCGACAACCAAGAGCCGGCATTGATTATCGCCAATGGCGCGGATTGCGGCGATGCTTTGTTGCAGCAGTTGATGGAGTGGTCGCCCTACGTTTTGGCCTTGGATGGTGCGGTTCACCGTTTGCTTGAGCGAAATATTCGATTTGATGCGTGGCTGGGCGATTTTGATTCCGGTGCAAACGCAGATGAATTGGCAATTGCAAAAATGGGTGATGTGCAGCGGATTTGGGCGGAGGATCAAGATAAAACCGACCTTCAAAAGGGCATTGAATTTCTGATTACAAAAGGACATAAAGCGGCAAATATCATTTGGGGTACGGGCAAACGGGCAGATCATACCATCAACAACATGGCTACTTTATGGCGATATCATGATCAAATTACATTGAGTATTTTGGACGATCATTCTAGGGTGTATCCGTTGGCAAAGCAGTTCAAGAAGTGGTATCCAGCGGGGACGCAAATCAGTTTGATTCCGGTGGGTGTTGCATCGGGAATAATATCGCAAAATTTGGTCTATCCTCTGCTGAATCATACGTTTGAGTTGCCTCATAGCACGGGAAGTTCCAATGAAGTGAAGGTGGATGGGTTTGTGGAGATTTCTTACTCAGACGGACATCTATTGTTGATGGAGTGTTTTGATTGACCCCTTATCTTTGTTTTCTATGAAAGTGATTTCCTATAATGTGAATGGCATTCGCAGCGCGATGAGCAAGGGTTTGGTGGATTATTTGGCTGAGCAAAACGCCGATATCGTCTGTTTTCAAGAGTTAAAAGCGTTGCCAGAGCAAATCGATGAGGAGCCTTT
>CAMBTR010000023.1 GCA_945870885.1 Chryseobacterium gleum | reverse complement strand
TTGTATTTTTCTATTGCACAGGTTACGCAATACAATGTATTAAAAACGCAAGACATGAGCCTTTACACAAGTGCGATTGCGGATTCTGTGTTAATCAACGGTCGTTTTTACTCTCAATCCACGGCGGGTTTGGGATTTGGACAAAAAGGTTTGGGCGTTATGATGACGATGGATCGGACGATGCATATTAGTTCTTCTGAGTCTGGTCGGTTGGCCAAGCCAATATATTACGGTGTAAGAGATTTGGGTGTTTTGTTTTTACCTACACTGTCGGTGGATAGCCGGGGTTATACTTGGGATGAAAATACGAGCGGACTTAAGCCAGCGGGTGAATCCCCAATTAAGTCTGTTACAGTAACCCAAGCGGTGGTGAGTTCTCGTGATTTGCAATTGGGCAATTGGTTTACAAGTCAGAGAGATACGTTGAATTCCAGGCTGAAGGTCAATTCACAAAAGCGGTCTGGAACGGTTATTTCGCCGTTTACGTTGTATGCGCAGAAGGAGTTGTTTTCTGTTCGTCCAAAAGAGCAAGCTGACTCAAAAAAGGGATTGGGTCAGGCCTTTTATCATGTCATGGACTTGAATTTTACCTATTTAAATATTCCTGGCTATGTGTTATCGACCACACTCTCTTGGGGTTCCTATTACCGTCCCAAAGGCGAACAAAAATGGACATCGTTTTATTCTGAATACTATTTGGGTTTGGGCGGGTTCGATACTTGGAATTTGGGCTATAAGGGCTTTTTGAAATCCAACATCATTGGGATGGGGCAAACCAGTTTTATGTTTGATTTGCGGGGCTTAGAGGCGTGGATATTGCCCAAGCGTCAGCATGGTGCTGGAATTTCTTTTGGCGTTCGCTGTAAGCTGTAAACTTATTTGATTGAGAAGATGAACCACTTCCCACTTTGGGTGAGGGGTTTGTGCGATGGCGTTGGTACGGCGATGTTTGCGTATTCTTTGAACCATCTAGCAGTATCGTTGGTTACGATGTAACCTAATGTTCTAAAACGTGGATTTTGTGCAATTTTACTATTGTAAATGTCTTTGGCGAGATCGGCTTGATAATCGGGTCCAAGCCTTACTCCTTTGGTTTGAAGGGCATAGAGGGCGGTGTTGGGCGATGGATCGAAGGCAACGAATACTTCTTGGTCTTGGGTATTATTGCTTTTTAGCCAGCTGCCTAGAATTTCTAAATCTCGAATATCTGTTATTACGTTTTGCGCATAATAATCGTTGGGGGTAAAGCGGTGATGAAGCATTCGATTGGCATGTCCAAAACTCACAAATGGGATGATCCATAATCCTAACATACTTGCGATGGCTGGTAGTCCTTGGAGAAGGATTTGACCGTTGAGGTATCGTTGTTGAAGCGAGAATATCGCAAAGAAAATAAAGGGCCAGGCGGACAAGAAGTAGTAATCGTGGTAGCGGAATTGCAAGTGAAAAAGGACGTAAAGCCCGGCGAAACCCAGGAATAGCCAGACGCTGAGTTGTTCAAAAATGGAAAGAGATGTCCTGTTTTTTATCATCGTAAAAACCCAAACCAAGAGGATGCCGGTGATACACCAGGGGATATAGAGCGAATCGACCCATGTGTTGAGGCTGTATTGGGTAACGGAGATGAATTCGGAGACGGAATGACTGGGATTGATTTGTTGCAGGAAATGGGTGTTGTAGGTGAGATCGGTTAGGTGTTTGGCATAGGTAACCCAGCCAACGATGGGCAGAATGGGCAGGATGAGTGTAAGGGCGTTGAATTTTGGGAAGTTGATGCGATCTTCGGTTTCATCCAGAATTTGATACGTGTTATCGTCGGTTTTAACAACGGATTGGTTTTTCTTTCGCGATTGTGTGAAAAGGACGAGGCAAACGGAGATGTGAACGATGAGGAATGAAACTTTGATCAGTCCGGTGAAGGTGATAAGTATGAGATAGATGATCCAATTTTTCTTGGTGTCGATGTTGTATTGCCATTGGACCCAGTGGTAGAGGGCTATGATTGCAAGCGACAGTGCGGCGGGGTCGGATAGAAAATTCCAGGTATAAAAGACAAAGGTGGGAGATAGGTAATAGATGCCGAGCAGGGCTAATTTGCTGAGGGTACGTGGGATATGTAGGGATAAAATTCTCCAAGCGGCCCACATTCCGTAGGTGACGAGGCCACCGATGAGCAGGCGGTAGATGATGGGTTTGAAGCCAAAAATTTGATAAAGTAGGGCGGTGATATAGGGTAGGATTGGGAATTCCATGCCCGCGACGCCTTCGGCGGCGCGGTTTTCCATCACTCGGGGTTCAAAAAAATTCATGGATTCATGCCAGAAATTCCATGCAACACAAGCACGATCGGCTTGGGCCCCTTGGTGCATTCCAAAAACGGGCATATTAATTAAATCCAACCAGCCCAATCCCAATTGAATGATGATCCAAAAAATCCAAAAGGGGCGGTCGGGATGACGTTCTTGCACGATTTAGGATTCGTTAAGTGTTTGGATATTGCTGTTTTTCACGATGTATGTCGGCCTGTTTTTAACATTTTCGCTCACCCGACCCAAGTATTCACCGAGGATGCCGATGCCGAGCAATTGAACGCCACCTAGAAAGAGTACGGATATGTGCAAGGATGTCCAACCGACTTCAGTGAAGCCATAGAATTTTTGATATAGACTATAGATGATGAGCATGAAGGCAATACCAGAAACGGCAAAACCCAACATCGTAGCGACCTTTAGTGGCCAGTTGCTGAAGCCAGAAATTCCGTCGGTGGCGAATCGCATCATCTTGCCGTAAGTGAATTTGGTATTTCCACCCATGCGTTCTTCACGGTCGTAATCAACAAACGTTGAATTAAATCCTATCCAAGCAATTTGTCCGCGCAGATATTTATGCTGTTCGGGCATGTTTAGAAGCACTTTTTGCACTTTGCGATGAATCAATCTAAAGTCACCCGTATCCAATGGAATTTCAATCTGGGTGATGTTTGCTAGAAATCTATAGAACAATTTGGCGGTAAGCTTTTTAAGGAAGGACTCCCCTTTGCGTTTTTTGCGTTTGGCATAAACCACTTCAAATCCCTCTAGCGACTTTTTCAATAGATCTGGAATGAGTTCTGGCGGATCTTGACCATCGCCGTCCATAATCACAATTCTCTCACCTACAGCGTGCTCTAAACCAGCCGAAATAGCGATTTGATGTCCAAAGTTCCTCGAAAAATCGATGTATTTCACCGATGCGTTTTCTTCCGAAAGCCCTATGATGATTGGAAGGCTGTTGTCTTTAGAGCCATCGTTTACATAGACAATTTCATACTGAATGCCCAAGGGGGATAGCGCCGAGATAATTCTGTTGTTCATGGGAACAAGGTTCATTTCCTCATTGTAGATGGGAATGATTACAGATAAATCTATTTTGGGCGCAGCCATGCAACAAAAATATGCAAATTGAATAAGTACCTTTGTGATAAATTATAAAACATGAGCAAAATGCGTTTTTCCGGTCATTTATTTTTATCAGTTATCGCTTTTGCGATATTTGGTCAGGTTTCTTGCCAGAGTAAAGTACAAGATTCACACGAAACTGTGATTACAGAAAAGTCTTTTGATGCGGCTATCGCTGGCGATAAATTGGTGATGGTTGATTTTTACACTACTTGGTGCGGACCATGTAAGAAAATGGCTCCATTTGTTCAGCAAGTGCGCGAAACTCGTTCAAAGGATGTGATTGTTTTACAAGTAGATGCCGAAGCACAGGCCAGTATCGCTGACAGATATCGTTTGGAAGGTTATCCAACGGTAATTTTCTTCAAAAGGGGACAAGTTGTAGGTCGCGTTTTGGGATATCAGACCTATGAAAACCTGAGCGGTTTGGTAGATCGATTCAAATAAGAAGACTTTAGGCCTTTGGTGCCTCCTAGCTCTGCACCTTTCGTAGCTCCAAACAGCAGGAAAATTTTGATTCTTTAGGGATTCAAAAAGAAATGGAAGCTATCTCCACGCAAGCCCATTCTCAACGTTTCTAGGGGAATAATCTCGTTTGGCGCAATGTTTCCAAGGTTTACGTTGCTGCCGTAGAGTTGGATAAACCACACTTGTTGTTCTTTTTTGGGTGCTTCCCAGATCACATCGGCTTGCGGGATTTTGCGGATGATTTCAGCCACCAATCCTGAACGCACTTCGCCGGTACCTCTAAAAATACCCACAGTTCCTGATTCTCTAGCCTCACCGATCACTTTCCATGCACCTGCTTGTAATTCGGTTTCCATTTGCTCAATCCACTCGTAGGGAGGGATGATTTTTTCAGCATCTTTACTTCCCACTTCGCTCAACACCGTAAAATTTTTGGCAAGCGTGTTGATGTAATTGCACTTAACATCGTGGTTCATGTCCAAACTACCATCGCTCACCTCAATGTGGGTAATCCCGAGTTTTTCGATCAGCTTAACGTAATCATCAAATTGGTTTCGAACGATATATGCCTCAAACAAGGTTCCACCCAAATAAACTGGGATGTTAGCGCTCTTGTATAGATTGATTTTGTCTTGGAGTTTGTTGGTGAAAAAGCTAGTGCCAAAGCCCAACTTTACGATATCGGTATAATGGCTTCCGCTTTCAAGAAAATTCTCAACCTCTTGAAGGCTCAACCCTTTATCCATAACCATCGTTATTCCATTGTTGCGGGGCTTTGATGATCTGTCGGGCAATTGACTGAGGTTGAATAATTCTTTGTTCATATACCAGTTCTAGGGGTTGTAAATTTTGCGATGCAAGCCAAAATGGATGTTGCTTTCTTTAGCTCGGGTGCAAAGGTAAACAATTGAATGTGTTCATTGGCATTGATTTCAAGTGCCTTCTCAAGAATAATGAGGGCTGCAGATGCTTGGCCACTCAAATAACACAATGCGGCAAGTCGATAAAACAGTCCACTGTGCTTTGGATTGTTTAATAAACCGGTTTCAATTATATCCAATGCTTTGTCGGTGTTTCCAGTTTCGTAAAGAGAGGTACTAAAGTCTAACCAAACTTCAGGATTGCTTGCATGTTCAATGGTCAGCGATTCATAAAGTGGTTCCCATTTTTCGGGTAAGTTGGCACCAAAATATGCCGATGCCAGCACCATTCCATAATCACATTCAAAATGGTCTAAATCGTAGGCCCTTTCTAAATATGGGATGGCGGCTGAATAATTCTCTTCGTAATGCCAGGTGAGGCCCATCGAATACCAACATTCGGCGTCTTGGGGCTGATTTTTGAGGATTTCTTTGTAGATGGAACGACAAGTTTTGATATCGTTTTGCTCGTAATGACTCCAAGCAAGGAGGCCTTCTACTTCAATAAAGGTTTTTTTCGGAAAACGTGTTTGAAGTTCTTTGTATTGGATGATGAACTTGTCGTAATGACCGAGTTCGTAGGTGCACTCTAGGAAGGTTATCCAAGCGTCGGCGAAATTTTCATTGATGGTTACGGCAAAATCCAATGCTTTCAAAGCCTGCTCATGGTCACCTTGCGCCATATATCCCGAACCCAAAACATACCAAGCCTCTGCGGAATAAGGGTCCTTATCGATAATTCGCTGAATCATTGGAATCAAAGCATCTACCAATCCACCTTCTTCTGCTTTCTCGATGTATTTTTCAAGGATAACACTCACTTCGGCACCGGTATCTAGTGCTTTTTCGAGTACTGGCATCGCCATTTCGAACTGACCATGGAAAAGGGAAATTTCCAAAAAGTCTTCCAGCATTGCCTCTTCGTCGCCCACATTTTGAAGAACAGTTGTTAACTCTTCTAACGCTTTTTTCTTATTCCCTTGTATGCTAAGGATGAGGGCTTGCATGAAACCTAGGGCTGGTTCAAAAGGGGTATATTTTAGGGCTTGGGTAATTGCTATCCGGGCTTTGGTATATTTTTGATCTCGCACCAACCATTCCACCAAGTGAAGGGTAAAAATTGCCATGTATGGAAATTGGTTGATTGCGGTTTCTAGAATTACTTTAATGTAAGTATCGGCGCGATATTGTCCTGTTTGAGCAGGAAACTGACTTGCGTAATAGCGGTATAATTCCAACCATTCTCTGGCGGAAAAATTTGAACGTTGTTTGCTTTCGAAGTCGCGAACCAAGGCATCTAAATCGCCTTGAAAAACATCTTCTTCGTCTTCGTCGTCCCAGTCTGATGAAAAGAAACTCATTGAGTCAAAATTACAACGCCTATGTGGGCCGGAGGCTTTGTAATTAGGGGTTCTATTCCCCAACTTTTACACATACTTTTTGGTATGGCTTGGGGAGGTCTATTTTTATTGGGATTTATTGATTCGGGAATTGTAAACTTGCAGTTAGGAATCGGCGCAAGTTGATTTTACCATCAATTATCTCAATAAATCAACATGAATACACCGCTTTTATATGGACTTGTAACGGGATTTGTGATGAGTATTTCGCTTGGAGCCATCTTTTTTCTGCTTGTTCAAGCGGGTTTGGTGGGGGGTGTAAAGAAGGGTTTGCCGTTGGCTTTGGGTGTGATTACGGGAGATTTTCTTTACATATTGTTGGCGTTGCATTTTTCAGAATTCATCACTCAGCAGTTAAATGAATACAGGGTTTGGATATCTTTGGTGGGCTCGTTGGTCTTTTTTGGATTGGCAATTCAGCACTTTCTACATCATCAAAGATCAAAGAAAGATGGTGGCTTTGAGCTGCGTATCAATCAAATGCAGGACAAGCAACTTTTTATCAAAGCATTGACAATTAACATGTTGAATCCTGTCAATATTGTATGGTGGTTGGGTCTTTTTAGTTTGCCACCGGGTTCGGGATTTGACTACAACGGAAAGTGGGTATTTGGTCTAGCGGCCTTGGCAACCGTGTTCCTAACGGAGTTAGGGGTTTCTTGGGGCGCCAGTAAAATCAAGCATTATCTAACCGAGGAGCGAATTCGTCATTTAGACTTGGTCTTGGGATTGTTGTTTTCGGGCATGGGAATTTACCTGCTGACCTTCTTGAAGGATTTGGTTTAATTAACCTACCGCGATTTCGCCTTTATCTTGACAAAATTCTGTAAGGACACCACCCGTTGATTGGGGGTGCAGGAACGCGATTTGTTTATTGTCGGCCCCATCTTTGGGTTCCTGATGAATCAGTTGGAAACCCTCTTGAGATTTTTCTGTTAGAGAACTTTTTATGTTGTCCACTTCAAAAGCCAAATGATGCAAACCCTCACCTCTTTTTTCGATGAAATTGGCGATCGTACTTTGGTCGTTTGAGGCAGCTAAGAGCTCAATTTTTACGTCGCCCACTTGGAAAAACGAAGTGATTACGTGCTCGCTTTCAACAGTTTCGCGTTTGTAGGGCTCGCAGCCCAATAGCTTTGTAAATAGCGCTTCAGCGGCTGCTAAATCTTTCACGGCGATTCCAATGTGTTCAAGTTTTTTTACGCTCATTTCACATACAAAGAACATTCTTTTGCGATAAACTAAAAATAAGAAAGCAAACATTCTGCTTATACGTTAATTTTGCAGTTTAGAAAGTATCTAAATAACTTTTGATATCATGTTAAAATTGCCAATATACCTCGACAACAATGCAACCACACAGATGGACCCCCGTGTGTTTGAAGCCATGAAACCTTATTTTTTGGAAATTTATGGGAACGCCGCCAGCAAGAGTCATCCCTTTGGATGGGCTGCTGAGGAAGCCGTCGATTATGCCCGTGGTCAGGTTGCTTCTTTGATTGGAGCGAGCGAAAAGGAAATCATCTTCACTAGTGGAGCCACAGAGAGTAATAATTTGGCCATCAAGGGTGTTTTTGAAATGTACGCGAGCAAGGGCAATCATATCATTACACTTTCAACAGAGCATAAGGCGGTTTTAGATGCTTGCAAGCATTTAGAAAAACTTGGTGCGGAGGTTACCTATTTGTCGGTGGGTTACGATGGAATGATCGATCCAGCTGTCATTGAGGCTGCTATCAAACCGAATACTATTTTGGTAACCGTTATGTATGGTAACAACGAATTGGGTGTGGTACAGAAAATCACTGAGATTGGTGCAATTTGCAAAAAGCATGGCGTTTTGTTTCATAGTGATGCAACCCAAGCGGTAGGCAAAATACCGGTTGATGTATTGGCTGATCACATTGATTTGATGAGTTTTACAGCGCACAAAATGTACGGTCCAAAAGGCGTTGGCGCTTTATATGTTCGTCGTAAAAATCCACGTGTAAAAGTGACCGCTCAAATGGATGGTGGTGGCCACGAAAGAGGTATGCGTAGTGGAACTTTGAACGTAACTGGCATCGTAGGATTTGGAAAAGCTTGCGAAATCGCGAAGACGGATATGGCTGAAGAAAGCACTCGTTTGAGTGGAATGAGGGATCGTTTAGAGCGCGAATTGTTGACATTGGAAGAGAGTTATTTGAATGGTAACAAGGAATACAGACTTCCGCATACTACCAATATCAGTTTTAAATATGTAGAAGGTGAAGGTTTGATGATGGGCGTGAAGGACGTTGCGGTTTCTAGTGGATCTGCGTGTACATCGGCATCATTGGAGCCTAGTTATGTATTGAAGAGTTTGGGTCTAGACGATGAATTGGCGCACAGTTCATTGCGTTTTGGTTTGGGTCGTTTCACTACCGAAGCCGAAATCGACTATACGATTAATTTGGTGAAGGAAGCGGTAACCAAATTGCGTGAGATGAGCCCATTGTGGGAGATGTTTAAGGAAGGCATTGATTTAAAATCTATTCAGTGGAGCGAACATTGATTGTTTGTTTAGAATCACACCAAATTGTAAATTTGTAAAAGAAAAAATATGGCATACTCAGATAAAGTAATCGATCATTACACCAACCCAAGAAACATTGGTACTTTGGATAAATCAAAAACCAACGTAGGAACTGGTTTGGTAGGTGCTCCGGAATGTGGAGACGTGATGCGTTTGCAAATTGAAGTCGATGAGACAACGGGTATCATTCAAGACGCTAAATTCAAAACATTTGGATGTGGTTCTGCCATCGCTTCTTCGTCGTTGGCTACCGAATGGTTAAAGGGCAAGTCGATCGACGATGCTTTGAACATCGACAACATGGAAATTGTGGAAGAGTTGGCTTTGCCACCGGTAAAAATTCACTGTTCTGTATTGGCTGAAGATGCAATTCGTTCTGCGATCAATGATTATCGTGGCAAGAATGGATTGGAACCCATTGAAAGTACAAAAGTTCATTACTAGGATAGGATATGATTGCCCAAGGAAATGAAATCAGCATTACGGACAAGGCCTTAACAAAGGCATATGATTTGATGCGTGAGTCAAATATTCTTGGTGCAGAGTATTTCTTGCGCGTTGGCGTAAAAGGTGGCGGTTGTTCTGGTCTTACTTATGAGTTGGATTTCGACAATGAGAGTAAGCCTGGTGACATGAAATTCGGAGATGATAGGTTGACGATCGTTTGTGATATGAAGAGTTTCCTATACTTGTGTGGGACAGAATTAGACTTCACAGATGGATTGAACGGCAAGGGATTTAATTTTATCAATCCCAATGCTTCTCGCACTTGTGGTTGTGGCGAGAGCTTCTCCATCTAATGGAAACCATTTCAATCCATACACCTTACATCCAGCTAAATCAGGCACTTAAACTCTTGGGTTGGGTGGAAAGCGGAGCCATGGCAAATGAAATGATCACAGAGGGATTGGTTGTAGTAGACGGCGTTCAAGAATTTCGCAAACGCAACAAATTATACCCCGGTGCGGTGATTGAATTTGAAGGTCAGAAAGCAACTGTAGTTGCTGAATAATTGTTAATTACACCACCACGTTTACTATTCTTCCCTTTACGAGGATAAACTTTTTGAGGGGTTTTCCTTCCATCCATTTGATTACCATGTCATGGTTTAAAACGGCTTGTTTGATTTCGTCCTCTGATGCGGTAAGTTCGAATTCCATTTGTGCCCGGGTTTTTCCGTTGATGCTAATGGGGTAGTTGAAAGAATTTTCTACCAAAAACGACGCATCGTATTGTGGCCAATTTGCGATGTGTATGCTCTCTTTGTTACCCAACTGATGCCATAATTCTTCTGCAATGTGGGGTGCAAACGGAGCCAATAGAATCAAGATGGGCTCTAGAATTTCACGCTTTCTGCATTTTAACGTACCGAGTTCATTGGTTGCTACCATGAAAGCAGAAACTGAAGTGTTGAAACTCATGCTTTCGATGTCTTCTGTCACCTTCTTGATGGTTTTGTGCAGTATTTTTAATTCCTCGTTCGATGCTTTTTCAGTTGATACCGCCCAGTTTTCGCCATCGTAAAATAGACGCCAGAATTTGCCGAAGAATCTACTTACACCCTCAATTCCGTTGGTATTCCAAGGCTTTGAATCGGTAAGTGGACCCAAAAACATTTCGTACATTCTAAGGGTATCGGCACCGTATTGGGCGCAGACATCGTCGGGGTTAACAACATTGCCCCAACGCTTGCTCATTTTCTGGCCGTCCTCTCCCATAATCATCCCCTGATTTACCAATCTTTGGAAGGGTTCGTCCCAAGAAATATAGCCGAGATCAAAGAGGAATTTTGTCCAGAAACGACTGTAGAGAAGGTGTCCCGTTGCATGTTCAGAACCACCCACATACAAATCTACTTGTTGCCAGTATTGGAGCGCCTCTTTTGATGCAAATACTTCCGTATTGTTTGGGTCGGTGTAACGAAGAAAATACCAACTACTACCTGCCCAACCCGGCATTGTATCTGTTTCGCGGTTACCCTGAGGTGTGTTTACCCAATCGGTTACTGCAGACAAAGGGCTTTCGCCATTTCCGGAGGGTTTATAGCTTTCCACTTGAGGGAGTTCAACCGGTAGGTGATTTTCAAGTTGAGGTATGCCCTCATTATTGTAAGTAATTGGGAAGGGTTCTCCCCAATAACGCTGTCGTCCAAACCCCGCCTCACGAAGTTTGTAATTCACTTTGGCCTGACCCCAACCGGCTTTTTCTACTTTGTTAATGGCGGCTTGAATGGCTTCTTTCACGGGCAATCCATCCAGGAATCCTGAGTTAAAGCAGATTCCCTCTTTTGCACTGAAGGATTCGGTCAGGGGCAATTCAAGTTCGGTATGCGCGGGTTTTATCACGGGTATGATGGATAGGTTAAAGGCTTTTGCGAAAGCAAAATCTCTATCATCGTGTGCGGGAACGGCCATAATGACGCCGGTGCCATAATTTGCCAAAACGTAATCGCTCACCCAAATCGGAATGGGTTCACCGGTAAATGGATTGATGGCTTCCAGACCTGTGAATACGCCTGTTTTTGTGGTATCGGCCATTCGATCGATTTCACTGCGATTTTTCGCTTTGTTGGCATATTCTTGAACAGCAGGCCATTTCGCATCGCTGCAGAATTCCTTTAGATTTTCAAGTTCTGGGGCCACCACCATAAAGGTTGCGCCAAAGATGGTGTCGGGGCGGGTGGTGAAAACTTTGAGTGTTTTTAGGGTGCCACGAACAACGAAATCAATTTCAGCGCCTTGACTTCTGCCGATCCAATTTTTTTGAATTTCTTTGATGGCATCGCTCCATTGAATGCGTTCGAGTCCTTCTATGAGTCGATCTGCATAGGCAGTAATCCGCAAGCTCCATTGCTTCATTTTTTTGCGAATCACGGGGTAGCCACCACGCTCACTGAGACCATTGATTACCTCTTCATTGGCTAGCACTGTGCCCATCGCTTCACACCAATTCACTGTGGTTTCGTCGATGAAAGCCAATCGAAATTGATTCAGGATATTGTGTTTCTGCACGGGCGGAAATCCTTGCCAATCTTGGGCTGAGAATTCACTTATTTTGCCACCGTGTGCGTTGTGGTCTGCGGATCCATTGGCAGAAAAATGTGCTTCGAGCGTAGAAAGGGGTTCTGCTTTTTGTGCAGATTTATTGTACCAATGATTAAAGAAAAGTGCAAAAATCCACTGAGTAAATTGATAATAATTTGGGTCGCATGTTTTTACTTGTCGATCCCAATCATAGGAAAAGCCCATGATATTGAGCTGTTCACGAAATCGTTTGATATTTTGTTCGGTTGTTACCGATGGATGCTGTCCAGTTTGGATGGCGTATTGTTCGGCTGGCAAACCAAATGCGTCGTAGCCCATGGGATGCAACACATTAAAGCCTTTCAATCTTTTATATCTTGATACGATATCGCTGGCGATGTAACCTAGGGGATGACCCACGTGCAATCCACTACCGGAGGGGTAAGGAAACATGTCGAGCGCATAGTATTTGGGCTTAGTGGGATCGATCTGTACTGAGTACAATCTACTTTTTTCCCATTCGGCTTGCCATTTCTTTTCGATTTCAGTAAAGGTATATTGAGCTGACATAAAGGTTGCGGGTGCGAAAATACAATAGATGGAGGTTTTTTAACGACCTTTGCGGTTCATGGCCGATAGCAATTTTATTGATTACGTGAAGATTTGCTGCCGAAGTGGTAGTGGCGGACCTGGTAGCAGGCATTATAATCGTACCAAAATGAATCCTCGTGGGGGTCCAGATGGTGGCGATGGAGGAAAGGGTGGTGACATTATTCTTCAGGGAAATTCCCAATTGTGGACATTGATTCACTTGAAATATAGGAAGCACGTGATGGCCACTGATGGTATTGCCGGTAGTGAGAATCGCAGTTCTGGTGCCTATGGAGAATCGGTGATCTTGGAAGTTCCTTTGGGCACAGTAGCCAAGGATGCCGAGACTGGTGAGGTTCTATTTGAAATCACGGAAGACGGTGAAAAAAAGGTTTTGGTTCCGGGTGGTAGAGGTGGTTTGGGCAACTGGCATTTTGCCAATAGTGTAAACCAGTCACCCCAATATGCACAACCGGGAGAGACGGGCATCGAGCAATGGATTGTATTGGAGCTGAAGGTTCTGGCCGATGTAGGATTGGTTGGATTTCCGAATGCTGGAAAGAGCACTTTTTTAAGTGTTATTTCTGCGGCGAAGCCTGAAATTGCTGATTATGCGTTTACTACATTGGTGCCTAATTTGGGTGTGGTAAATTACCGCGATTATCGAAGCTTCATCGTGGCTGATATTCCGGGAATCATCGAAGGGGCGAGTGAGGGAAAAGGATTGGGCCATCGTTTTTTGCGTCACATTGAACGAAATGCGGCGTTGTTGTTTTTGATACCTGCCGATAGTGCCGACCACAAAAAGGAGTTTTTAACGTTGTTGAGCGAGTTGGAAAAATTCAATCCGGAACTGCTTGTTAAACAGCGCATTGTGGCCATAAGCAAGGCGGATATGTTGGATGATGAATTGAAGGACGAAATCAGAAAACAAATGAAAGGAATGGAAGTGATGTTTTTTAGTTCCGTAACCGAGCAAGGCGTTGGAGAATTGATAGATGTTTTATGGGCAACTGTATCTGCGGATGTCTAAGAATTTTGATAAGGAGTTTGTATTTTTGAAGATTATAGAAATAAAATAGATTATGAAAAGAATTGTTGGATTGTTTGTTGGGGGTTGTTTGATTCTGAGTTCAGTATCGGCCCAGAATGAAAAGATGACACAAGATAAACTTGGTGATGTTAACTTGTCGGTTCAATTGCCAAAGCCGTTCGTTTTCAGTATCAACCAAGACAAGGTATATGCTGATGAATTTGAACGTCAGTTCCTTAAGAATATCAATTTAAAAGAGGATCCTATTTCGGCGAAAGACATTCGCAGTTATTTGGATTTGTATATCAAATTCAAGTTGAAGGTTCAGGATGCCAAAGATGCAGGGTTGGACACGGCTACGGCTTATGTTCAGGAGTTGCAAATGTATCGGGATCAGCTGGCGAGAAATTATTTGTACGATCGTGCTGTAACGGAGTCATTGATAAAGGAGGCTTATGACCGTTTGAAGTATGAGGTTAGAGTATCTCACATTTTGGTTTTGGTATCAGCGGATGCTTCAGAGGCGGATAAGAAAAAGGCGTTGGATAAAATTGAGGAAATGCATCAAAAATTGATGCGCAATCCTACGGCGGAAAATTTTGGCGATATGGCGCGTAACGAATCAGAAGACGCTGGCACCAAAAGCAGTGGTGGGGATTTGGGTTACATGACGGCCTTGCAGGTGGTGTATGAATTTGAAAATCAAGCCTATAATACTGCAGTAGGTGGAATTTCACCGGTGTTCAAAACAGAATTTGGCTATCATATTTTGTTGGTTACGGATAAAAGGGCCAATCGTGGCGATATCAAAGTGAATCATATTTTGGTGCGCGTGTTGAACAAAGATGAAAACAGCGATACTGAAGCAAGAAAGAAGATTGATGAAATAGCGGCGAATATGGTGGGGGGCAAGGAAACCTTTGAAAACATGGCAAAAACCTATAGCGAGGATTATAACAGTCGTTACAATGGCGGGGCCATGGACTACATCAACACAGCACAATTCGTGGGTGACATCGACAGACAATATTGGGCAGATCAGGCGTTTACATTGAAGAAGGATGGTGATATTACAGCGCCTTTCAGAACCAACTTTGGCTGGCATTTGCTTCAGCGAGTGAATGTTCGTCCTTTGAAATCATTTGATGACAAGGAGATGCATTCTATGTTGAAGATGGAGGTACAGAAAAATCAGCGCTCTCAAACATCGGTGGATTCTTTGGTTGTTAAGATCAAAAATGAAAATGGATTTACAATGAATCAGAAGGCCGTGTCTGCGTTGCTCGGTTATTTAGACAGCAATTTTATGAAGGGCAAGTTTGATGAGTTGTCGATTCCTGAGATGCATGTTGTAGTTTCTGGTCCTGCAAAAAAGCCGGTGAAGACAGAATACAATTTGCGTAAAATGGAAGTATTTCATTTGGCTGACCAGTCTTACTCAGTGGGTGATTTGTGCACTCAGCTAACCTACAACAGCAAGGCTATTCAAGGAAGCAAAAAAGAAGGATTAGATCGTTTGATAAATGTTTGGATCGACAAAACTTGTGTTGAATATCAAGACGAGCATTTGGAAGAGAAGTCGGTTGAATTCCGCGATATTTATCAAGAGTACAAAGAAGGCATTTTGATGTTTAACCGCATGCAGCAATTGGTTTGGGATAAAGCCAACAATGATTCAGCAGGTTTGGCAACGTTTTTTGCCGCCCATCAAGGTGAGTACAATTGGGGTGATCGATTTGATGTAGAGGTATTCTTCTGCAACGATGCTAAGATGATGAAAACAGTGGGAAAAGAAGTGAAAAAAGGCATTTCCATAGATAGTATTCGTCGTGAACACACCAAGAGAAACGTGTTGGATTATGCCTATAAAACAGGCAAATATGAAATGGGTGATACGTTTTTATTCGTTCCATCTCGTGTGCTAAACATGTTGTTTGACGATGCGAAATCTGCAAAACCAAAATATCGCAAGCCAGGAATTTACAGCATTGGGCCTGTTGGTGATGATTTTGTTGTGGTTAAGGTGAAGGCCTTTTTACCGGCTGGACCTAAGACTTTGGATGAAACACGGGGACCGGTTGCTTCCAAATATCAAGAGCAGTTGGAGCGTGAATGGATTGAGGCCTTGAGATTGAAGTATCCTGTTACTGTGAATGAATCTGTGATTCAATCGATTGAAGCAAAACTGGTAAATCAGAAATAATACTCGGTATACTGTGCAACACTTGAAAGGTATATTGGTTGGTCTTTGCATTTTGATTGCATCGACTTCGCAGGCTCAATTAAAAACATCGGGCCCATTATTGCCACCGAAATATGTGGATGGTGTATTGGTTGTGGTGGGTAATAAAGTGATTTTGCGGAGTGAATTGGAGGAGAATAAAATGCAAATGGAGATGGACATGCGTGGTAGAAATCCCGCCGACATCGAATGCATGGTACTTGAAGAGCTGATTGTCAATAAGTTATTGCTGCATCAGGCAGAGATTGATAGTTTGCCGGTTTCCGACGAAGAAATAGAATATACCATAGATAACAGATTGCGTTACTATAGGTCTAAGATTGGGAGTACCGAGCAATTGGAAAAGTATTTGGGCAAATCAATTGCGGTTTGGAAAGAGGAGATTCGTCCGCTCATGAGAGAGGAATTGATGATTAAGGCCATGCGAAATAATATTTTGCGTGATGTGAAAATCTCACCTCAGGAGGTAAAGGCCTTTTATGATTCAATCCCGATGGATAGTTTACCAGTGATTCCCACTGAGGTTGAAGTTGCCCAGTTGATTGTGATTCCTCCAGTGAGTTTAGAGTCTAAAGAATTTGCTAGGGAACAATTGGAATCCGTTCGTAAGCGTATTCTGCGTGGTGAGAGTTTCGAGAAGTTGGCACGTGCATATAGCATGGACCCAGGTTCAAAAGCCCAAGGCGGACTGTTGCCAGAATTTGGTAGAGGGGAAATGGCACCTGAATTTGAACGAATGGCGTTCAAGTTGAAACCAGATAGCTTGAGTCAAATTTTTGAAACGGAATTTGGTTACCACATTTTGAGAGTCTCTAAACGAAGGGGTGAAAAGGTGGTTGCCTCGCATATTCTAATCCGTGCGGAGAACACAAACGACGATATTACACGGGCATTATACAAGATAGACTCAGCGTATAATTTGTTGGTTGAAAATAAAATGCAATGGTGCGATGCGGTTAAAAAATATGCCACTGCAGGTGATAGACTCATGAATTACGACAAGGGAACATGTGGCTATTTCACAGATATGCGCAGTGGGATGCAAACGTTGCAATTTGAGAGTTTGCCACCCGATGTGAGAAAAATTGCCGAAAAAATGAAACCAGGGGAGGTATCGGAACCTTCATTAATCAATACGGAAGATGGTAGACCAGCGTATCGTATGATTTATGTGAACTCGGTGACACCCCCGCATACCGCCAATTTGATTCAGGATTACAGTAAAATTCAAATGCAGGCAGACTTTAAGAAAAAAAATGAGACCCTTCAAAAATGGATTAAAGTGCATAGGAACATCAATTATATCCGTTTCAAGGGTAGAACATTTGATTGTGAAAATTTGAAATCTTGGGAACATGAGTGATATCGTTTCAACTGCAAAGGATTTTTCGGCCAAAGTATTGGCCTTGCGTGCCGAAATCAGCAAAGTAGTTGTAGGTCAGCATGAAGTAATAGATGCCCTAATCAATGCCGTATTTTGTCATGGCCACGTGTTGATGGTTGGTGTGCCCGGTCTGGCTAAAACCTTGCTCGTAAAGACACTTTCAGAAACCATGGATTTGTCGTTCAACCGGATTCAGTTCACCCCCGATTTGATGCCATCCGACATAGTAGGAAGTGAGATTTTGGACGATGCAAGACAGTTTCATTTTGTAAAGGGTCCCATTTTTTCCAATATCATATTGGCTGACGAGATCAATCGTACACCCCCAAAAACGCAGGCTGCTTTGTTAGAAGCGATGCAGGAGCGACAGGTTACGGCGGGAGGACAAAGATATCAGTTGGAGGAGCCATTCTTTGTTTTGGCAACCCAGAACCCCATCGAACAAGAAGGTACTTATCCCTTGCCAGAAGCGCAGTTGGATCGTTTTATGTTCCAAGTAATTTTGGACTATCCTGGGTTTGAGGAAGAAGTCAATATTTTAAAACAAACCACGGGTAGTGCGCAGGGAAAAGCGAACTCGGTGATTTCTGCTCAACAGATCAAGGAATTTCAGGCTTTGGTTAGAGCGGTTCCAGTTACGGATCATGTTTTTGAGCAAGTGGTTCAGATGGTTCAGCAAACTCGACCTGGACAATCGGGATCACATGCAATGGCAAATCAATATTTGTCTTATGGTGCCGGACCAAGAGCAGGTCAAAATTTGATTTTGGCTGGTAAATGTCACGCTTTGATGCATGGTAAATTCAGTGTGGATCGCGAGGACATCGTTGCCGTATCTAAGTGGGTGCTAAGGCATCGTATCGTAAGAAACTTTAAGGCAGAGGCCGAAGGTGTTTCTTCGGATCAGATTATCGCTGCGATTTGTAATTGATTTTTGGGTTTTACAGTTCCCCAGCTTGAAATCTGAGGGCATATCAAACCATATTTGGTTAATCTCATGTTATTTAGATTTTTCGCGACATCCTAAGACGGAGCAGATGGGGCATTTTTCAATGATATGACCTCTTGCCGGGCAGTATTCTCGACCCATGAAAATGATTTGAAGGTGTGCTTTATTCCAAAGTCCTTCTGGTATTTGTCGTTTTAGGTCCTTTTCGGTCTGTTCCACGTTTTTGGCAGGGCTCAATCGCCATCGATAAGCCAATCGGTGAATGTGGGTGTCGACCGGGAAAGCAGGGAATCCAAACGCTTGCGACATCACCACAGAGGCCGTTTTATGTCCAACCGAAGGCATTGCCTCCAACGCTTCAAACGACTGCGGCACGAGCCCTCCGTGTTCTTCCATGATCATTTTGGAGAGTCCGTAGATGCCTTTGCTTTTCATTGGCGATAAACCACAAGGCCGAATAATGTTTTGGATTTCTTCCACCGAGAGTTTGAGCATATCGGTTGGATTGTTGGCCTTGGCAAAAAGGAGCGGTGTAATTTGATTTACGCGTTCGTCGGTGCATTGGGCGCTGAGGAGGACAGCAATTAATAGGGTATATGGATCGCTGTGATTGAGCGGAATGGGCGTTTCCGGGTATAACTCTTCCAATTTGGAGAGGATAAATTGAACGCGTTCCGACTTATTCATTTTGATTGCTTTGGCTAATTAGAAGAATTGTGTGTATTGGTTTATTTAGAAGAATTGATTGTATTCGGCCTCGTTTTGGAACAGGGTATTTGCGAATGCTGACGCGAAAGTTTGTGGGGCAATTGGTTGATTAACAGATGCTTGACAGGACTCTGTAAATTCGGCGTTTCCGTGCTCATCGTAGAGAGTAAATTCTGTGATGATGCCTTTGGTAACTGTCATTTTTAAATGATAGCTGGTTTCTTTGGCAGTGATTACTCTTTGATGTTGGTAGGATGGTGAGTATCCAAAGATCCATTCCAGCGATACGAACTTCTCCGTTTTTAATTGTTTGATTTGATGGTCTTCGTTGGGCTGGATTGAGGAGATTGCTGATTGGGTAATAGTTGCGAGTTTTTGTGCCAATGTGGCTATGGTTTGGTCGATTTTTTGAAGATCCGGAAAGTGATAGCCTAAGTTAGTAACGGAAGATTTGTTGCTTTTTACGGCTTTGTCTTGGTACTGGCCTTCGGAGTGAAGTGCTTTTCCAAGGTTATGGATGTTGGCATTTAAGAGCAGGGTGCCGTGGTGTAAAACGCGTTTTTTTTGTTGGAAGATGTGTTGGGCGTTGCCGGAAAATTTGACGCCGTTATAGAGCAGATCGTCGCGCTCTGAGTAGGTTGTTTCGATGCCCATCTCTAGGAGTGCTTGGCGGATGGGTTCCAAGAACCGTTTATAATTGACTGCTTTATCTAGTGTTGTACCGAGGTCTTGGATGAATGAAAAATTTAGGTTGCCGAGGTCGTGGTAGACTGTGCCCCCGCCGCTTACGCGGCGGGCAGGTGCAATATTTAGCTGCCTACAGGCAGCATAATTGATTTCCGCACAAATGTTTTGGTGCTTGCCACAGACAACCGCACTTTCGCTGCGCCATAATAGTATCACATTCTCGTCCGTGTGGTGCAAAAAATGGGACTCAGCTGCTAAGTTGTAATACACATCGGTTGAGTCTGAAACAATGAGGCGCATAGAAGTTGCTAAAGTGGGTTTTATTCGACTTAACCCAATGGTTCCGTGGCAGATTTGGATCTGCGCAGTTCAAAGTTCTGTCCCAAATAAACCTTCCTCACCATCTCATCGTTCGCCAATTCCTGGGCTGTTCCATGTTTTAACAACTTGCCTTCAAACAATAAATACGCCCGATCGGTAATGCTTAAAGTTTCTTGTACGTTGTGGTCTGTGATCAATATCCCAATATTTTTTTGCTTCAGTTTTGCCACAATTTGCTGGATATCCTCCACCGCTATTGGGTCGACCCCAGCAAAAGGCTCATCAAGAAGGATAAATTTTGGGTCGGTTGCGAGGGCTCGGGCGATTTCGGTACGACGTCTTTCGCCGCCTGAAAGCACTTTTCCCAAGTTTTTCCTCACTTTTCCGAGGCC
>CAMBTR010000022.1 GCA_945870885.1 Chryseobacterium gleum | reverse complement strand
ATGTTTGGGCTTCCCACCCGAGCTTATGTGCCCACCAACGAGCCGGTAGATCCGAACGTTGCCAACAATACGCCGATGATTCGGGAGCATTTTCATTACCCAAAAGTAAAACGCGACCTATTCCAAGCGCTTGAATTGCTGGTGATTGATGAAATTTCCATGGTTCGGGCCGATTTATTTGATGCGATAGACACAGCCCTTCGATTTGCCAGAAACAGTTCCAAACCTTTCGGCGGCGTTCAATTGCTCCTTATTGGCGATTTATTGCAGCTACCACCCGTTGTTACCGAACATGAACGCGGGCTGATTTATCATTACTATGCCACGGAATTTTTCTTCTCATCTAAGGTTTTTCCGAGTCTTGAGCTGATTACCATTGAGTTAAAAACCATTTATCGTCAGAGCGATAGACAGTTCATCAACCTATTGAACCAAATTCGCTCCAACCAGATGGAGAGTTGGGACTACGAAAATCTTGCAGAACGAATTCAAACCGATTTTCAACCCAAAGAGCCCGGATGGATCACACTTACCACCCACAACAAACAGGCGGAAGGGATCAACGAAAAGGAATTGGCAAAGCTGGATGTCGCTGAAAAACAATACGTTGCCAAAGTATCTGGCGAATTCAACGAAGGCAGTTTCCCCACCGAAGGAATTTTACGACTCAAAGAAGGCGCTCAGGTGATGTTTGTCAAAAACGACACCTCATACGAAAAACGATATTACAACGGTAAAATTGGTACGGTAACCCATATTGGCGGCAATACGATTTTTATTCAGTGCAACGATGGCAAGCCGGCCATGGAAATCGAAAGAGAAATATGGAAAAATCTACGCTACAACTACAACCCCACCGGAGAAACTGTTGAACAGGAAGAAGTTGGCAGCTTTGAGCAGTTCCCTGTTCGTTTGGCATGGGCCATCACCGTACACAAAAGTCAGGGCTTGACCTTTGAAAAAGCGATGATCGATGCAGGTAAGAGTTTCGCACCCGGCCAAGTTTATGTCGCACTGAGTCGATGCACCAACCTAGATTCAATGGTTTTGTTGACGGCCATTCGGGCGCAGAACATCATGACCGATCAGCGGATTTTGGAATTTCACGAATCCCAAGCCAAGACCCGCGACTTGTTTGAAATTTTAGAAGAGAAACGTCAAGCCTATCACAAGCAACAATTGATGGAAGTCTATGGTGTAAAGCATTTACATTACGAATTCAATGGGATGATGATTGCGATTTCCAAGGAAAAAAGTGCCAAAATCACGACCAAATTTGCGGAATTATCGCCCATACGATTGCAGTTTCAGGAGATGGATGCCACGGCGCAGAAATTCCAACGATCGATAGCGAAGATGTTTCATGAGCATGAGGCGCGATGGGAAAGTTTGGAGCGACTGCCAACGGCTGAAGAACAGGCAGAAGCCCAGGAAGAGCTGACCCAATTATTGATCGAACGATGCACCAAGGCGGGCAATTATTTTGCAGATATGTTGAGTGAGCAGATCATCGAACCGGTAAGAAGATCATTTAGCGAAGTGGCACGCGGCGGAAAGCCTCTTGGTTCACAAAAAATTCGCGACCGTGTTGGTGATTTTCAATCACATTGTTGGTCGTATATCAAAAAACTGTACAAAGTAAAATATGGCGAAGTCCCACTCTTTGTGAGCGAAAACAAAATCAGTAATCCCGAAAATTTCTAATTAAACGTTAAAGCGGAAGTGCATACAATCTCCGTCTTTCACGGTGTATTCTTTCCCTTCTACACGCAACTTCCCAACTTCCCGGCAGGCGGCTTCAGAACCGTAGTGGATATAATCCTCATAAGCGATAACCTCGGCGCGGATAAATCCTTTTTCAAAATCAGAGTGAATTTCTCCGGCTGCACCAGGGCCTTTCGTCCCTTCGGTGATGGTCCACGCACGAACTTCTTTCACTCCCACGGTAAAGTAGGTAATATAGTTCAACAACTTATAAGCGGCATGAATGAGCTTTTCTACCCCACTCTTTTCCAATCCCATTTCTAGGAGAAACATTTGCCGATCCTCGAAACTCTCCAAATCCGCAATTTCTGCTTCAATGGCTGCTGAAATCAAAATCAAACCCGCATTCTCACCGGCGATAGCAGTTTTTACCGCTTCAACGTATGCATTACCATTATTCACACTCTCTGGATCCACATTGCACACATACAAAACGGGTTTGTCGGTTAACAAATTCAAATCCTTAATAAAAAATCTTTTTTCCGGCTCAATTTCTAGTGTTCTTGCGTTTTGACCCTTCAACAAATGGGCCTGAAACGCTTCGCACACTTCCAACATTTTTGAGGCATCTTTATCGCCCGTTTTGGCTTGTTTGAACACCTTTGAAATATTCTTTTCGAGTGATTCCAAATCCTTCAACTGCAATTCAGTATCGATAATTTCTTTGTCGCGCACAGGATTCACAGAACCATCCACGTGAATTATATTATCGTCGTCAAAACAACGAAGAACATGCAAAATGGCATTTGTGTTTCGGATATTCCCCAAAAACTGATTGCCCAATCCATCGCCTTTGCTTGCACCTTTCACCAAACCGGCGATATCCACGATTTCGATGTTGGTAGGCACCAAGCTCAGAGGATTCACCAAAGCAGCCAATTTATTCATCCGAACATCAGGAACTGTAATTGTACCTACGTTGGGTTCAATTGTACAGAAAGGAAAATTTGCAGACTGCGCTTTTGCGCTTGAAACCGCATTAAAAAGGGTTGATTTCCCTACATTGGGAAGTCCCACGATACCACATTGCATTGCCATTGGGGCGCAAATTTAGTTTAATAAATCACCAATATCTTGCAAAATCTTACGTGTAAGGTTTTCTGCAGTGTTAATACTATCGCTTTCGGCATAAATACGAATGATCGGCTCGGTATTGCTCTTGCGCAAATGCACCCAATCGTTATCGAATTCTATCCTCACCCCATCAATCGTATTGATTGGTTGCTTTTTGTATTTCTTTTGGATTTTCTCCAAAATACCGTCTACGTCGGTTCCGGCTTGTAACTCTGCCTTATTTTTCGACATACGATAATTTGGATAGGTGGCTCTGAGTGCTGATGCGCTCAATCCAGTTTCAGCCAAATGACTCAATATCAAAGCGATACCAGCCAATGCATCTCTACCATAATGTAATTCAGGAACGATGATACCGCCATTTCCTTCTCCACCAATGACAGCGCCGATTTCCTTCATTTTCTCGACAACATTGACCTCACCGACAGCACTTGCTTCGTATCGCTGACCTGCTTTTTCGGTAATATCGCGCAAGGCACGGGTACTGCTCAAATTACTCACGGTTGGTCCTGGGGTATGTCGCAAATAATAATCGGCAACGGCTACCAATGTATATTCTTCGCCAAACATCTCGGCATCATCGCAGATCAAAGCCAAACGATCCACATCAGGATCTACCACAATACCCAAATCGCATTTTGAAGATTTCACTTCTGAGGCAATCTGACCTAAATGTTCTGGCAATGGTTCTGGATTATGTGCGAAATGGCCAGTGGGTTCGCAATTGATTTCAAATATTTCTTCAACACCCAAGGCTTTTAAGAGCGCGGGCACTGCAATTCCACCGACACTGTTCACGGCGTCGATTGCGATTCTATATTTCTGCGCAGCGATTAGTTCAGGCTTTACTAGTTCCAACGCCAATATCTTTTCGATATGCATCGGCAGATAATCCTTCTGAGTACGCGTACCCAAGTGATCAACGGTTGCGAATGAAATATCTACAGATTCTGCGAGTTGCAAAACGATTTCACCGTCTTGTGCGCTAATAAATTCCCCTTTATGGTTTAACAACTTTAAGGCATTCCATTGTTTTGGGTTATGGCTTGCTGTTAGAATGATTCCACCGGCGGCCTTTTCTTCCATCACAGCCATTTCAACTGTTGGCGTAGTACATAGGCCTGCATCTAACACGTCTAAACCCAATGCCAACAGCGTATTTATCACCAATTCATGGACCAACGGACCGCTAATTCGAGCATCACGGCCAACCACAACTCTTTTGCCTTTTTTGCGCTGCAAAAGCATGCTTCCATAGGCAGAGGTGTATTTGACAACATCAATGGGCGTAAGGTTTTCACCGCTAACACCACCCAACGTACCACGAATTCCAGAAATCGATTTGATGAGAGTCATAAAGAACCGCAAAAATAACGAAATCTAAGGGAATTTGGATAGATTTGATGACTTATTCTTTACAAACAGCCGAAATCCTTTAGGGGAAATCGCAATGAAATAAGCGTTAAACTTCGGGCGTTAAACGATAAATTTGCAATATGCAACCGATCATCGAATGTGTACCCAATTTCAGCGAAGGACGTGATCTTCAGACCATCAAAGCCATTACAGACGCCATCGAAACGGTGGATGGAATTCGCTTATTAGATGTAGATCCGGGCAAAGCCACCAACCGCACTGTTGTCACCTTGGTTGGATCTCCCGACGATGTCATTGAGGCAGTTTTTCGCGGAATTCAGAAGGCGGCTGAGTTGATCGACATGCGCAATCACACGGGAGAGCATCCCCGCATGGGCGCCACCGATGTTTGTCCGCTCATCCCCATTTCCGGCATCAGCATGGAAGAGACGGCGGTTTATGCACAGAAATTGGCTAAGCGCGTCGCCGAAGAGTTGCAAATCCCCACGTATTTATATGAATCCGCACAAGCCAATCCTGAGAGAAACAATCTCAGTGTGATACGCGCCGGGGAGTACGAAGGCTTTTTTGACAAAATCAAATTGCCAGAATGGGCGCCGGATTACGGCCCTGCAGTAATGAATGCCACGGCCGGCGCCACCGTAATCGGTGCCCGCGATTTCCTTATCGCATATAACGTAAACCTGAATACCAAAAGCACCCGCATCGCCAACCGCATCGCCTTTGATGTCCGCGAAGCAGGTCGTGTAAAACGCGAAGGCAACCCCTATTCCGGCAAAATCATGAACGATGAAAACGGGGAACCCATCCGTATTCCGGGCAAATTGAAGGGCGTGAAAGCTATAGGCTGGTATATTGAGGAGTATAACATGGCCCAGATCTCGATGAACCTAACCAATTACAAAATCAGTCCTTTGCATATTGCTTTTGAGGAAACTCGAATGTCGGCCGACGAGCGCGGCGTGCGGGTAACAGGTTCCGAATTGGTGGGATTGATTCCTTTGCAGCCTTTGTTGGATGCGGGCCGGTATTTCCTTGATAAGCAAGGTTTGAGTACGGGCGTGAGCGAGGCCGATCTGATTGATTGCGCCATTCGTAGCATGGGCTTGAATGAATTGGGTATATTTGATCCGAAGAAAAAAATAATTGAATATATGCTTAGCGATGAGAAGCAATCTCGACTGGTAAACATGACGGTTCGCGGCTTTGCCGACGAAACGGCGAGTGATAGTGCTGCCCCCGGAGGGGGCAGCATTTCCGCGTTGGCGGGGGCCCTCGGCGCTGCGTTGGGCACCATGGTGGCCAACTTGAGCGCCGCCAAACGTGGTTGGGAAGATCGCGTACACGAATTCTCTCCCTGGGCCGAACAAGGTCAGCTACTCAAAGACAAGCTCATCGCATTGGTAGATGAAGATACACGTGCCTTTGATGCTATCATGGATGCTTTTGGCCTCCCCAAGGACACCCCAGAACAAGTATCAGCAAGGAAGCAAGCCATACAAGACGCATCAAAATACGCAACCCAAGTTCCATTCCGTACGATGCAAACCGCCTTTGAATGCATCCCTCTTTTAAAACAGATGGCAGAACATGGCAACCCCAATTCTTTGTCTGATGTGGGCGTAGGTGCACTTTGCATCAAAACGGCTGTCCGCGGTGCTTGGCTCAATGTATTGATTAATGCACAAGGTCTGAGCGACAAAACCTGGGCGGAGAATATCGTGGCAGAAGCAAGAGCCGTTCTGGCGAAAAATCATGCTGCCTGCGATGAAATTATTTTGAAAATCGAAGCGCAAATTGGTGGTTGATAAATACAGTCTAACTATATTGATTGATATAAATAAGAATCCCATTCAACCGAAGCACGACATTTCACCCAACTTCATAAGCATTCAGGAAAATTCAATCTCTGCGCATGTCTATAATCAATAGAATTCCGAAAAATATCATCCGGAATCTATATGTCATTTTAATTATTGCCATGTCGTCCCAGCACGCCATTGCCCAGTTCGCCCCGGCTGCAGGGCAGCCGGGGTCCACGGCCCTTCGGGCCGACAGTTCCTGTTTTATCAATTGGGCCTCCAAATGCCATGTTCAGCGAGGACTCAAACAAATCAACCTACCCGACTCCGGCTACGCCTCCGTCGGAACCGCCCAATCCGCCATCGGTCAAGCATCCACCAACGGCTTGGTATCACTCGGCGATGGGGGCATCGCAACCCTCACTTTTGATCCGCCAATCGCAGATGGCAACGGATTCGATTTCGCCGTTTTCGAAAACACATTCCTCGATTCCTTCCTCGAATTGGCCTTCGTAGAAGTCAGCACAGACAGTCAATCTTGGGCAAGATTCCCCAATGAAAGCCTCACCCAAACCAAAGTCCAAACCGGCGCATTTGGATTTACCCAGCCGACAAAAATTCACAACCTCGCTGGGAAATACCGACATCCCTATGGTACGCCCTTTGATTTAAATGATCTGGCCATGATGAGCAACATCAGAACCAACGAAATTCGCTATGTCAGAATTATTGATGTGGTGGGAAGCATTGATACACTCTACGCGCAGCGCGATAGTAAAAACAGAATCATCAACGATCCCTGGCCTACCCCATTTGCTAGCTCCGGCTTCGACTTGGATGCGGTGGGCGTCATTCATCAAGTGGCAACTAACACCAGCGGAATATATCCCAATCAAACCAAGCGACCCCTTTATTTCAATACGAGTTCTAATTCGATCCACGTGGTGGCAACCGCAAATACAGGTGAGTACCAGCAAAAAAACGAATTAAACGTTTACAAAGACCTAAACATCTACAATATGGCGGGGCGGTTATGTTTCAAAACGCCAATTTCCGATGCTCAGCCTAGCACTCACGATATCCAAATCCCAACTAACCTTAGCGCCGGGACCTACATCGCTCAATACAAAAATTATTCGATTAAAATTATCTTAACCGACAATCGCTGATCCGCTAATTACTTTAGTAACCCCACCATATCGATGGTTCTCAAAAATGGACCTTGTACGTTATTGGTCAAAACAACAAAACACTTGTCCTCTTCCAAACATCGCCAATAATAAGTCCTGAAACCCTTCCACCATCCGTTGTGAAAACTCCATTTCTGACCGTTGATCCATTTAACCCTCCAACCATTTGCATAGAAGGCATCCGCACTTACCGCGGTTTGCGGCGTTACCATCTGATTCTTGATATCCGAATGCAACAAATAATCTGTCCTTAACATTTGGTCCAATGACAACATCTCAAAAACGTTGGAATACACCCCTTTATCACCCATCGCGCCATTATAAACATTGTCGGCAAACACATGCTTTTTATCATACCCCTGCACCGTGTAATTCACCAATCCCAAACTATCAAAATTGCACAAATGGGAATATTTCATCCCACTAGGATTCATGATTCGATCCTTAACAAACTCTCTAAACTCAACACCCGTCTGTCGTTCCACTATCAACGCTAGCAAAGCATAATTGCTATTGCAATAATCGTATCTACCAGGTTTCGCAAAATGATTGATCGGTTGCGCATTCAACAATTGAACTACATCCTCGTTGGTCAAATGTGCTTTGGGATCATCCCATGCTTTCATATTGAAGTAGAAATAATCTGGCAACCCACTGCTATGACTGATAAGGTTTTGCAAACTCAAATTCCTACGCGTTAATTCCGGAATATACCAATGAACACTGTCCGACAATTTTAAATACCCATCCTGCACCAGCATCATCATCGCGGTCCCCGTAAAGGTTTTTGATACACTGGCCAACTGAAACAAATCAGCCGGCTTCAATGAATCCAACTGCGAAAAGGTGGCATAGCCCATCGCACCAAAACACAGACTATCATTCTTGTGAAACAAATACGTCCCATTAAAAATCCCATAACGATACATCCTGCGAAAAAAACTGTCGATCTGAAACTCGGTAGTATCACTAAAACGTGAATACCCCGACAAATCATAGGGGTTGATTCTAGGTTTTTTGGGTGGTTCGGGCATACTTCGGAAGGACATCATTGCCAACAGCGTCAGCAGCAAAACCAGTCCTTTCACGAAATATCGCATATTTACAAAAATAGGCACCACGCAATCCACGTACCAATCCCCGCAAATGCAAGTTACACACCCAAACATCGAGTGTCCTTTCGAGTAAAATCAAGGCACGTTAATGACTTTATGGGTCTGAATACAAATTCTCCAACGAGGATTCTCCTTCACATAATCAATAATCTTGGGCATCATTTTATCGCGCTTTTCCCATTCTGGCTGCAACAATAAAGCACAGTCTGTGGAACAAGTTTCAGCCCACTTTTCTGCCCATTCAAAATCAGAATCATTAAATACGATGACCTTTAACTCATGGGCCTTACCCATCTCACCCGCCGATGGTTGCTTGAATTTCTTTGGCGAAATACAAACCCAATCGTAATTCCCTTGCAGTGGATAGGCCGCCGAAGTTTCGACATGGACGCGATAACCTACCTCGTGCAGCGAATCAACCAAAGAATTGCAATCATACATCGCGGGTTCTCCACCGGTAATTACGACAATTTCTGCCGCCGTAGCTTTCACCCAATCACAAATTTCAGAAGCCGTATGCATCGGAAAACCATCTGTAGGCCAACTCTCCTTTACATCGCACCAAACACATCCCACATCGCAGCCCGCCAAACGCACAAAATACGCTGGCTTACCCGCATGAACACCTTCACCCTGGATGGTGTAAAAATGTTCCATTACAGGAAATTGCATCATCTAAACTTGGCTTTATACACCTCTAATGTATTCATCATCAGACCGGTAATCGTCATCGGACCCACACCCTTTGGCACAGGCGTAATAGCGCTCACTTTGTCTAATACAGCATCATAATCCACATCACCGCGTAATCTCCAACCACTTTTGCGTGTTGCATCATCAACGCGAGTGGTGCCCACATCAATAACTACAGCGCCATCTTTAACCATATCCGCGGTAACAAAACCTGGCTTGCCCAATCCAACAACTAAAATATCTGCCATGCGGGTGAATGATGCCAAATCCTTGGTACGACTGTGACAAAGCGTTACCGTCGCATTTCCATAATGTGCCGCCGCAGAGAGCAACATGCTCATCGGACGTCCAACAATATTACTTCTTCCAACCACAACCACATGCTTACCCGAAGCCTCGATACCATAATGTTTCATCAACAAAGTAACACCATAAGGAGTGGCAGGCTTCACCCCAGTTTCATCACCCTTGGCTAACTTTCCCATATTAATATCGTGAAACCCATCCACGTCTTTGCCTGGCAAAATGGCTTGGGTTACTTTCTCTTCTGAAATGTGTTTTGGCAATGGCAACTGAACAATTAATCCGTCGATGGTTTCATCGCAATTAATCTTTTCGATTTCTGCCAACAAATCTGCTTCAGTGATATCGGCGGCGAAACGACGTACATCGCCGGCAAAACCCACCTCATCGCAGGCGGTTTTCTTAGCACCAACGTACGTTTGACTTGCACCGTCTTCACCCACCAAAATCGCAACCAAACCCGGAGGACGATTGCCTTTAGCAACAATTGATTTCACCGCTTCGGCGATTTCTATTCTAATTGAGGCGGCAGCAAGGCTACCATCGAGAATAATGGCCATATTTTACAAAAATACTCGCTATCCTCCAAAGTCGCTCAACCCTTGGCAATAAATCCAACACAGAAAAAATGTTTTACAATAATTGCACCATCAAAGCCCCATCACCCCCTTCGGCCTCCGTTTCATGATGATAGCTCCGCACAAAATTCACCGTCTTCAGCAGCGATTTCAATCCTTTACGCAAAATACCATCGCCTCTGCCATGTACAATTTTCAACTGTTGATGACCCAAAGAATACCCTTCCTCCAACCACGTCAATACCTCCTGCGTTGCTTCCTCCATGCGCTTTCCACGCACATCAATCTTGGTATTATATAATGATTGTCGCTCCACCCACTGATAACCGCCCGTTTTACCCGTCTTTTCCGACTTGCCACCCATAGGCTTTTTTGTCAGCAACAACTCCCCTATCGGAACCCACATTTTTATCACACCAAACGCAACCCACGCCTTGTCCTTCTTCACTTCCAAAACCTCACCTTGCGCCTCCGTAGCTGTACTTTTCACCAAAGCGCCAGGCACCAATTGTTTTGCATTTGTAACAGGCACATCGGTGCTAGAAACCTGCAAACTCTTAGAATTCGCCGACACCGAAGTCGGATTTGAAGCACCCAATTCGACTTTTCCAGCCTGACCCATCGCGGCATTCACTTTCGGTTTCACATCAACCCCACCCCGCATTCCAGCGCCTTTGCCCTTCACTGCCGATCCCAAGTTTTCACCCGATTCCATATCACCCTTAAAGTCGCTCAAGGCCTTTCTGGCCTTCAAAGTGGCTTCCTTCTCCGCCCCATGTTCGCGTATCGCTCGTATCGTATTTTCGATTTGCTGATTCGTTTCGGCCAACAATTTCTTTGCTTCGTCGCGGGCCGACAATAAATATTCTTGTCGTTTCGCCTGCAACTTATCCTTCAACTGCTGATACGATGTCGTTAGCTCCTCCAAATGCTTCAGCTTTTCATTATAGGCTCCAACCTGATGCAATAACTGCTGATTTTGTTTTTCCAACGATAGCATCAAGTCCTCCGTTTTTCCCATCTGCTTACCAGCCAACGTTTTGATACGATCGATCCAATCCGATTCGAAACCCGTTTTACGCATCAACTCAAGTGCAAACGACGAACCGGGCTTTCCAACAACCAAATGATATAATGGCTTCAACGCCTCAGCATCATAGGCCATACTCGCTTGAACCACCTCAGAAATCCCCATGCCCCACTCTCGCAATTGCGAAAAGTGCGTCGTTGCGATCACAAAAGCCCCGGTTTCCAACAACTGCTCCAACACCGCCTGGGCAATCGGTGCCCCAAATCGAGGATCCGTACCCGCACCAATTTCATCCATACCAATCAAAGCACGATCCGACGAATGAGAAAGTAAGTTTTTTAGATGATGCAAATGCGCACTAAACGTACTCAAACCCTGCTCAATGTCTTGGCCATCACCACAATCAATCCCCAAATAATCAAAGACGCCAAAACGACTTTCGGGATCCGCCGTAACAAACAACCCGCACTGAACCATATACTGCATAAGCAAAACGGTTTTCAATACCACCGATTTACCCCCTGCATTTGGACCGCTGACAACCATGATGCGCTGATCGCTCAAGACCATCGATAACGGAATCGCTTCCTTTTTCAATTGCTTTAACTGCCTTCGCAACACTGGGTGATAAGCCCTGCGCAACACCACTTGAGGCACCGAGCTCACTTTCGGACGTTCCGCCTTCTCTGCGATGCACCAGTCCCATTTCGCCAAGGCAAAATCCATCTGAATCAGTCGATCCATGATTTCCTCCAGTACGATTTGATGGGGCGACAATTCGGCCGTAATCTGTCGTAAAATCCGCTCCCGCTCCCGCCGTTTCTCAGCAAACAGTTCTTTGAGGCGATTATTCATCTCCAACATCTGCGTTGGCTCCACGTATAAGATTTTCCCCGTGGCCGAAATATCTTTCACAAATCCTTGAACCCGTCGCTTAAACTCCGCCAGAACGGGAATCACCAATCGCTCTTCGCGCACAGTGACATCTGTTTCCGCCGTAAATCCCAGCGATTTCCATTCCCTAAAAATACCCCGCATCACATTGCGCGCCTCACCTTCCAATCGATTGATTTCTTGCGATATTTTTGCGTACTGGGGCGTAGCTCTAGCCGATATTTCACCAAACTCATCCAGCACTTTACCGATGGCGGCGACAATCAATTTTGATGCGTCTTCAACTGGAAACAAGGCAAACAACAAGGGCAGTTCCGATGATCTCGCCTGCAATGCAGTAGATAGTTTTTGGTATGTTTGAATCGTTTGAAGAATGGCACTTAAAGAAGGCTCCTCCAAATAGAAATTCTCAATGCCCAGATGTTTTAAATCACCCGAGATATCCCCACCCAACAAATTCAATGCACTGGGGGTTGCAATGTTCAATTGAGCAATTTGATCCAATAAATCCAACTGCTGAATCACCAACTCCAAATCCGTTTGCATCTCCCACCCCGATGCCAATTCATGGGTAGAGGAATATTTAAACCGCCCCACAATAGCCGAACGAATTTGATCAAACCCTACAACCAACTCAAAATCTTCAGGATACTTCACCTCTTGCCCTTTCTCGCATTCATTTCCGCCAACTGTAGTTGGGTTATTACCTGTTCCATCACTCCGTTAAAATCCGCAGGATGGGCCTTTAACCGCAAAAGTTCCGCCTTAAAATCATCGTATTTAACCCCGTGATTCTTGCAAATAAAACTGTAATCACGAACCCAAATCGAATCGGGTAAAATGCCATAATTGTACTTCACTTGATGTCCCGCCTCCATCACCATTACATCGCATAGCACCGAAACCATTTTCTTTTGTTCGAGTTTAGGCTGCTCAGGACCGCACGACACGGCCAGCAACGACAAAATCATGAATAAAAAAAGGAGATTTCTGGACTTCATTGGGAGAGAATACAAAATTACAACAATCCCTGCGGTAATTTCGCATCGCAAACACCCTATGAATCGCAAAAGCCAAATCGCCGAAAATATCGTAAATATCAAGGCCAAAATTCCCGCCCATTGCAAACTCATTGTGGTGAGCAAATACCGCGAAATCAACGATATTCAGTTCGCCTACGATGCAGGTCAACGAGAATTTGCCGAAAACCGTGTACAGCCATTGTTGGAGAGGGTTGCTGAGTTACCAAACGACATCCAATGGCACCTCATCGGACACCTTCAGACCAACAAAGTCAAGTTCATTGCACCGTTTATTTCGATGATTCATTCGGTAGATAGCGTGAAATTGCTGCAAGAAATCGACAAGGAGGCCAAAAAGAACAATCGCATCATTCCTTGCCTCATACAAATACATGTGGCGCAAGAGGAAACCAAATTTGGATTATCGCTGGAAGAAATTCATCCGTTTTTTCAAGAAATCACCCAATTGGGACTACAAAACACAACCGTAAACGGACTCATGGCGATGGCAAGTTTTACCGAAGACCAAGTGCAAATTGCAGAAGAATTCACCCAAGTAGCACAAGCATATCAAGAAATAAAAACAGAATACTACCCTAACGGTGAAGAATTCTGTGAATTATCCATTGGCATGAGTTCAGATTACGGCTTAGCCATCGAAAAAGGGTCCACCCTAATTAGAGTGGGGAGCGCAGTTTTTGCTTAATAATTGTTCAACATCATCGGCATGATGAGCATCGTGATGTCTTCATCGCGCTCGTTTTCGTTGGGGATTACCAAACCTGCACGGTTCGGGGCCGACAAACACAATTGTACTTGATCGCCATCCAATGTGCTCAACATCTCTTTCAAGAATTTCGCGTTAAAGCCAATCTCCATGTCGTTGCCTTCAAATTCACAAGGAATCTTCTCTACCGCCTCATTGGCCATTTCGATATCTTCCGCGCTGATTGTCAACTCGTTGCCCGTTACTTTAAAACGAACTTGGTATGTAGTCTTGCTGGCAAAAATACTGATGCGATTGATCGAACTCAACAAAGCCATACGAGAAATGGTGATGATGTTTGGATTCTCCTGTGGAATTACCGCTGCATAATCGGGGTATTTATCTTCCAACAAACGACAAATCAAACGGGTTTCGCCGAAAGTGAAATAGATATTGGAACGATTGTAATCGATAATCACCGGTGTCTCGTCGTTTGGCAAAGCTGTTTTCAACAAGTTCAATGGCTTCTTTGGAATCAAAATACCGCCTTCAACACCAGGATTAACATCTTTACGGGTCAAACGGACCAACTTATTGGCATCGGTGGCGACGAAATTCACTGAATCGCCTTTTAACTCAAGGAACAAACCAGTCAAATTCATACGCAACTCATCCGAACCTGCAGCAAACAATGTCTTACTGATCGCACGCAACAAAATATTAGAAGCAATGGTAAAACTGCCATCGGCATTGGTCTCAGGCATCGCTGGGAAATCCACACCATCTTGGCCAGCCATTTTATAACGACCGTTATTGTTCACCACTTCGATACCGTAAGTATTTGGATCGATGTTGAACGTCACGCCCTGATCAGGCAATGAACGCAAAATATCAATCACCATTTTACTAGGTACGGCAACCTTCATATTTTCTTTGGACTCAACCGCCATACTGGTGGTCATACTGGTTTCCAAATCCGTACTGTAAATCTTTAACTGATTGTCGCTTATATCGAAAAGGAAGTTTTCCAAAATTGGAATAATCGGCTTCGACATGATGGCTCCGTTAACGGTTAACAGATGCTGTAAGAGTTCGCTAGATGGCGCTATGAAATTCATAATTTATTCGGATTTATTTTAGTTTTCCTTGGATACAAACATATTTCATCTTGAGCAACAGAAATACACATTGTACATTGTTTTATGAACACTATTTGTCATTGTCCTCCACTTTCTCCTCCTCCACAATCACAAACACATCTTCGTTGTCTTTTTTCATCAAATACTTCTCACGCGCAAAACGCTGCAAATTGCGATCGTTCCCAAAAAGATATTTCTTTTGCTGATCCAACTCTGCGATGGCTTGCTTGTGCTCTTCGATGTTATCTTCTAAGACGCTTACTTCATTTGCGATGCGATAGCGAAAGAACAAATTGTTCATATCGAAAAACGACATCCAGATGGCGAAAAAGCCGAAAAGGATGTAATACCGAAAGCGAAACAGTGGATGCAACATAACAAGACAAAATTGCACTTTTTTTCCGTTGTTCCAAACCAAACTTTGTGGGGCTGTGCGATTATTTGTACTATTTTCGAACACTGCATGACATCCTTAAGAGCCAGCCTAGTATTTACAACCATTTTGATCGCAATCTCCATGCTCAATGGATGTCAAAATGCACCCAAAAAATCGGGACCAGACGATATCGTGTGGATAAAGAACACTCACGCACAGTTGTTCCGAATCGGGCTGACCAAAACAGACAGTTTTCTGGAAGTATATGATGCCCCCAAATCGATGCTAAGTATTGGGAAATTCTGTTGGGGTAGCACATTAAAAATCGAGGGGTATCAAAAAATCGAAAATCGCGACAAAATCGTGAGTTTATCAGCCATACATACTGGAATGTTAGCAGAGCTTGGACTAGCAAAATCAATTGTTGGCGTAGAATCGAAGCAATACATCGCCCACCCCGCAATTTATTCATCATCACTACTTAATTCGGTGCAAGAACTTGCTCCAGACGGACCCGTGATACCGGAAAAATTGGCAAATATCAAACCCCAAATACTCATTGGTTACGTGTTTAACATCCAAGAAAAAAACACCATAGAACGCATCGCCAAAAACCACTTTCCTGTGATTTGGGCCAACAATCATTTAGAACCTCACCCGTTGGGCCGCGCCGAGTGGATTGTCGCCATGGGCTGGCTCTTGGGCAAATCGAAAGAAAGCTCCAACTTATTTAAAGGGATATCAAAAGAATATTTGGCCATCGCCAAACAAGCATCTGAACCGGATCAGGAGAAAAAATCCACTACAGGGGCCAACAGATCCAAAGTAAGACCCACCGTAATGATGAACATCCCCTACAATGGTCAATGGTTTGTGCCCCAAGGCCAATCCTATATGGCTCAGTTCATTCTGGATGCAGGAGGCATGCCCATCACCCTTCAACCCGAAGGAAGCGGCAGCAACATGGTGGGATTAGAAAAAGCGTTGCGGGCTATGAAACTGGCCGACATTTGGATCAACACGGACCAGTGCAACACCCGAAAGTGTTTGGTAGAAATGGACCCTAGAGTCATGAATATCAAAGCCTTGCAGAGCAATCGCGTTTTCAATTTCAACAAAAAACTCAATCCAAATGGCAGTAATTCATACTGGGATTTAGGATGTATTTTCCCAAACATTCTATTGAGAGATCTGAATAAAATCATACAAAATGATACTCAATCTCTGTATTTTTACCAACGATGCAATTAAGTCGACAGCAGCTTTTTTCTTTTTGGGTTTGTCTGGGATTGATCGGACTGATTCTAATCGACCTATGGCCGAGTGGAGAAGCTGTGGCTGACTATTGGCAAAGTGAAATATTTTTGGAGCTCCGATTGCCCCGTGTGTTAAGCGCATTGATTGGTGGGATTGCATTAGGATGGAGCGGATTGATGATGCAGACCTTATTTCGGAATCCATTGGCGGGACCATTTTTGATTGGGATTACACCGGGCGCCACCTTCGGTGTCGCCCTCACTACCTACCTAGGAAGCAGCCTCGGACTCAATGAAACCCTCAATCACATTGCCATCCAGCCCCTCGCTGCGCTCGGGGGCGCCTTCCTCGTCCTTTCTATCCAACTTGCACTCCATAAAAAACTCTCCCAAATGCACTCCCTCCTCCTGGTGGGACTGGTTCTTGGATATTTCTTTGGCGCCGCGGTTGACATTATCACCCAAACCGCACAAGCCCAACAAGTCAAACAGTTTGTAATGTGGGGCATGGGAAGCTTCGATCGTGTCCTACTCAAAGAACTGATTCCATTGCTTGGCGCCACAATTATGGGCGGACTCATCCTCACCTATCACCGCCACGCATTCAACACCTATTTACTCGGCGATATCCACGTTGAAAGTGCCGGAAAATCCGCCAAATCGCTCAGAAACTGGCTCATCGTTGGAAGTGCCACCATGGCAGCAATCGTCACTGCGTTTTGTGGCCCCATCTCATTTGTAGGCCTTATCGCACCACATATTTCCCGAAAAATCCAAGGCACCGAAGCACATCAAAAAAACATCTTCACCACAGCAATGGCCGGTGGGATATTGACCCTCGCCGCCGATATCATCGCAAATAACACTTTGGAAAATAGCACCTTGCCCGTAAACGCCATCCTTTCTATCATTGGCGCACCGCTTGTCATTTGGATGCTAGCTAGAAAATCCGGCTAATTATCACTCCAACCTTTCCAACTTGATAATATTCTCAATCTGATAATCCAAGACCGGATCGTATTCCGTGAGTAACGAATGTCCGTAAATACTACCGAAGGCTTGCCAAAAAATCGCCTCGCCCGTGCCCCGATAATTCCGCATAATCTCCCAACTCGTCTTGCCTGTTTCGCGATGCAATAACTTCATCAAGACCTGACCCTCGCCAATCGTGAGGTTCTTCAGTTGATCCATATACATCTTCTTGATGCTCTCCTCGCACTGCTTCACATATTTGCTGCGCTCTCTCCGTCCCTGAATCGTCTGCAACTTGTCTTCCATCGCCTTCATCTTCATCGCCGCCATCTTGGCATAAGGCATCGTTTTTATCACCCGACGCTTAAGAATCAAATACTCACGTCGCTTCGCAGCATCCATACTCGCCGACACATACACGGGGTCAATCCGATCAAAATCCGTCACAACGATGGTATCCACCGGCACTGCATCTGTTTGCGAAACCGCTGGCAACCAAAACAAAAGAAAAGCCATCAAGCCAAGCGTGAATCTCCGATCGAAAACAAAAGCCCCCATCACACGATAAACCAATCGCTCATGAAAAAATAAAACCCCTTTCATATCCCTATGCTTTTTTCATTTTACGATCCCGCATCATTCCGCCCCAAACAAACCCAACAATCCCTAAAATCATCAAAACCAACGATATCATCTGCGCCTGTGAGAACTCCATCCCCAAAAAGTGATACAAACTAATTCCGTGCTCTCGAATGCTTTCGATCAACATCCTTTCCGCGCCAGCCATCATCATATAAATCGAAAAATACTGGAACGGAGCCCAACTGCGATTGCGCAACACATACCACAATATCGCAAAAAGCCCCAAGGCCATCAATGCTTCGTATAAAGGCGTGGGATAAACAGGTACCGCCAACTGATAGCAATATTCGCCAGAGCAACCCGGAATCATCTCCATGCCTGTTGATGCGTAATCCTTTCCCAACACATTGTGAGGGTATTTATAAGCCCAGGCCCAATCTGGTAAACCGGGATTGGTTTTCAAATTGGCAATACCCCAATCGCCATCGCCGGAGAAATGGCATCCAAAACGACCCAATCCGTAACTCAACATCATCGCTGGACCACCCGCATCAAACACATGAGTCCAAGGCATTCCCTTCTTCGATGCATACCAAATCACACCCGCCGCGCCGCAAATCAATCCCCCGTAAAACGTCCAACCGCCACTGGTCAGCAAATCCATCAAAAACGTATCCCAATGAATCTCGCTTGGGGTTTCGAGCAAATGAAACACTTTCGCGCCCAAGAAACCACTCAGCAAAGCAACCGTAGTAAGGTTTGGCATGTTCGCCGATGCACCCATTTCAATAATTGTCTCAGAAGGCGCAACGCTGCGCTGTTTCTTATCTGTTACCCATGTCCGCCACAACGAAAACGCCATCGCCAATGCACCAAACAACCAACTTCCTTCGGTAGAAAAAACGTGATCCTGAGGAGAAAAGCCATCGCCGGTTTCCACCATCAAAAAGAGAATTTTGTACCCAAAGACAAAAGCCATCACTGCATTGAGAATATACTCGTTGCGAGCCACACCCACGCCGGTAACCTGTTTCACTTTCACTTTGGCGAACTGACCCAAGGCGGTTCTGCGATCAAACTCAGACGACATCACCCAAAAGGCAGCGCCGATGCTCATGGCGACAAAAAAGCCGAAAGTATTAACCACTTTTAGAAAGGGCAGGGAAATTCCCGTTAAATCGTACAGAAAATGATAAAGGGTTGGAAACACAGGTGCAAGTTAATGCGCAACCTCGGCGTAATCAAATGCGGCATTCACCCATCCTTCAGAATCTAGGGATGAAAGTGTAACCTCCGCCACAGTATTCACCAACAATGGATCGTAATCGGTGGCAACTTTGATGTAATTATCGGTAAAGCCAAACATCACACCTCTGCGCTCCTCTTCTTCAAACAAAACCGGTCTCCGCGTGCCCAAATGCTCACGATAGAAGGCCATGCGCTTTTTTTCACTGAGCCCGCGAAGCATTTCACCGCGCTCCATTCTCACCTTCACCGGCACCACATCCTTCATTTTTTTGGCGGTGGTATTGGCGCGCTCTGAGTAGGGAAATACGTGCAGATACGACACATCCAATTCGTTCAAAAAGCGATAGGTTTCGAGGAAATTCTCTTCTGTTTCGCCGGGGAAGCCCACAATCACGTCGACGCCAATTCCACAATGGGGCATCAACGCCTTGATTTTCTGAATGCGTGACTGATATAAATCAGACAAATATTTTCTGCGCATCCTCAACAGAATCTCGTCGCTCCCGCTTTGCAAAGGAATATGAAAATGAGGCACAAAACGCTTGCTTTTGGCCACAAACTCGATGATTTCATCGGTGAGCAGGTTGGGTTCGATGCTACTAATTCGGTAGCGATCCACCCCTTCTATCACGTCGATGGCTTTCACCAAATCAAAGAAATTCTGATTGTGTTCGATGCCAAAGTCTCCCAGGTTCACACCCGTTAACACAATTTCTTTTGCACCTTGTTGGGCTGCTTCCTTTACCAATTCGATGGTTTCGGCTACGTTTCCACTCCTACTCTTACCGCGTGCTAGGGGAATGGTACAAAAGCTACAGAAATAATCGCAGCCGTCTTGTACCTTCAAGAAAATGCGGGTTCTATCGCCGAGGCTGTAGCCTGGCACAAACGTATTGACGTCTTTGATGGGGGCATTGTGCACCACAGCCTTGGGTTCTTTCACCAAAGTATGCAGGTGCGATATCAATTCAAATTTTTCTGCCGCTCCAAGGACCATATCCACGCCTGGAATTTGGGCAATTTCATTGGGCTTGAGTTGGGCGTAACAACCAATCACAACCACATATGCATTGGGTTTATGTTTAAGTGCTTCGCGAACCACTTTTTTACATTTACGATCCGCGTGATCCGTAACGCTGCAAGTATTAATCACATACAAATCGGCCCCATCCTGAAATTCCTTTTTCTCAAATCCCGCCTTGCTCAGTTGCTGTCCGATCGAACTGCTTTCAGCAAAATTGAGCTTGCACCCAAGGGTATAAAAGGCTACGGTTGACATTGGAGAATTGTAGAAAATACAAAGGTACGAAATCCCAAGGGAATCAGAATATCAA
>CAMBTR010000021.1 GCA_945870885.1 Chryseobacterium gleum | reverse complement strand
TCAATCACCAGCAATTCAAGCGCTTGGAATAGGTCGCGTTTTACTTTTGGGTAATGAAAATGCTCCCGAATCATCGGCGTATTGTTGGCAACGTTCGGATCTACCGGCTCGTTGGTGGGCACATAAGCTCGGGTGGGAAGCCCAAACATACTGTGAATTGTGCTGCCTCCGGCATTGATCGCCGCGACACCTGTGGGGGCAACGACAACGGTTTTTTTCAGCGACTGAGACAGCAGGTTTTTTAGGAAGGTTGTTTTTCCCGTTCCGGCTTTTCCCGTGAGAAAAATATGCTGTTGGGTATCGTTGACGAAGGAAAACGCCAAGGACGCCTCGGAGCTGGTATCGATCGAGAGGGGCGCAGTTGGGTTGATATTTCCGTTTTCAGTTGTCAATATTCGATGAGCGATTTTAATGTCTGTGGCAAGCGATCCCAAGGCAAGAAATGGTCTTCGAGGGTTTTAGCCAATGGCACGGGGGTGTCGAGACTGCCCAATCTTTGGACGGGAGCGTCAAGAACTTGAAAACAGTGTTCGGAAATCCAAGCGGCAATGTCCGATGCGATGCTTCCTGTGAGCGTATCTTCCGTAAGTACCAGTACTTTTCCAGTGGCTTTTACTTGTGCGGCGACTTCCTCTTTATCCCAGGGGATGAGAGTTCTGAGGTCAACGACACGACCGTTGAGGTTGTGTTCTTTGATACAATCCAGGGCTTTGTGGACACCCCAACCGTAGGTGACGATGCAAAAGTCGTTGCCATGATCATGGACGGTGGCTTTTCCTTCTTCGATGAGGTATGGGGCGGCGGCTACGCCGCCGCTCACCGATCGATACAATAACTTGTGCTCAAAAAATAACACAGGATTTGGGTCCTCGATGGCACGCATCAATAACCCCTTTGCATCGGCTGGCGTGCTGGGGTAATATATTTTTAGACCGGGAACGTGGTAAAACCATGCCTCCGTACTCTGACTGTGAAAAGGACCGGCTTGCACGCCAGCGCCCGTTGGCATGCGAACTACCACATCGGCGGGCTGACCCCAACGGTAATGGCTCTTTGCCAAATTGTTCACAATTTGATTGTAACCGCAAGTTACAAAATCGGCAAATTGCATTTCAACCACCGCTTTTTGTTTGGCGATGCTCAATCCGTAACCCGCACCTAGAATAGAACTCTCGGTAATGGGCGTATTTCGCACGCGGCCCTTGCCAAATTTCTCAAGAAATCCTTCGGTGATTTTAAAAACACCACCATACTCCGCTACATCCTGACCCATAATCACAAGATTATCATGTCGTTCCATGCTCTGCTCCAATCCTTCCTTAATCGCATCCACCAATCGAAGGTCTCGGTCACTCTCCGGAGCGCTGTACAGACATTGGAAATCATCGGCAAATTCAAACGGCGCATACATATCGTTCATTTCCTCTGCCAAATCGGGTACTACTTCCTCTTCCGCAAATGTGGCTTCTAAGCCCACTTCGATCTCCGCTAAAAACTCCTTTTTATATTGATCGATGATCGCATCGGACAAAATGCCCAATTCTCTCAAATAGGTTTCGTAATTGCTCAATGGATCTTTCTTCCCCCACTCTTCAAACAAATGAGTGGGTACATATTTCACGCCGCTGGCCTCTTCATGTCCGCGCATCCGGAAAGTAAGTGCTTCAAAAATAATCGGACGCGGGTTGTTTCTAAGTTCTTCCGCCCAATGCGTCGCGGTATGATAAACTTCTAAAATATTATTGCCATCCACTTGCACCGTCTCCATGCCATACCCGATTCCCTTGTCGATGAATTGCTTACATCTAAACTGCTCGTTCGATGGCGTACTTAGTCCATAGCCATTGTTTTCGATCAAAAAGATCACTGGCAATTGCCAAACGGCGGCCACGTTTAGGGCTTCGTGAAAGTCGCCTTCGGAGGTGCCGCCATCGCCAGAAAAAGCGACAGAGATTTTTTTACGATGATTCAAAACATGAGAAAGTGAAACGCCATTGGCTACACCCAACATCGCACCCAAGTGAGAAATCATCCCTACGATGGCGTATTCGTTGGTTCCAAAGTGAAAACTGCGCTCCCGGCCTTTGCTAAAGCCTGATTTCTTGCCTTGCCACTGGGCGAAAAGCTTGCCAAATGGAATTCCTCGTGTGGTAAAAACTCCCAAATTCCTATGCAAGGGCATGATGTATTCGTCCGGGTCTAGTGCCATCGTTATGCCCACCGAAATCGCCTCTTGACCAATGCCGCTAAACCATTTGCCGACTTTACCCTGACGCAATAGCACGAGCATTCGATCTTCAATCAATCGCGGCTTTAATAAACCAAGGTATAAACTCAGTAATACGGCATCAGATAAATTCTTTCGATCGTACAGCATGCATTAATTAATAGTAGGTTATATTTTTCAAAAATACATCGCAAAAGTGGCCTTAAATGCGGTCGGTCCCGATACTATGCGTATAAAACACAAAATTTTCCATTTTTCTTTGCAACCAATCGCGATTTGTGCGTCATAACATAGAAGCTACTTGCTAAACAACAATGATATCATAGCCGGATGTATCAAAAAAGACAGACAGGCGCAAAAGACTCTCTACGAGAAATATGCTGCCAAAATGTTTGGATTTTGCTTACGATACTCTAACAGCCGCGCTGATGCTCAGGATTTGTTACAAGATGGTTTCATTAAGGTCTTTGACAGCATTGCTACCCTGAATGACACTTCTCAATTGGAAGGTTGGATGACGAGAATCTTCATCAACTTAGCCATGTCGAGATTCAGAAAATCTACGCGCGGCCCCGTTATGGTGGATGTGGTTGATGTTCTGGATGATACTTCCGGCGAAACCACAACAGTGGATGAGCCAATGGAAGTCAATGAAGTGCTCGCCTGTTTGATGGAGCTCCCCGAGAAATATCGCATCGTGATTAACATGTATGCAATTGATAAACTCACTCACCAAGAAATTTCTGAAGTGTTGGGAACCAGCGTATCGAACAGTAAGAGCCTTTTATTTAGGGCCCGCGTGATGCTCAAAGATTTAGTTGAAAAACAAAGAAACAAGGACACTGGAAAACAGTAACAAACATATCGACAATTGGTTAAGCCAACAGTTTGAGGATTTTACCCCGAATCCCGGACCTGCGCTATGGCAGTCGATAGATGCTTCCCTTGACCGCAAAGAACGTCAGCAAAAATTCATATGGTATTGGCTGGTTGCTGGCGTTCTGTTATTAGTGGTTGCGGGCTCGCTGTTTCAGTGGAATAAGATATCAAATAAGTCGGTTGCTGCCACAAAAACGGTTGCACAAACTGGCACAGTAAGAATTACGGAGAAGTCGGAACTGAATCAAACAAAATCGTCCAATTTCTCAGATCAAAATGCTCCAATTCAGAATCCCGAATTACAATCCAATTCAGGATCTCAAACTAATCCTGTAGTTCAATCAAACGGAGTTCCCTCAAATTCGAAGTACAATCCTTCGGGCAATTACATGAAGTCAGAAAATACGCCTGACCCAATTCAAGCACCAGAATTTAAACCCCCAAGTCCTGTCCAACTCGTAAATGAAAATACTGCCGATGAAATCCCTGCAACACTCGATGTAAATCCATTTGGCATCGAATCGATGGAAATTGAAGGCGCGGTGAATCCCAATTCGGTGTCTCGTATCTCTGCTGATCAGTTGGTATGGTCTGTCGACAAGAAATCAGAAAAATTGTTGGGTCGTTGGATGATTGAGGCTGGAGTAGATGCTAACCAAACCGGCTTGATGTATCGCAGCACGGCGGACTTGTCGAAATACGTACACAAAAATTATTTCAATCACATGAAAGACGGCGAATTTGCTTTGAGTGCAGGTCGCTTCAATATTTCTAGTGTATATCAAATTACTAAGAATCACGCAGTAAAAGTGGGTGTGGCGTATGCCGAGAATCGCACGCAGCAGCGGTTCGACTTTAGAGATAGCATGCCGGCTACGGTAATTCCAGGCAATAATCCCGATGCCTTGGGTTACTATCCGATTTTTGGATATTTGGGCTTGGGTCCGCAAGTGAAATTTAATTCTCAGACCACTTATTCGATGATTTCTGTGCCATTGGGTTATGTGGGTTATTTCCCGATAACAAAACAATATTCAATTACACCTGAGGTGTTGTTGCAAGCCAATAAATTGTCGGTATCAACCGGTGCTCAGACATTGGATTATCAAACATTATTACAAACTGCACAGCAAGCTTCCAATTTTAGAAAGTTGATTTGGGGTGCTCGTGTTGCCGTGGGAGTTGAAAAACGCCTCAATTATAGTCATGCCATTGGATTGCGATTCAATGCTCAGTCAATGTTAACCTCAATGTATGTCCCGAATGCTGCATTGCAGCCAAGGGGTTGGTCGTTGGGATTGTCCGCACATTATTCTTGGAGAATTCAATAAAGTGAAGAAAAAGTGTATTATATGGTATAAATTGCATGGGATGAGAGTTCAGTCTTTGTTGACAGTTCTATGTATCCTGTGTGTTTCCGCACAGGCACAGGTGTTACAGCCATTGGGATCTGGTTTGCCAGCCCGGGTTGTGGCATCTTATGCCGCGGGGAACGAGTACCTAGCACTTTTCGAAGAAACATCAACTGCGGAAATTAACGATTTTACAATGGCTCGCTGGAATGGTGTTAGCTGGAGTTACTACAGCGGATTAACTACCCCATCGCCAGTAAAAACCGTAAAAGGAACTTATAATTTTCATTCAATCGCTTTGTATCACGATACGATGTATGTTGCCGCTTACATGGCAAATGCAGAACGTGATGCCGATGTGCCCGTAAGTCATTTGTATAAGTGGGACGGTGTGAAATGGGTGGCGGAAATTGGTGTTGTGGATACAAGAAACAATGGAATTATCGCAATGACCGTCTTCGATGATAAGTTGATTGTTGCTGGGTTGTTTGATAATACCGTGAATGGTAATCCAGTTCAAAACATTGCTGCATATAATGGGAAATCTTGGTCTTACCTAGGCAATAGTGGAACCGCGCAAGGTACAGATGGTGTGATTCGCACCTTGGCTGTAGTGGGTAATCGACTATATATAGGTGGGGATTTTCAGAATTTTGCAGGTTCTAGCACAGGGAATATTGCTTACTTTACAGCGGCCAATGGCGGTTGGGGTGGTGTAGGGAGTCCTTTCAAAGGCGAGGTGTTAGAATTGGGAGTTTTCAATAATAAAATTGCAGCATTAGGAAAAAACGCAACGGGCGATAAACAGATTTCTATTTTTCAAGGTACTTGGGCAAATCCAATTGGATTTGATTCATTTAGCAGCAGTTCACCCACAACTTTAATGGGAGCCGGTACCGATCTATTGATTGGGGGTTCTTTTGTAAAAAATGGCAACGGAACATCACTATTAGTTTACGATGGCGCTTCATTGAGATTCACAGGCAACCGCATCAACGGGTCCTTTAACCTAGGTCAGCGCGGCGATGGTGCTTTCATATGGGGTGATTTTACCGAACTCAATACCGATTTGCGATATTTCTCAAAAATCGAATCTGAATCTGGGAATTTGTACGGTGATCTATTCTATGATGTCAATTCGAATTGCGTAAAAGACGATGCCGAAATTGGACTATCTAACCAATTGGTGAGGATGGTAAATAAAGTTTCAGGTACAGTCTATTTTGCTGTTACCGATTCAAGCGGACATTTTACAATGGCGATGCCAGCTGGAGATTATGATCTATCAACCAATCCTGGAAAGCATTTATATGGTGTTTGCTTAGGGAATAACACGGCGAGAATTAGAAAAGGCGTTTATAGTTATGTGAGTTTGGGTTACTACCAATTGCCATCCATTGTGGATGTTCAGTTGGGAATGAATGCAATAATTCCAGCTGGATCAAAAGCAGGAGATGAGGTAAAAGTAATTGTAAAAATTGCAAACCATGGCGGCACAGCACTTACTAACGGGACTGTACATATTCAACATGGATCTGAAGTTTCAGCGTTTCAGTCGGAGCCAATGCCGGACAATTACGCCAACAACGAAGCCATTTATTCAATTAGCAATTTGCCAGCTTTTGGTGAGCAAAGCATCGTAATTACAACTGCAATTCCGTTAACAGCGCAAAATGCAGATGACTTTAAATTCATGGTAAAATCGGGTACGGGTCTTACCCAGAAAGATGCAGATACCAAAGACAATAACGATACAGTGCATTTGAGTTTGAGTCGTAGAGGCGGTATGGTTACTGTGCAGAAATCAAATATCGAAGAGGGAACCGTTGATTACCGTCAGAAGCAGTGGCAGTATCGCGTTGACTTTAGAAACGTAAGTGGAACCCTAGTTAAGCGTGTGGTGATGGTGGACACATTGGACGCTAACTTGCCATTGTCGCGCTTGGTATTGACATCTTTTTATCCAAACAAGGCAAACTATTGCATCGAACAGGGTAGAGTTTTGGTAGTTGACTTTCCGGAAGCAAACTTGAGTTCATTTGAAGCCAATCCAATAGGTAGTGTAGGTTATGTGATGTATCGGGTAGAGACCTATCAAACATTGCCTTTGAATACAGTGATTAATAACATCGCGATGGTGGATTACGATAGCAAATGGCAGGCTACTTCTAAGAATTGCGCAGTGACGTTGGTTGATAAGACGGCAGGAGTCAAAGTGATTAAGGGAAGCTTGAGTTTGTATCCAAATCCGGCATCTAATCAATTGAATGTTTTGGGATTGGGCGCTTTCAGAAATAGTTCTTGGCAACTGGTTTCAATGACGGGCGTTGCGATTTTAAACGGTCAAGTGAGTGCTGATACACTTTCGATTTCAGTAAAAGATCTCGCAGCGGGAATTTATACTTTGCGCATAGGCAATGCCACGGCGTTGGTTCAAATTCAACACTAATGATTGTAGTATTTTTTTGCGAAACGATATAGGTTGAACTGACCTCTATCTAATTCAATGGCAATTTCTTCCTTCAATTGATTCAGCGGAATACTTTTCATTTTTTGGCGCTGTATTAATCGGAAGGCGCGCTCGGCAAACAACGAACTGAGATTTTGTAAGTTATTTTGGGTTTCTAGATGCTGAGAAATCGCATCGCTCAAGGCTTGAATCCCTTTGCCATCGGTTGCCACTGTGTTGATTACGGGAATTTCCCAACCATCACGGGTTGATTTGTAATGGGCTAGCTTTTTTAAGTGATTGGCAAATGCTTCTGCACCGTCTCTATCGCTCTTGTTGACCACGAAAATGTCTGCGATTTCCATGACACCACTTTTCATTGTCTGCACCTCGTCGCCGCTTTCTGGGACGGTCACGACTAAGGTAGTATCGGCGATTCCGGCAATTTCGATTTCACTCTGACCTACACCTACGGTTTCGATGATGATTCTATCAAATTTGGCGTGTTTGAGGATATCGCATACTTCAATGATACTTGCGCTAAGGCCACCCAAAGAACCTCTGGCTGATAAGCTGCGAATAAACACTTTGGGGTCAAGGAAAAGGCCGGGCATGCGCAAACGATCGCCCAATAGGGAACCGAGGTTGAATGGGGAGGATGGGTCAACGGCGACAATGGCTGTTTTTAACCCATTTGAACTCCAGTGCAACACCAATGCGTTCACCAAACTGCTTTTTCCGGCACCGGGAGGGCCAGTTACGCCAACGATCGGGCAGTTGCCTTCGAGTTGTTCTAGCAATTCCATCGATTGTGGTTGTTGGTTCTCTACCCAACTAATTGCCCTAGCGATGGCTCTTTCGTTGCCCTCGGCGATTAATGTTGGAGTAGGGATGATTGGCATGTCACGAAGATATTAAAATTGGCTGAAACACCATTTATTTGTGTGTTCTTGCAAACGGGGTGGCATTGAGCGGCGTAAATTGATTTTTTTGGAATTTTTCATAGCCGGCCATGGCAACCATCGCAGCGTTATCGGTGCAATATTCAAAAGCTGGTATACATACCTGCAGGCCTTTTTCGGTGCCCAAAGTATGAATGGCATCCCTCAATTCACTATTGGCAGAAACTCCGCCACAAAGTCCAATACTTACGGGTTTGTGCACTTCTATGGCCTTGACAAAACGCTTCGTTAAGCTCAATATGATTTGATGCTGATACGATGCACAAATATTTGGTAACTCGTTGTATATAAATTGGTTGTCGTTCTTTAAATGATCTCTAAGAAAATACAATAATGATGTTTTGATGCCCGAAAAACTAAAGTCTAGTCCTTGCGTTTGACTATCGGGAAATTTATATTTATTTGGATCGCCTTGCTTCGCGTATTGATCAATTAATGGTCCTCCGGGATAGCCTAAATTAAGGAGCTTTGCAGCTTTATCGAATGCTTCGCCCGCCGCATCGTCTTGCGTAGTTCCTACTATTTGCATATCGTCGATGCCGTTCACCAAAATGATTTGTGTATGTCCGCCACTCACCAAAAGACAAAGCATGGGCAAGTTTACTTGGTGATCAATAAATAGTGCGGCAACATGGGCTTCTAGATGGTTGATTCCGATCAGAGGGATGTTGTTGGCAATGCAAATTCCTTTGGCAATATTGGTTCCAACCAGCAGCGATCCCATGAGTCCGGGGCCTTGAGTTACAGCCACCGCGTTGACATCATCGATGGAGATTTGGGCTTTTTCTAGGGCCAAATGTATAACAGGGATGATATTGCTTTGATGGGCACGTGAGGCCAATTCAGGTACCACTCCGCCGTATTGTTCGTGTATTTTTTGACTAGCTGTTACGTTGGCAAGGATTTTGCCATCGCAGAGTAACGATGCTGCGGTATCATCGCAACTGCTCTCGATGCCCAATATAATGGAGCGGGCAGGTTTTGGTGGATTTAGCGGAGACAACGAATTTTATATTTGAGAGATTGAAAAATAAGCGTACAAAACTACGGAAGTTTTTGCTTCTGATGTTGCTGTCGTTCCTGCTACTTACAGGAGCCGCAATTGTTTTGTCGCGCAATCACATCGTTCAGAATTATTTCGCCCAACAACTCGCTCAGTACTTATCGAAAGAGTTAAACACCAAGGTTGAAATTGGATATGTTGAAATTGATTTTTTGCGGAATATCCACGTTGAGCGCCTAAGAATCTACGATCAGAGCAAAGATACATTGATTGAAGCACGTCAAATTGAGGCCCGATTAACCAAGGTGGATTGGAAGTCGCATAGCATCGAACTTTCGTCGGTTGTGATTTATAAGCCCCGCGTGAAAAATGGGTATCACACAGAAGAAGGGCCATTAAATATTGATTTTTTCTCCGATTTTTTGGATCCGCCATCTGATCCGAACGACCATAGTGAGGGGTGGGATTTTGGTATCAAAGACGTTAAGATTGTGGATGGGTACTATCAGTTTTTCAACATTCGTCAGCGTTCTAGCGACCCGTATTTTGATCCAGACAATATGATTCTGTCCAATATCGATGCGGAAATGGACTCACTTACGTTTGGGCATCCGTGGTTTACGGTGAATATCAAGTCGATGACGTTTAAAGAGCGAAGCGGTCTGAATGTCTTAAAAGGAGCTGCGCGGGTTGTGATTGATAAAAAGCAGATTTTGGCCAGCAATTTATTGTTGGAAACGCCATGCAGTATTCTGGGAGATCGTTTTGAAATGCGTTATAATTCGATGCGCGATTTCAGGGATATTTTCCACAAGGTTACTTTTGATATTCGTTTGCGTAAGTCAAAATTATGCTTGGAGGAGTTATTGGCCTTCCACCCCTGGTTCAAGGATCGAAATTTGCCGCTGTTTGTCAATGCGCATGCGGAAGGGCCATTGGCTGCCTTGGTGCTGAAGAAATTCACTTTTGAATCGTTAACAGATCAAACCCTGTTGAAGGGTAGTGGCATTTTGAGGAGTTTGCAGGATTTGGACAATTTCGAATATCGACTTGAGTTGGATGATTCGCGGTTGGCTGTGGCCGATTTAAAAGATGTGGTTTATGAGCTCGACTCGATTGATTTTGTCGAAAATTTCGAAGCACTCGATATCGGCGCTACAATTACTGGAGGTCTAACTTCCTTTGGTTTTGATGGCGATTTGGACGCTGGACCCGGCCATTTCTCAGGTCATTTGGCATTGGATTTTCCTGAGAGTATCGATTCGATGTCTTACGATGTTGAAGGCAAAATGGGTCAGTGGGATTTGGGCATGTTTGCGGGCAATGGATTGGATGCGTTTGTGAATGATGCAAATATTCTGATTACCGGCGAAGGGCTCACAGCGGATTTGTTAAACACGGAAGCGGATATTCATTTGATCGATTATACGGTGCTGGGTAGGCGTCTCACCGATGTTCAATTAACGGGCGAGTTTGATAAGAGTCAGTTCCACTTAAATGTTGAATCGGATGATGCGCGCTTCGCCTTTGTGGCCGATGCAACCGTTTTTGACTGGGATAAGAACTTGTCGATGGATGCCGATTTGTCTGCGAGCAACGTTGAATTTGAGAATGTAGGATTGGATAAGGTGCCATTGATTTTATCGGGATCTGCTTCCTTGATTTATGGCGGCGGCGATGCGCAGAATACCAATGCAACAATTGAGGTGAGGCAACTTGTGGCCGATCATGGTTCTGTCCGATATTTTTGCAATAGTCAACAATTGGTTCAGTCGGCTTCGGAAGGCATACAATTTTCTGGCGACTGGCTAAATGGAAATATCTCTTCTGGATTTGACCCAACTGATGCGATGAATATTGGGGAGCATTTTTTATATACATTGCTACCCAATCGTTTCGTTGCGCCAACTTCATTTGTTCCTAGGGATTTTAGTTTTGATTTACAGTTGATTCAAACCGATTGGCTATCTTCATTCGTTGAAAGGACACTGCAATCTGGACCCATAAATTTGGTTGGCCATTTTGGTTCCCAGCACCGAGATGTAGATGTGGTTTTGGGCCCCATGGATTTGTCGTGGCAGGGCGCCGAATGGCATCGTTTAAAATTGGCTGTAAATTCAAATACTGATGGAGCGGCAACGCTTCTGCTGAACGCTAAAGATTTGAATTATGGCGAAACGAAGTACGATCGATTTGCTTTGGAAGGGAAATTGAGGGATGGGATTTTGGATGTTGGGTTTGATTTGCACGACAGGCAAGATCGTTATAATCTGAATCTAGGTTCCCAGTCCAATGTGAAGTTAGATTCTTTACCTACCAATATTCACGCAGCCAATTTTTACATCAACAAAGAACCTTGGCAGTTGGATCAAGAGAGTCAATTGAGTTTAGGTGTCGGAAATAGGGTAAGTGTTAAGAAATTGATGGTCAACAATTCTCGACATTTCGTGGAATTGCACGGGGTGCTTTCTGAGATGTTGCGTGATACATTTACGGTGGAAGTGGGTAATATCACCCCGGAGTTGCTTTCGCCATTTTTCCCCCATGGCACCTTTGATAGTATGCAGTTTCATTTGGGCGGTAGGGTGAGGATTGCGGCGGCTCTCGGACAGGCAAAAATTGTTGGAGAGAGTTATTTGAACGATTTGGTTTATTTGGGTTATCGATACGGAAGTTTTGATTTGAAAGTGGCGCAGCGGACATCGGATAAGGTGCTTGATTTAGACCTTGTTGCACGTCGAGGCGTTTTGAAAAATACATCGTTTAGGGGTAGGCTGAAATTTGGGGGCGACGATCCTGGTTTAAACGCGGATTTGTTTATTCCCGAAGGGACAACTATTGGGATTTTGACGCCATTTTTATCCGGTATTGCAACTACGGAATCCGGGACGATTGGTGGGAATGTGCGAATTGAAGGGCCAATGAACGATTTGATCATGCAAGGCGATTTGAAGGCAAGGGACGTGATGATGAAAGTTGATTATTTGGGAACTAAATATCGATTTGACGAGGCGGATTTTTTGGTAAAATCGAATGGAATATTCACTCGTTATCCGATTCAAATATATGGCAAGTTAAAAAAGGGGAAGGCGAAGGCGACCTTTGCTTTCACCCACAATCATTTTAGGGATTTGGCGTTGGATTTGAATGTGTACGATGCCCAAAAAATTAGAATTATTGAGACTACGGAAGCCGATAATGATTTGTTTTATGGCACCGCTTGGGGCAATGGAAGTTGCAGGGTTTGGGGGCCATTGGACAAAATCAATATCAAGATGGATATGACGCCTTCCGAGAACAGTAAGTTGAGTATTCTCTACCCCACACTCGGTGCAAATACGGTGGCTGGGAATATTGTTTTTAGGGATCATTTTGGCAAGGTGGTAGGGAATTCTAAGTCCAAAAAATCCTCGTCTGGTATGGGTAATATTGATTTGATGATTCGAGCTACCCCGGACTTGGAAACGGAATTTTTGATTGATAAGCGATTGGGGGATATGATCAAAGGTCGCGGAACAGGCGATATCAGGATTTTGTATGATGAAAACGAGCGTTTCTTTTTAAATGGTCAGTATACCATAAAATCTGGGTTGTATGTTTTTTCGTTGCCGGGAATCAACTTGTTGACAAAGAAAATTACGCTAACGGAAGGGGGTAAAATCACCTGGGTTGGAGATCCTTACGATGCAAATCTTGCGCTATCGGGCAAAATCGAAAAGAGAATTTCTCCGGCACAGTTGATGGTAGGAAGTGGTAGTGCATCTAGTACCAATTATCCGCCTACACTGATTGTGAGTGTATTGAATATCAATGGTAGTTTGATGAGGCCACAGATTGGATTTGATTTGCAGGCCCCTGAATTAGCCGTGAGTGCGGGAAGCAATAGCGATGTAAATGCTGTGATTCAGAGGATTCGGCAAGACAAAGATGAAACGATGCGACAGGCGATCGCATTGTTGATTTTTGGTAACTTTTTACCCCCTTCGTTTTCCAGTGGTAACCCAACTAGTGGCAACGTGGTGAGTGGTGCAGGTGTAGCGGGGAACAGCGTATCGAATATCGCATCTAACGTGGTGAATGATATCTTTCAGAAGTATGGCATCAAGACAAAGATTCAGGTGAATATTGATGATGTGAGGAGGAATAGTGGGACAAGTAGCAATACCCAAGTCTTTGTAAATAGCGAATGGAATTTGAGTGATCGTCTAAAGCTTAACTTGAACTACGATCCTACCGTAGCGGTTTTGGTGAATAGTGTTGCCGTACCGTTGAATTTCAATCTCGAATATTCCACTCGAAATGAGAATTGGAGATTAAAAATGTTCTCTCGAAGTAATAATTTGTTGCTGCAGCAAAGTGGTTCAATTACCAATGGTGTGTCGGGAAATACTTTGGGTGGAGGGGCATTGTATCGTCGTGAATTTGAGACTTTCCGACGAAAGAAAACGCCAATTACAACCACCACAGAGGAGAAACCTGTTGAATAATCTATTTTTGAAAAAGCAATTGTGAATCTCAAGATTTTTTTCAGTGAAACGATGCGGGTATCAGTCTCCGCAATAAGGCAAAATAAGCTGAGAAGTGTTTTGTCGGTCTTGGGTATTACGATTGGAATTTACTGCATTATTGCCGTTTATGCTTTGGTTCATTCGCTTGAAACCAATATCAACAATCAATTCACCAAATATGGAACCCAAGTTTTGTTTATTCAGAAATGGCCTTGGGATGAATTTGGGGGCAATTATCCTTGGTGGAAGTATTTGAGCAGGCCCGTTTCCTCGCCTGAAGAAGCTTTGTTTTTGGAGTCGAAATTGTCTAAGAATCGCGTTGAAAGTGTGGGGTTTAATTTCGGAAGAACAGAGAAGTTGGCGGCCGAGGGGGTGACCTTAGAGGGGGTTTCTGTAGGGTGTGTTTCGCATCAATATTTAGAAATACAGCGCATCGCGGCAGAATATGGTCGCACCTTTACGCTGGAAGAAAGCAGGGGTGGTAGGCCGGTGGTGATACTGGGGAATAATATCGCTCTACAGCTTTTTGGTCGTGCCAACGCAATCGGGAATGTTGTTCGCGTGGGAAATCGAGTTTGTAGGGTTGTGGGTGTTTGTGCTGCGGAGGGGGCTAGTATTATCGATAATTCAAAGGACGATAGGGTTTTCATTCCGCTTAAAATGGGTATGGGCATGTATTCGTATCGCGAGAACGACGATGCGCAGATCATGGTAAAGGCGGCAAATGGGGTAGACTTGGATGATTTAACGGTTGAGGTAGGGCAGTTGATTAGGCAGCACCGGAAAATCAAGCCGGGGAAGGAAAATACTTTTGCGGTGAATCGGATGACGATGATTACGCAGGCGGTTTCGCAGTTGTTTACCCAAATCAAAAATATTGGTATTGTGATTGGTGGTTTTGCAATGATTGTGGGCTGCTTTGGTGTGGCGAATATCATGTTTGTGAGTGTGAAGGAGCGCACTAAGGAAATTGGTATTCAGAAGGCTTTGGGCGCGCCTCATATTTTTATTCAGGTCCAGTTTTTATTGGAAGCGATTTGGTTGTGTTTGATAGGCGGATTGATCGGTTTGCTCTTTGTGTGGCTGACGTTTTTGGGGTTGAATGCCATTTTAAAGGAGACCATGGGTGAAGGATTTGTATTGGTGTTAAGCGCTTCAGATACGCAGTTGGGGCTTTGGGTTTCTGCGATAGTGGGAATTGTGGCGGGTTTTATTCCGGCCAGGCAGGCGGCGCGGTTGAATCCGGTTGAGGCGATGCGTGCAAAATAAATAAACGATTATTTAATGTCAATTTCAATGGCGAACTCCCTGAATGTGGAGATTCCTTTCTTTCTTTGTAGCGAATTATGAATTTGCGCAGTTTGGGTTTGGTATTTTTCTTGTTTTTGGGGTGTGGGCAGTTTTTAGGTGCGCAAGTTTTGGATTCAGTTGGCAGTAGGGTTGTGGCGTCCGATTCGCTGCTGAAAGCGTTGGATGTTGCCAAAGATTCCGTTTTAGGCAAGTCGGAAAAGATGATGGGCGTTGATATTAAAGTGTCGGGTCCATTGATTGAAAATAAAGTTGATCGGTTGGTTTATAATGCCGCACAAGATATTACATCAAAGGGTGGTTCTGCTGCGGATTTGTTGTCGAAAGTCCCAATGGTTGAGGTGGATATGGATGGGAATGTATCGATTCGTGGAAGTCGGAATTTAAAGGTGCTGATTAATGGTCGGCCCAGTGGTATGATGGCCGGGAATGTTGCCGATGCACTGCGGTCTTTTCCCGCGGATGGAATAGATAAAGTGGAAGTAATCACAAATCCTTCGTCGAAATATGATGCAGAGGGAACGGCGGGTATCATCAATATTATTCTGAAGCAAGTTAGATTGAAGGGCAAGACGGGTGCGATGAATATGGGGCTTGGGACCCGAAGTGCGAATTTTGGAGGGGATGTTTCAATTCAGAATGGCGGCACCAATTTTAGTATAAAATTGGGGGGTCATTTTTGGCGCTCTTGGGGGTCGGGTTGGACAAACAGGACGAATACTGTTAATGGGATTGGTTACGGATTAAAGCAGAACAATGATGTGGTGAATTGGGGTGGCGGTCCGAGGCTTACGCTTTCTATGGATCACCAATTCAACAAAAAAAGTGGACTGTCGGTTTCGGCAACAACAAGTACCCGCATGAGAAATTCCGACAATGATGTCGTTACCTACAGCGGTATTTCCTCTTTGCCTTTGAATTATTTGTGGGAGCAAGTCACCAACAATTTTACCTATGGATATGGTTTAGATGTGAATTTGGATTATCGTAAAAATTTCGACAAAGTAGGCAGGGAATTGGGGATTTCGGCTCAATACAGTGGGAGTCAAGACAATACGGATTATCATTTTACACGATTGACAGAAGCGGACTTGGAAACCCGTAAAGAGCAGAGTTTGAATATTGGAAAGAACAATGAGATTTCAATGCAAGTGGATTATACAGAGCCTTTGCATGCCAAATTGCTTTGGGAAACAGGATTGAAAACCACATTAAGGTCGGTTATTAGTAATTATAGTTACGATAGCTTCAATTTCCAACGGAACAATTATGAGTCAATCACGGCGCGCAACAATCGGTTCGACTACTATCAGAATATTTTGGCTTTGTATTCTCAACTCACTTGGATTGCGTCGAGTAAATTCTCAATCAAATCTGGAATTCGACATGAGTCAACCCAGTTTGGGGGTGTGATTTATCAGCCATTAAAAGAGTCGTATACAGGTCGTCCGTATCAGAACTTTATACCCTATATCAATTTAAATCGGGTGATTGGAAAGGCTGGATTTTTGCGTTTTACCTATACCAAGAGAATTCAGCGACCTAGTTTATTTTATTTGAATCCGTATACGAATTTTATTGACCCACTGAATATTACTACGGGCAATCCGCGTTTAAATGCCGAGGTGTCGAACAATTTTGAGATATCAACAGGGAATTACGGACAAATTGGTGGCTGGGGATTGAATGTGTATCACCGTAGGATTGGAAACGCTATAGAAACGATGCGATATGTGGGTGAGGATAAGGTTTATAGGACCACCTATGGTAATATTGGTATCAATTACACTTCGGGATTCGATGTCAATATGAATTACAAAGGGAAGTGGAGAGGGAATGATTGGACACTAACATTTAACGGTGGATTGGGTTGGGTAGATATTCGCAGTGGGATAGATACGGGTTATTTGAAAGGTGCTAGAAATACAGGGCTGACATATAACGCAGGGACAAAATTGAGCGTCAAAATAACCAAAGAGTGGCAAGTTGAATTATGGGGTAGGTTTAACGCGCCTACATATACTTTGCAGGGTTTTACAACGAATTGGTTTTTTCATATGTTGGGGGTAAAGCGCAGGTTTAAAAATGACAAAGGTGGTTTGGGGTTTGGATTAGATAATCCATTCATCCCTAAAATGGATTTCATTACTCGAGCTTCGGGGCAAGATTTCGATTACAAGAACGTTCAACGCTTAAACATGTGGGGCGTTCGGGTAAATTTTGATTATAAGTTTGGTTCGCTCACAATTGAAAAGCCCAAGCCAGTGAATCGGAAATTACAAAATGATGATTTAAAGCCACCCGGTGGACAAGAAGGCATGTAGTTGTGGATTAATTCGGGTGCAAGTAAGGTTGAATTGGAAAACAAAAAAATAGATTTGCGATATGGAAATTACAGGTAAAATTGTTCAGACTCTGCCGAAGCAGACGGGAAATGCCAAGAATGGTACCACATGGGAGAAACAGGAATTCATCATTGAGGTCCCTGGCCAGTATCCGAAAAAGGTTTGTTTTAACCTATGGGGCGACAAAATTTCTAAGTTTAATATTCAAGATGGTCAGGATTTGACAATTTCTGTTGATGTTGAGAGTAGAGAGTATAATGGCCGCTGGTACACTGATATTCGCGCATGGAATGTTGCCAAACAAAATGCGGGAAGTGCCGTTGGGGGAACCAATAGTGCTCCGAGTTTTGATGCAATGCCATCAGGCGATCAAGGCGCGAATAGCGCAGCAAGCAATCCTTTTGAGGATGATGATTTGCCTTTTTAAGTGTATGGTGTAGGCAGCAATTGAATTTAGTGTGGGTGGATGGGGAAACGAAATTCTTAGAAATAGCGTCTAAACCCTTAAATTTGCAATATTCATACATCCACATGAAGTTTTCTACTATACAATCTTTTCTCAAATCGATATTGGTTTTATCGGTTTTTACGATTGCATCAATTCAGTTTCTGACAGGGGCAACATATTACGTTTCTAAAACGGGTAATGATGCGAATAACGGACTGAGTGCTGCAACTTCAAAATTAACAATCACGGCAGCGGCTAATATTGCAACATCGGGTTCGGACGTTATTATGATTTCCACCGGTTATTATGCCGAAACAGTTCAGGTGGGTTACACGATGACGTTCAGTGTAGATAGTGTTCAGGTGGACCAATTGACAATGAATAAATCTGGTATCACTTTAACCGTTGATGGGAATTCTGCTCCAAAGACATTTAATGTAAAGACCAAAATTACTCTAACGGATGGTCTTGTTCAAGTGGGTTCCAATCTACTTGCATTTAGGGCATTGGCTGGCTGTACGTTTACGGGGGGTGGTACAACGAGTTTTATTGATGGGGCGCTGCATATTGGCCTAACAAATGGTTCTACAAGTTTGACATTCCCAATAGGTGCGGGTAGTGATTACCGTCCGGTGGGTTTGAGTTTTTCCAAGGGAAATGGCAATTTGACGTACTATGTATTTCAAATGTTTAAAGGGAAAGCAACTGGGAACGGATCTTTACCTACGGGAATTCGAAATTATTCGTCGGTAAGTTATTTCGTGGGTGCTACAGTGCCTGTGAATGCTTCGAATAGTTCCAATTTTGTAGTTACGCTCAAGTATGATTCTGTGTCAACGGATGATGGGGTCTATGAAAACTCTACATTGAGAATTTTGGGTTACACAGCCACTGCAACATGGAAAGACCATGGTGGAACAGGTTCTGTGATTCGAAAGGGTCAGATTACTACGGCCACAACAAGTATGTCGACTTTGGGTACGTTTGCGTTGGGAAATACAATCGTATTAACTACCACAGAACGAAAAACAGGATTAAATATATTAGGTAGCAAAGAACCCTTTGCGGCATATAAATTTACGGGTAGATGTTCGGGTGATACGTTGAAGTTTACAAATCTTAGCAAGAGTATTTCATCAATTCTAACCTATACATGGAACTTTGGGGAAGCCGGTTCTGCTGGTAATTCGGTGACAACAAAAAATGCAGCACATAAATATGCCAATGGAGGCACTTATAGGGCGAGCTTGATCATATTGAATGCTGACGGGAATTTAGATTCTTGGGTTCAAATGGTCACCGTCTTCGCAACGCCTTTTATACTTAAAACCGTAAACAATGTATGTATTGGGGAACAAACCACCTTTACAGATTTCTCTACTGCGAACGGCGAGACGATTTCAGGTTGGAACTGGAATTTGGGTGATGGGCCACCGGCCACAATTAAAACTTCTAAAATAGTGAACTTTACTTATACCAATCCTGGTGGATATAAAGTAATACAAAGGGTTACAACTGCAAATGCTTGCTCGAGTATTGATACATTTGATTATGTTGTACATGCGAAGCCAACACCAACTTTTGATCCTAAAGATGTTTGTTTTGGTCAGTCTGTTGTTTTGGATGATCAAAGTACTGCCGTTGCGCCCGATTTGATTGCGACGAGAAAATGGGATTTTGGTGATGGGTCGGCTACATCAACATCAAAGACAGTGACACGTAAATACAATCCTGCGGGACTTTATTATGTGAAACTGATTTCATATTCAAATTATATGGGTCAGAAAGGTGCATGTAGGGATTCGATTACAAAGCCTGTGCGCACCTTTGCATTGCCAGTAGTGGATTACACACAGAGTGCTACTTGTATTGGGGAGGAGACTGTTTTTACCGACAATACACAAATTATGAATCCTGACTATGCGGCTACTTACTTTTGGACGTTCGGTGATGGTGGAAATGATACCACTCTTTTTGGTGCGAAGCATACTTATTTGTTGCCAGGAATTTACAAGTCGAAATTGACAGTGATCTCCAACGCTGGTTGTATGAGTTCGGATACGCTTTCTATTTTCGTTCAACCTAAACCTTCTGCTGGTTATACCGTTACCGAGAAGTGTTTTGGAGATTCAACTGCATTTCTGCGTAAGACGCAGACAGTAACTAGTTTGGAGCCGTTAACTACTTATAGTTGGAAGTTTGATAACACCATTAACTTCTTTACAAAGAATCCCAAAGTATTATTTGCTACTCCGGGTATTCACAATGTGGTGATGCTGGCTCAAACGAACCATGGTTGTAGAGATTCGGCGGTAGGTATCGTAATGTCGCATTATATCCCAAATCCTACTTTTGCTTTGGATAAAACAATGTTGCCTAATGATTCGATTCAATGTTTCAAATACAATAATTTCAAATTTAATTTCAACGTTGGCATAGATGTCAATGATACATTGTTGAATACTGGGTGGCGCTGGGGCGATGGGAATACGGAATCACCAGCAACATCGAACAATCACTCGTATAAAGACACCGGTGTATATACTGTAAAGCTATATGGCGTTTCAATTCATAACTGTGTGGATAGCGTGGTTCAGCAATTCGTTGTGAAACCTAGTCCTAAAGCTAATTTTTACAAAGAGGGCATTTGTGTGCCGGATACAATTGTTTTTAAGGATACTGCGTCAAAATCTGCTCGTCCTTTGGTGAAATATTCTTGGGATATCAATGGGTCTGTTGTGATTGGAAAAGCGCCAGTGAAGCAGTACTTCTCTACAGCGGGTCCTCATGCAGTTTCGTATATCGTGGAAGACGATCAGGGTTGTGTTGATACAATGACAAAGAGTTTTACGTTTACCTTAAAGCCAGTTGTTTCCTTCTCGTTTATTGGAAGTATGCCGTTGTGTAAGGGCGACTCAATTGATATTACAGCGAGTGGGGGAGATACGATTCGTTGGGTTGGGGCGAAGGACACAAATCGTACCCAGAAATTATACGGCAAGGGTTGG
>CAMBTR010000020.1 GCA_945870885.1 Chryseobacterium gleum | reverse complement strand
GTAGGGGCGGATAAAATGAGCGCTATTACTGACTACACAGATCGCAATACCTGTATTTTATTTGGGGATGGAGCGGGTTGTGTTTTGTTAGAACCTTCCACAGATGGAATGGGAATACAAGATTCAATTACGCGTGTGGATGGAAGTGGACGAGATTTTTTAATTCAAAAAGCGGGTGGTTCCATGTTGCCTCCAAGTCATGAAACCATCGACCAACGCTTGCATTACGCTTACCAAGAGGGTAAAACGGTGTTCAAGTTTGCGGTAACGCGTATGGCTGATGTGAGTTATGAAATTATGGAGAGAAACAATCTTTCTGCGGATGATATCGCGTGGTTGGTTCCTCACCAAGCCAATTTGCGTATTATTGACGCTACGGCTGATCGCATGGGATTGGATAAGAATAAGGTGATGATTAATATTCAGAAGTATGGCAATACCACTTCCGCGACATTGCCTTTGTGCTTATGGGAGTGGGAAAAGCAATTGAAAAAAGGGGATAATCTAATACTTAGTAGTTTTGGTGGTGGCTTTACTTGGGGTAGTATTTACCTCAAATGGGCTTATGATTCCAATTAATTCACTTTCTGTAATACGCTGCGATAAATAAAGTCGCCCTGGAGGTCAATTCCCCCACAAAACTCTTCAGAGACTAATTGTAAATTTGGGTGTGTATCCAGTATTTGCTTGATGTTATCTTCATTTTCTGCGGCAAACACAGAACAGGTTAGATAAACGAGATATCCACCGATTGCTAGGCTTGGCAATACGTTTTGTATGATGCTCAACTGTTTTTCCGCAAACGTTTCAATGGTCTGTGAGTCGAAAAAGTGGATGTTTTCTGGGTTTCTACGCCAGGTCCCGCTGCCGGTGCAAGGGACATCGGCGAGGATTACATTGTATGTTTGATTTGGGTTTTTACTGTTGCTATTATCTAGATATCCGTTTAGTGATGCTGTAAATACAGTGGGCTTTTTAAGTCCAAGCAATTGAAATCGGTCTTTGAGATTGTCTAAGATATTGGATCTCACATCAGAGCAGGTGAGGTTGGTTGTTGGGAATTGCTGTAATAGAGATATAGATTTTCCACCCGCACCAGAACAACAATCCCAAACGGCGCTGTTGGCATGGCAAAAAGTAGCCATCGGTTGGTTTGACCAATTCATGGCAGTTTGCGAGGAGATGTCTTGAATGTATGCATTTCCATTTTCTATCCAAGGGTTCAGATTGACTTGTGCCGATACGGCTAGGGCATTACCATGGGTTTGTTCGATGGTGATTCCTGCTTTGATTAATTGCCCTTGGAGCCCTTTGAGGGTAATGTTGCCATTGGATAGCCACACGAGGGGTTCTTTTATAAACCAAGGCGTAAGAATGTCTGTGGTGATGTTTTGGCTCAAATATTGGGCTACAGATTGGTATGGGTTATAAGTGTTGGATTCTTGGTTGACAGTTTGGTTTAAGTTATCTGTAGCTGTTGGGGTAATGTTTTGAGATTGTTGATTTGATGGTGTGTTATTTGATGTTGGGATATTCAAATTTTGATTGCCTACGGCTGTCGTAAAATGCATTTGCAACCAATGTAGAATGATTTCCGGGGATTGGTGCGAAACGCCAAAGGCGTTTCGCCAGAAGTAATAACAGGCACTCCTGTAACGCTTACGATCTTTGCTGCCCCAATTTTTATTCTCCTTAAAACAAGATTTTAAATACAAATGAAAAGGAGTGCCGCCGTCATACTCGAACAACATAGTGGCACAATTACTATAAAAAATATATGGGAAAGTAGATGTCATTTCGTTTTTTAGATACATTCCAAGCCATTTTTGTTATTCTAACAAAAACCGGATAGAGCGTTATTGATTGAATAGATGAGGGGTGTCATCGTATATCACAACAAACCGAATCCCATCGTTGTAAGGTGCTGATCCTCCACCTCTTATATGTATCGAGTTGATTAACCCCTCGAACGTCGCGTCAGGCAAAGAAGAAACGAAGTTAGGTCCAAATGCCATCGCACTTAAACCCACATAAGCTCCCTGATCGTATCCAATGAAGGCGAAACGACTTGGCTCACTACCGTAGGTTGCAAAGAATTTCTTGGAGAAATGTAACGTCGCCGTATCATGAAAATCCGTAAAGTTTACTGTAGGATAAATACAGATTTCATCGTTCAATCCACTGTAATATCGCTTGTCCTCAAACCAGCTCAAATCTGCGATCAACCAGCATTGCCGACGTTTTTCTAGGAGTTTTTCTAGGGGTGTTCTCACCGCGATATCATCGGTACAGGCTACCAACAACAAGCTGTCTCGTTTGGGCAGAGCCGGCGTTAATACCCCATCTTTCATCGTGTGAATTGTAATCAATTTAGTGGTAGACTTAGCCATTGAAGCCTTATAAATCAATGCCTTTGGCTTGCTCGATTTACCAGCGTCTACGATTAAACATATCCGATGCTTTGGGAACATGCGAACAACATTTTTCGCGACAGATTTATATCGCAGCGTATCGTTGATGAAAAAATTGATATTCGGAAACGGCCCCGTAGTTAACCCTTTTTGAGATTTTGGTTTGATATAAGTGAGCGGTGAAATCCATAATTGCGGACTACTTGCGACAATCTCTGTCGCCGTGTTGTTCGCCGATACCGAGGCTAGATTTGGTTTGTTTCCCGATGAATTGACCCAGCTACCGGCAGGAGAGGAAATTAAATCCTTGAAATTCTGTTCGTATACCGGACCAATGATGATGTTATTGTCGATGAAGTTCTTATTCGCAGCAATCGATCTAATCGCCAACTGGTTCAAAGGGACGCTATCGGTGGGCTCTGTATCAAAAACACTGACATTGGCCTTGAATCCATCGGCCTCTAATTCTTGAAATGCGAGTTTTAGTCCTAGGTAGTAATCGAGCATCGCATCGCTCAAGGCATTTTGTTTGACACCGCTGGCATGAAAGGGTAATGCGATGCCAATTCTTAATGGGCCTTGGGTTTGAACGGGATTTACACCTTCAATGGGAATACCTTTGCTTGGGTCTTGGGATTTCAGCAACGAATTAGCCAACATCAAACAGATACAGAAACACAGAGTTTTCACCTTGGTTTGGCTGATTGATGTCAAAAGAACTATTCTGCGATGCATCGATTTTAGTGTAAATTAATCAATTATTCCCATTCAATAGTAGCTGGCGGTTTTGAACTGATATCATAGACCACTCTGTTTATGCCTCTCACTCGATTGATGATGCTATTGCTAATGTCGGCCAAGATATCGTAAGGAATGTGCACCCAATCGGCGGTCATGCCATCCGTGCTTGTTACAGCCCTTAAGGCCACCACCTGCTCATAGGTTCGTTCATCTCCCATTACGCCAACGCTTTGAATGGGTAATAGAATTGCGCCGGCTTGCCAGATTTTTTCATACCAACCATATTCGCGTAATTTTTCCATATAAACCCAATCGGCTTCTTGTAATAATTTAACCTTCGCTTCTGTAATATCACCCAAAATACGAATGCCTAATCCAGGTCCTGGGAATGGATGTCGGTGTAAGATCTCATGAGGCAATCCCATCGCATCGCCAACTCTACGTACTTCGTCTTTAAACAAACTGCGCAATGGCTCGATGATTTTCAAACTCATTTTTTCGGGTAGGCCACCGACGTTATGGTGACTTTTGATGGTTGCGCTAGGGCCTTTAACACTCACGCTTTCAATAACATCAGGATAAATGGTTCCTTGGGCAAGCCATTTGGCATCTTTGATTTTGAGACTCTCTTCTTGGAAAACCTCTACAAATACACGTCCGATGGCTTTTCTCTTGTCCTCAGGATCGGTAAGACCCTTCAACGCATCGTAAAACTGCTGAGAAGAATCAACGGCAATTACGTTCAAATCCAACTGTTTGTATGCGTCTTGCACCAATCCAAACTCGTTTTTACGCAACAAGCCGTTATCGATAAATATGCAATGGAGTTGCTTTCCGATGGCTTTGTGGAGTAATAACGCAGCGACAGAGCTATCAACACCGCCCGATAAACCAAGAATTACTTGGTCGGTTCCAACGGTCTGACGAATATTAGCAACGGTTTCATCGATGAAATGACCAGGGGTCCAATCGCCGGCACATCCGCAAATCGAGTAAGCGAAATTCTTCAACAGCGCTAAGCCTTCGGTACTATGATATACTTCTGGGTGGAATTGAATGCCAAATACTGGATTGGTACTGTCCAATTCAAATGCTGCCACGGGAATTGATTCGGTGGTGGCGATTACTCTAGCATTGTTAGGTAGCGCGGTAATTGTATCACCATGACTCATCCAAACTTGGGATTCGTTGCTTAAGCCTGTAAGTAGGGTGTTTTCATTGCCGCTTCTCTGCATCGTGGCTCTGCCGTATTCCCGGTGATCACTGCGAGAAACCACGCCGCCAAATTCTTTGGCCAACATTTGGGCACCGTAACAAACACCTAGCAAGGGTCCGTGGGCCATTAATGTGTCCAAATCGACCATGGGTGCATCGGTTTCGTTTACCGAACATGGACTACCCGAAAGAATGATTCCTTTGATGTCGGACGTCAATTCTGGGATGTGATTATAGGGATGGATTTCGCAATAAACGAACAATTCACGCAGTCTGCGCGCAATCAATTGGGTATACTGAGAACCAAAGTCGAGAATGAGGATTTTTTCAGTCATGAATCTTCCACAAAGGTACTGAAATTTCCCCGAGTCTACCATCCAAACCGAGTGATTTGGGCTAATGTTTATAAGGGAATTGTTAACACCTGCTTCACCATCCAAATGGCGGCATTGCTGCTTCTTTGAATGATTTGTTCTCGGTTTCCAAAGAGTCTAAATTTCTTGCAAAGGGTCTGGGTTTCTGTGCTCACTGCGATATAAACGAGTCCAACGGGTTTTTCTATGCTTCCACCTTCTGGACCAGCAATGCCTGTTGTTGCGATAGCTAATTTAGTATTGAATTTGGCACGTACGCCGTGTGCCATGGCCAATGCACAGGGTTCGCTTACCGCGCCAAATTCTGTTATGATTGCGGGGTCAACGCCCAATTCGGAAATTTTGACATCGTTAGAATAGCAGACGATACTGCCTGGGAAAACAGAGGAGATGCCAGGCGTTTGCATTAATCGGTTGGCAATGAAACCACCGGTGCAACTTTCCGCTGTGGTGAATGTGATACCTTCTCTAATCAAATATTCCGATAGATGTGTTGCTGGATCTTTATCGCCCAAACAAAAGACATCGTCGTGAATCGTTGTAATTAGTTTTTCGAAATATTCATCGATGATGAGTTCCGCTGTGCTATTGGCTTTTTGCGAAAGTCGCAATTTGACCATGTTGAAGTTGGGCAGGTAGGCGAGGCTCAACGATTTTGGCAGGGCTTTTTCGAATTCTTCCAAGTCTTTGGAGAGCAAACTTTCTGCTTTTTGCAGTGTGACCAATGTTCGATGTTCTACAATCGGCAATTCTAGCGTTTCGCGCAATTTTGGCAATACCCTTTCTTCGATCAAATGATATACTTCCACCGGAACCCCTGGCAATGAGATAAGGATTTTATTATTTTGCTGAAACCACATCCCCGGGGCAGTTCCCACGGCGTTATGGAGGGTTACGCAGGCTTCGGGTAAATCGGCTTGGACTATATTGGTGTCTAAAAGTTGTCGGCCGCGTTGAGCAAAAATTTTCTCCAAATGTTCGATCACGGAATCGTCTCTTCTAATGCCGCAATTGAAGTATTTACAAAGTGTTTTTTTGGTGATATCGTCTTTGGTGGGCCCCAATCCCCCCGTAATGATCAAAACGTCGCACCGAGATTGTGATTCAGCAATGGCTTGTAAAATGGCAGATTCATTGTCGCTAATGGCCGTTTTTCGGGAAATTGAAATACCAATGCTACCCAGTTTTTGACCGAGATATGCACTGTTGGTATCCACGGTCTGTCCGATTAATAGTTCATCGCCGATGGTAATAATTTCTGCCTCCATGGTGCAAAAATACGCGACCGACTTAACTTTGTTGTGTGGAGTTGCCAATAATCATTTATACAGATGGCGCGGCTTTGGGAAATCCCGGACCCGGTGGATATGGCGCAGTTTTAATGCATGCCCAATACCGAAAAGAACTGTCGGGCGGTTTTCGCAGAACCACCAATAATCGCATGGAATTGTTGGCCGTGATCATGGCCCTAAAACATATTAAGTCGCCCGGATTATCTATTCAGGTTTACACCGACAGCAAATATGTTTGCGATGCCATCGAAAAGAAATGGTTGTTTGGATGGAAAGCAAAGGGTTGGAAGAAGGTAAAAAATGTTGATTTATGGCAGGCGTTTTTGCCATTGTACGAGCAGCACAAGCCCAAGTTTTATTGGGTGAAAGGTCACGCAGGCATCAAGGAAAATGAGCGATGCGATGTCTTGGCGACAACAGCCGCTCAATTGGGGCCCACCGATGTGGATGTCAACTACGAGAAATATGAATCCGAGCAGGAAAAAGGCTTGGGTTTAGATATTTAGCAAATCACGGGCATTCAATTTTGCCCCCTCGCTTGGGTTCTTGCCACTTAACATTTCTGCCAAGGCCAAAATTCTACCGTCTGTATCTAGCGGTCTGATTTTGGTTTCACTAATTGCTGCTTGGTTGTCCTTGTACACAAATAACTGTTGATTTCCCGCCGCTGCAACCTGAGGAAGGTGGGTGATGGCCAAAATTTGCTGCTTTTTACCCTGAGTGCGCATCAAATAGCCCAATCGATTTGCAACCTCTCCGCTAACGCCCGTGTCTGCTTCATCGTAAATAAGGGTAGGGAGTTGCTTGAGGTCGGCAATCAGCGTTCTGAGACAGAAATTGAGTCGAGAAATTTCACCACCCGAGGCTACCTTTTCTATGGGCATCGGCGATTGACCTTTGTTGGCGCAGAAAAGCATCGAAATTTGCGTGTTTCCGGATTCATTAAAGCTCGATTCAGTCTGGGTAATATGAATTTCCATCTGAGCAAATGGCATTTCCAATTGCTTCAATTGATCCACCACTTGTGAGCACAAACTTTCGATTCCACCCGAACGCTTTTGATGAAGTATAGTGGCTTTGATTTGTCTATCAGATTGTAGTCTGAGTATGCTCTCTTGTAATTCGGCGATTTTCTCTTGAAGTACAGTTTCCCCTGCTTGCTCGCTTTGCAAGGAAGTCAATTTCTCTAGCAGGGCTTGTGACGAATCTACATTATGCTTGCGAAATAATGATTGCAATTGAGAATATCGGTCGTTGGCATTTTGCAGTTTTTCAGGGTTGCTTTCGATGCCTTGGGCGATTACTCTGAGGTCCCTTGCGAGTTCCTTTGCGTCTACCGCGAGCGACATAAATCGTTCATAAATGCCTCCCAATTGCGGGTTGATACTTGAGAATCCCTTCATTTCTGACTTCACTGCGTTAAGTTGGTCTACAATCGAATTTTCGGAGCCATCCATCGCCATGTCGATTTTGCCAAATATTTCTTCCAAATCCGTAGCCTGACTAAGCAAGGCGATATCACTTTCCAACTCGATTTCTTCACCTGCTTTGGGGTTGAAATCTTCTAGTTCTTTTCGCAAAAAACCATTGTATTCGGTGTCCTGCGTGATTTTCGAGAGTTGTTCTAACGCTGTTTTTAAGGCGATGGCTACTTTTTGATGCTCAAAGTAGGTGTGTTGATAGTCGGACAATAATTCGGTGCAATCACAAAACGCATCGAGCAGTTTTAGCTGTTCATTGGGTTGGGTAACCAGCAGTCCTGTATGTTGAGAATGTATTTCAAGTAATTGTTGACCAAGCCATTTTAATTCTGAAACGGTGACTTGCGATTCATTGATAAATGAACGGGTTTTCCCATTGGGGCTCCACTCTCTTCTTATCGTGCAATGATTGTTGAAGTCGATGTCCCTTTCTTCGAAAGCCGTTTTTAAATTCAGCCTCGACAGGTCAAATGAAGCCTCTAAAATACATTTCAGCGAGGGGTCGAGAATTGCGGAACTATCGCCGCGTTCACCCATTATCAAACCAATGGCACCCAATAAAATACTTTTTCCAGCACCTGTTTCACCGGTAATTGACGTAAAACCCTCTTGAAATTCAATATCAAGGTCTTTGATTAGCGCGTAATTCTTGATATTCAGGTGAGTAATCATAGGTTACATGGGGTTGATGTGAGATTATCGGGTAATGATTGTGTTTAGGATCCACAAGTTGTCTTGAATGTCCTTTTTATGTTCGATGGCCTCTTGGAATGAAGTGAATTTGATATCGTTATTGACAACACCTACAGCTTCATTTTTACGCCCATCGATCAGGGCTTTTACTGCATGCGCTCCCAAACGCGAAGCGAGTATCCTGTCGTTTGCGGTAGGCCTTCCACCGCGTTGCACGTGTCCTAGCACGGTGACTCTACAATCGGTTTCGGGATAAATGGCTTGGAATCGTTTAGAAATTTCGTAGGCTCGGCCTTCTTCATCGCCTTCGGCGACCACAAATATGCTGAATTCCTTTTTACGGGCTTTGGATTCGTACAAATGCACGATATCGTCAAATTCGTTTCCGCGTTCAGGGATGAATATACCTTCTGCTCCACCTGCAATACCAGATAGGAGAGCGATATGTCCTGAATGGCGACCCATTACTTCTACAAAGAAGATTCGATTGTGTGCATCGGCGGTGTCTCTGATTTTGTCGATGGCTTCCATGGCTGTATTGATTGCAGTATCGTAACCAATGGTGGCATCTGTTCCCCAAAGATCATTGTCGATTGTGCCAGGACAACCCATGCTAGGAATACCAAATTCCTTTTCAAAAATCATGGCTCCGGTATAAGTTCCGTTTCCGCCTATGCAAACGATGCCTTCAATGCCCAGATTTACTAGATTCTGATGGGCTTTTTTACGTCCTTCGGGGTTCATAAAGTCCATGCTTCTGGCTGTTTTTAAAATCGTCCCACCCATTTGAATGATGTTGGCCACACTGCTGCTCGTCATTGGGTGGATTTCATTTTCAATCAACCCTTGGTAACCTCTGTGGATTCCGAATACTTCCAAATTATAATGGGCACAGGCCCGAATGACAGAGCGGATGCATGCATTCATGCCTGGGGCATCGCCGCCGGATGTGAGAACTGCTATCTTTTTCACGATTTACAAAATACGACAAAATTTTGTTGCGATTATTAACAAAAAACCCCGCGAATGCGGGGTTTTTGCAAAAGTTAAATGTTTACTTATTGATTAGTCATCAATCTTCTTGTAACTGAACTCAACGTAGTCGTTGTGGTTTCCAATCGTAGCTATATCCTGAATTTTGGTAACCTTAATAATGTAAAGGTTGAAAGGGAGATCTTGACCTGACTTAACCAAATATACATCTCCTACGGCCAATACTGCGGTTTGCGCTGTAGCCGTGGCACTGTTTGCTTTCCAAATATTATATAAATAGGTTGTAGTAGAGGCATTGGTAAAGTCGTTTGAAGTAACTTTTACAAATTTACTTTGGTTATCAGAGCCCCAGATTTTAGAGAATTGAGCCATCGCACTGGTACTCATATCCATCAAATCTTTCTGTGTAGCAGCGGCATTCTTTAGTAATCCGACACCTTTATTTAAGTCGTAAGCAATTTCAAACCCTGTGTTATTTGAGTTGTAAACCAATTGCGTTTGGAATCCCTGTAGAGGTGCTGTTGGAGGAATTACAGTAACCTTTATACTAGTAGTGGTAGATTGTCCATTGGCATCTTTTGCAGTGAAGTTGAAAACAACCACATCGTCTACGCTACCCGCTAAACGAGTTTTAACGATACAATTGACAGCGTTTCCTGTTACTGAAGAATCGAAGAAAGATTTTGTGGCCGCACCATTAAGAGAATAGTTGGCGTTAATACCAGACAAGTTGCCTGAACCAGAAGTTGCAGCAATACTGAAAGTTAACAACGAGTCGCTCATTACAGAGATGTCACCACTCACATATTTTGCACCTGCGGTTAAAGAAATACTGGGTTTTGGATCTTTGCTATCGCCACCGCATGAGCCAAAGAAGGCAACAACGGGCAAAGCAAGCGCTAAAAGTAGATGTTTGATTTTCATATTTTTTTGTTTGTTACGCAAATTTCAAGAAAAATCGCAATTTTCCAAGCAGTTTTTAATGTATTTTCAATTCCCGACAAATTGTCATAGGTTTTAATCTTTTGATTTATTTTCAGACAATGCCAATATTTGGCACAAGCATTGATTAAAGGAGTTGCAATGTTCAAAAACAAAGAGACTTTTTTTAGCAGTGATCAGGATTCAGAGGGATTTGAAGACGCACCAGAGTTTTTGCCACTATTTTCTAAACACGAGGAGGAGGAAAGTAACAAATTAGAGGTACCTGCCGAATTGCCGGTGCTCACGATGAGAAATACTGTACTTTACCCAGGGGTGATTTTCCCTATAACAGTTGGTCGTGATAAAAGCATTAAGCTGATTCGCGAAGCCAATAAAAAGAGTAAAATCATTGCCGTTGTGGCTCAAAAGAATTCAGATGTTGAAGATCCTCAAGTCGATGACCTATTTACTGTAGGTACGATGGCTCAAATCATTCGAATGATGCGTATGCCCGATGGCAGTTCTACTGTGATTTTGCAAGGAAAACGTCGAATTAAAATCGATGAGTTTGTTCAAAGTGAACCCTATTTCAAAGCAAAAGTGAGTTCTCTGCCAGATTTGCCGATTAAAGAATCAAAAGAATACAAAGCAACCATTGATTCTATCCGCGATCTTTCCAATCGGATTATTCATCTTTCACCACAAATCCCAAGCGAAGCTTCTATCGCGCTAAGCAATATTGATTCTCGCACATTCCTTATACATTTTGTATCCAGTAATTTAAACATCGCCCAAACCGAAAAGCAGGCTTTATTGGAGATGTTGGACCCTGCGTTACGGGCTACCAAAGTGTTATCGCACGTCACCCAAGAGTTGCAGATGTTGGAATTGAAGGATCAAATTCAGAGTCGCGTCCGCACCGATATGGACAAGCAGCAGAAAGAGTATTTTTTGCATCAACAAATCAGAGCGATTCAAGAAGAATTGGGTGGTGATACACCAGATAAAGAAATACAAAATTTGCGTGAGAAAGGGATGACTAAAAAATGGAACAAAGACATTCATAGTCATTTCAATAAGGAATTGGATCGTTTGATGCGCGTAAATCCTGCCTCTCCTGATTATTCGGTTGGACTTAATTATGTACAATTGATGTTGGATTTGCCATGGGATGAGCAGACAAGCGACAATTTTGATATTCACTACGCCCAAAAAGTATTTGATGCCGACCACTTTGGATTGGAGAAAGTGAAAAAGCGTATTTTGGAATATTTGGCCGTATTGAAACTCAAAGGTGATATGAGGTCTCCTATAATTTGTTTGTATGGCCCTCCAGGTGTGGGTAAAACCAGTTTGGGCAAAAGTATTGCGAGCGCTTTGGGACGTAAGTACGTGAGGATGAGTTTGGGCGGTTTGCATGATGAATCAGAAATTAGAGGTCATCGTAAAACCTATATCGGTGCGATGCCAGGTCGGATATTGCAAAATTTGAAAAAATCAGGAACATCCAATCCCGTTTTTGTATTGGATGAAATTGATAAATTGGGCCGAGATTTTAGAGGCGATCCATCCAGTGCGATGTTGGAAGTTCTAGATCCAGAGCAGAATTCTGCCTTTTACGACAATTACTTGGAATTGGATTATGACTTAAGTAAGGTGTTGTTTGTGGCCACTGCCAATAATTTAGATACCATTCAGCCTGCGTTGTTGGATCGTATGGAAATCATTGAAATTCATGGATATAGTATCGAAGAGAAAATCGAAATTGCCAAGAAATATTTGGTTTCTAAGCAGCGAAAAGCACATGGACTGAAGGCTAATCAATTTAAGGTGACCGACAAGTCTTTGGAGTTGATCATCGAACAATACACCCGAGAAAGTGGTGTACGGTCGTTGGATAAGAGAATTGCCGCGTTGGCGCGTTTTATGGCTAAATCCATTGCGATGGAGGAGCCGATCAAAAAGCAAATTGGCGTATCTGAGGTGGAAGAGATTTTGGGAGCTGAGAAATTGGAGCCTGAAATGTACGAGAACAATGATACGGCAGGTGTGGTTTCTGGTTTAGCTTGGAGTCCGATGGGTGGTTCTGTCCTTTTTGTGGAAAGCAAACTATCTCGTGGAAAAGGCTTGTTACAAATTACCGGTCAACTCGGTGACGTGATGAAAGAGAGTGTGATGCTCGCGAAAAGTTACCTCAAAGCCCATGCAGAATACCTTGGAATTGATTCAAAAGTTTTCGATTACTGGGATATACACGTCCATTTTCCTGCCGGTGCAATACCTAAGGATGGACCGAGTGCGGGTATAGCGATTTTGACATCACTCGCTTCGTTGTTTACACAGAATAAGGTGAAGAATAAGTTGGCGATGACGGGCGAAATTACCTTGCGGGGCAAAGTGTTGCCGGTGGGCGGAATTAAAGAGAAACTCTTGGCGGCCAAACGAGCTGGAATTACGCAAGTGATCCTATGTGAACAAAATAAGAAAGATGTACTAGATATCCCTCAACAATATTTGCATGGTTTAGAGTTTCATTATGTCAATAATATGCTGCAAGTCTTAGATTTGGCCCTCACCGATAAAAAAGTAAAAGATCCTATCGATGTGTTTGGTGTGTTGAAGGAAAAGTCAGTAACAGGGAAAGAATAACACAGTTTTTTTCTTAAGTTTGTTCGATATGATTTTTCAAAAATTGATTTCCTACCTCACTTTTCGCAAACAAACGGAAGTAAAAAGCAATTTCAATTTGCGTATGATGCACGGCATGAATCGAATTTCGATTTTGATGTTCGTAATTGCGTTGATTGTGATTATTGTGCGCTTTGCAACTAAGTAAATGCAGTGGCCCATGCAACGGTTTTATTCGTTGATAGTCATTTTTTTGGCCCTGGGGCTATCTAATAACTACGCATTTTCTCAATCTGCGGAAAATCAAAACCCTGTAAACCCGGCCTCGCCTACATCGCGTTTGGAAGGCTCCAAGTCAAAAGGAATAGGGCATTCTAAATTGGTTGTAACAGCGTTGAGTCAGCGTGGATCTGATAATGAAATCAATCATTTGATTGATGTTTTGCCTTTGTTTGCGCTCACAAACGACAGTATTATTCAACCCATCGACCTATCGGCGGATTATACGGGGATGCCTTTGATTGCGTGGAAGGTGATGATATCCAAGGATAGTTTAACCCTTGGAATTAAACACGCTTACGGTTTTGTACCTCACCACCATGGCCTTGGATTATTGCCTACTCACACATTGATTTTGGTTGATAATCCAATGAATATGCGGTACCGTGCAACCAGAATATGGGTTGATTTGAATCATAATTTCGATTTAACGGATGATGGACCTGCGCAGTGGTATTTCCCCATGAAGTTGACATTGCCTAAGCTGAATGAAGGAAACCGCGTTTTTAGCCAGAGCCTTATTTTGCTAGATACAATGCAGAATGGAATGGCCGTGGGATTTAATCAATTTATGCCTGCAGAATTGAGGTCGGTCCAGAAAATGTATGACGATGCAATTGGCTTGATTTGCGGACGCAGAGAATATTTGGGTTGCAATGTCAGTTTTAGGCAACATCGTAAAGCCGTTTGGTTTGGGGGGGAGAAAACCAATAACGCAGTTCAAAACGATACGCTGTATTGGGCAGTGAAGGATGTCAATCTGAATGGGTTGTACAACGACATTGGAATCGATAAAGTAATTGTGGGCAACAATCGGGGTGAATTTAGTAGCAGCAACGCGTGGGATTATCGTCCGGGATTGATTGTTGATTGGTTAGGACAGGCTCAAATGATCGAAAATATTCAGCGAGGTAAGAGCGGAATATGGGAGATTTCGCATCGAAAAATAAAAAATGTGGGAATCAAGGGGAGTCGGAGTTTGTTGATTGGCGAGAAATTGCCCAAGTTCAAGTTTTGCTTAATTGAAGGCAAGTACCAGCCTGGTAAACTGAAGGAAAATCCGGTACATCGCCGTTCGATCCGGACTTTTAAAGGCAAGTATACTTACATTGTGGTTTGGAATGCCGATAATGCTAATTATATTAATGACAGTGCTGAATTGCATGATTTATCGAGGAATTTGCCAGATAGTATTCAAATTGTTTGCTTGAATCATGGTGGAGGAGGAAGATATGTCTATCAATACAATAAGAGATACGAAACCCAATTTATTCAGGGGTTCTGTTCGTCTGACGTCGCTGAAAAACTAAAACTTCAAACCATGCCGCAGTTTTTTTTGATTGATCCGAAACAACGTTTGATGTCGATCAATAAACGCCCGAACACTTTGAAAAAACAATAATTGTCAGTTTGCGATTAAGCGAATTGTGCAAAAGGTGTGGAATATTTGAATTATTATTTAACTTTGCAATTGTATGAATAGGACCGCATTAACCGTAGTACTCGTGATTTTGTTGTTGGCTTCTCTTGGAAGTAATACATTTTTGTATCTCAACAAAATGAAAAGTGACAAAGAATTGGAAAATAAAGTGGCTGTAATGAAGGCCAAAGATTCTTTGCAAATTGAGTTGAACAGAATGGAAGATTCTTTGAATTTGGTAATTCAAACTTTCCAAAATGAAAATCAAACCCTGGTTTTGAAGGTGGAAGAGTTGGAGAGCGACAAAAACCCTAGGGTTATTGCTGCGATGCAAGAAATTTACCGTTTGAGAAGAGAAATTTCCAATGGTATCTCAGGTGATGACGCAACTGCCGGTAGCGGTGATGGTGCTAAAAAATCGACCAAGGCTTCTAGAAAAGCAGCTAAGAGTGGCAAGGGTGGAGCAGAAGTGGAAGATTTGCGCAAGCAATTGGAAGAAGCCCGTGCGAAAGTTGCTGAATTAATGGCGTTGATAGAAGGCTTAACCAAAGAGAAAAACGATTATGTGGCTCAATTAACTGCCGAAAAAGATCGTTCTGCGACGTTGGAGTCTGAGAATGTTGAATTGAAAGATCGTTTAGATAAAGGGGCTCGTCCTCAGTTTGGCGCATTATTGGTTACTGGATTGTTCGATAAGAAGGGTGTAATGACCGAAACCATGAAAGCAAAGGGCATAGATAAAATCCGTGTAACTTTTGATGTGTTGGAAAATCCAATGGTGACCCAGCCTTTAGAAGAAGAAGTGACCATCAGGATCATCGATCCTAACGGTGGTGTTTTGTCTACTACAAACACCAAGTTGACAGATAAGAGCAAAGTTAATAGTTTGAAGAATACCATTCAGTTTGATGGTGCCTTGCAAAAAGTTAAATGGAATTTTCCAGAAAAAGGTTTGTTGACAGGAAAGTTGATGAAGGGTAAGTATACTGCAGAGTTGTGGACACGCGGTTTGATGCGTCAGAAGAATAACTTCACTCTAGAATAATTCGAATTGATTAAGGATTCTATTTTAATCGGAAACGAAGCGCAATAGAATTCAATATAAACCTTGTCGATTAGATTTTCGGTTATAACAAAAGAGAGGGCCTCGTCATAGACGAGGCCCTCTCTTTTTGTGCTCTGACACCACCGGGTCAAGAAATAAATCTTCGCATTGGATGACTTTCTAATCTAATCACTAATTTTATAGAAGCAACTACGTTTGATAATGATACTTGATAGAAATAGAGTGCGATGAATCAATCGAATTAACTCATCGCACATGAATTATTGTTTCGGTTCTGGGCGCATCATTGTGTCTGGGTTGTAATTGCGACCCATCCAACGATATACTCTAGACTTGAACTTCTCATTCAAGTAATACATACAAGGTACCAAGATTAAGGTTAGGAAAGTACCAAATCCCAATCCGTAGATCATCGTCCAGCTCAAAGGACCCCAGAAGGCAACGTTATCGCCACCAAAGTAGATATGGGGGTTCAACTCGCTGAATAATGTACCGAAATCCATATTTAATCCTACTGCCAATGGTACCAGACCTAAAATGGTCGCAGATGCTGTTAACAATACAGGTGTCATACGTGTTTTACCCGCTTCAATGATTGCATCTTTCAATGTTGCTCCTTGTTCACGCAATAAATCTGTGAACTCTACCAACAAGATCCCGTTTCTAACGACTATTCCTACCAATGCAACGACACCAATTCCTGTCATTACAACAGAGAAATCCTTATTGAATATAGCAAAGCCCAATAATACGCCTATCAACGATAAGAAGATTTCGCTTAAGATCAACAATGGTTTACTGATAGAATTGAATTGGGTAACAAGGATGATTAAGATCAAAGCCAAAGAAGCCAACATGGCATTACCTAAGAAGGCTCCCGTCTCTTTTTGCTGTTCTTGCTCACCCGTCATGATTACCTGAATATCTGAAGGCTTATCAAAAGCATCCAAAGCATTTTGAACATCGGCAACTACACCATTGGGTGCAAAGCCTGGCAATACGTTACTAGCCAAAGTGATTACACGCTTTTGATTTAAACGGTTAATACCCCCAAAAGTATTTGAATACTCCGCTGAAGCCACTGAACTCAAGGGGATCTGACGGATCAATCCACCCGCTGTCATATCGCGAAAAGTGATTCTCATGTTTAATAACGCATCTAAGTTATTAGCATCCAATTTCTTAATGCGAACCATAATTGGGTAGTCGTCGTTCTCGTCCTTAAACTTACTCGCCTCGGTTCCATAGATACTTCCTCTGAGCGCCATACCAATTTGGGCCGTGCTGATTCCGAATCTGTTGGCACGTTCACGATCAATTTTGATGATGATCTCCGGCTTCGAACTGATGAAGTCGGTTTTCAACTCTTCAACACCAGGGATTTTTTTGGAATCCAAAAGCGTCTTTAGCTCCGCTGCCGTTTTTACCAAAGAGTTAAACTCGTCTCCGCGGATTTCAATATTGACAGCCTTTCCAACTGGAGGGCCATTTCTTTCTTGCTCTACGATGATTTCAGCGCCTGGAATGGTTCCAATATTGGCTCTGATTTTCTTCAGCATCTTTAGCGTACTTTGGCCTTCGCGTTTTTCAAATTCTACGTAAGCCACTGTGATTTTTGCTTTATTACCGGCCGTTGTACGATCTCCACTTTGAGGGTCGGTCGCGCCAACAGCGACATTAGAAATCACACTTTCAACCAATGAATTATCTTTTCCGATGGTGTTGAAAACGCGTTTTTCGGCAATTTTCAGAATGCTATCGGTGTGTTTGGCTGATGTACCAGTAGGCATCGTTAGGTAAACATAGGTAAAGTTTGGTTCCGCTTGTGGGAAGAATACTACGCCAGGTTTACGGATTGCTGTAATAACAAAAGATCCAATTAACAATACAATGGTTGCAATAATTGTCTGTCTCGCGTGGTTCTTTTTTAGAAGATAGGTGATCATCTTCTCATATTTGTTTTGAACCGAAGGCCAAGTTTTGGTTTGGAATTTCACGATCACATGCCTCAACCAATAGTGGTGAGCTAGGTAAACTAATAATAATGTCACGAAGAAATTCCCTGTACCGAATCCGCCACCTACATATCCGAGAATCGAAATGATTCCCATTACGATCGTTGTTCTGCGAACCGCCTTCTTGGTTTTGGCTTTGTCTTCCACCGCATGCTCGTCTTCCATGAAATCAACAGCAAACACTGGGTTTATGATATAAGCAACCAACAACGAAGCCAACAAAGTAATAATCAGAGTAACAGGCAAGAAGAACATGAATTTACCTACAATACCTTTCCAGAACGCCAAAGGAATAAAGGGGGCGAGGGTAGTCATCGTACCCGATAAAACAGGAAGGAATACCTCACCAGCAGCTTTTTTTGCCGCTTCTTTAATGGGTAATTTGTCTTTATGGAAGATACGGTGGGTATTCTCGATAACCACAATCGCATCGTCTACTACAATTCCTAAAGCCAACAAGAATGCAAACAATACAATCATATTTAAGCTAAAGCCAATCGTAGGCATAATCAAGAAGGCGATAAAACAACTCAACGGAACCGATAGCGCTACGAAAATTGCGTTTGTGGCACCCATGAAGAACATCAAAATCATTGTTACCAATATGAAGCCAATGATAATTGTGTTGATCAAATCGTGAACCGTTGTCCTTGTCTTCACCGATTGGTCGCCCGTGAAAACTACATCCATTTCTTTGGGGTAGGTTCCGCTGGTCTGCAAATCCTTGATAATTTCATGACACTTATCGCTGGTTAAAATCAAATTCTCACCAGCTCTTTTCACCACATTCATGGTGATTACGTTTTTGCCTTCCAAACGGGCATAGCTTTCCTTCTCCTTAAATCCGTCTACCACCTGAGCCACATCTCTAAGATATACCGTGGCACCAGTTCCTGTGCGAACCACGATGTTTTCGATTTCCGTTTTGGATTTGAATTCACCACTTACACTTAATGAACGCTGCATTTGGTCGACATCAATATTACCGCCAGAAATACGCATGTTCTCATACTGAATGGCTCGGGTTACATCGTCCATTGTTAAACCGGTACTTGCCATCGCTGTCAAATCCAAGTTAACCTGCAATTCCTTGTCTAATGCACCAACGATATCAACGCGAGTAATACTCGGCAAACTCTCAATCTTGTCTTTTGCTATCTCTGCATAACGCTTTAACGACTGCAAATCGATGTTTCCACTGATGTTTATATACATAACCGGCATGTCAGAAAAGTTAATTTCTTGAACAATGGGATCGGTTTTTAAATCGCTGGGTAAATCGCTCTTGGCTTTGTCAACCTGGTCTTTTACCTTTTGTTTGGCCAAATCCACCTTGACGTCGGTATCGAATTCAACAGTTACGATGCTGAAATCCTGAATCGAATTGCTTTTTAGCTTTTTTACACCGCTGATAGATTTGATTTTCTTCTCAAGCGGCTTAGTGATTAGGTTTTCAATATCCTTTGGCGATGAACCCGGATAAACCGTTTGAACAATGATTGTAGGAATTACAATGTCAGGGAACTGCTCTTTTGGCAACGAATTATAGGAAAATATCCCGGCGATACTGATAAATATCGTCATGATATAAATGCTGGTTTTATTGTCGATGCTCCAGCTCGTGGGTTTAAATTCTTTAAATTTGCTCATTTGCTTGGGATTATTTGCCCGACATCCAACTACCGGTGATGGCTTGGCCGTTGTTCAATTCTTGGTAGCCTGTGGTGATAACCATATCGCCTTCGTTTAATCCCGATAAGATCTCTGTTTTGCCATCGCTGCTTTTGCCGGCGGTAATGGTTCTGCGCTCTGCAACAAATGCTTGGGCTTCTCCTTTTGAATTGGTTTGGGCTTTGGCAATCACGACATAACTTACAGATTCTGTGGTTTGAATACAGTTTGAACTAACACTGATGGTATTTGCATTTTCATAATCTACGATTTTCAACTTGGCAATCATGTTTGGCTTCAAATTGTCTACATGAGCCAACTTTGTTTCGATACGGAAAGTGCGATTTAATGGGTCGATGTATTTAGAAGCAAATGAAATGTTGGCTTCAATCTCGGTTTGAAGGTCGGGGAAGTAGATTTTGATTTTATCACCTGCCTTTACTTTTTTGGAGTACGATTCAGCAACATCTGCTTTAATTTTGATATTGCTCAAGTTCATTACTCTGAACAAGGGTAGGCCAGGGGCAACGGCTTGACCCACTTTGGCATCAACACTTTCCAAGGTTCCGGTTATTGGCGCCTTGATGTTATACATGTCGATCTGTGTTTCCAACGTCTTCATGCTTTTTTCCAACGCTTCTTTCTGATTTTTCACAGATAGGTATTGAACTTCAGTGCCCACGCCTTTTTCCCACAGTCTTTTTTGCTTTTCAAATAGGGTGGTGACGTAGATCATTTGCTGTTGCAATTCATTGCGTCCTTGAGAAATGGTGGTATTGTCGAGCTGAGCTAATACTTGACCTGCCGTAACACTAGCACCCGGTTGGACCAATACTCTTACAATGGTTCCGGGGACTTTAGGCGTTGCGATGGTGCTTTCATTGGCATCGGCTGATCCTTCAATCATGATGTAACTTTGGAATACACCCTTCTTGATTTCGGTGATTTCAACAGCCTTGCCATTCGTTTTTCCTGATTTTTGATCGATCTCTTTTTCAAGAGCACTTGCCTCAGACTGCAATTTGGCAATTTCTTTTTTAAGTGCGTCTAATTTGGCTTGCTTGTTGTCTTCGGCGGTCTTCTTGCCTCCGCATGCGCTGATGGCCAAAGTGGCCAATACACTGAATAATATGATGTTGCGTTTCATGGATTTTTTATTTTAAGGGTGTTCCTGTGGTGGTTCTATAATCGATTTTTGATATCACTAAGTCGTAAATGGAATTCATGTAATTATTGTTCGCAGTGCGAAGCTCTGTTTCTGCTTGCATGATTTCTAAGGTGCTTCCAACGCCTTCCTTGTATTTTAAAGTGGCTTTGTCGTATATCTTTTGCGCCAACACCAAATTTTCTTTTTGGTTGATGGCTTGTTGGATGTTTACTTCATAACTGTTGACAACATTGGTGTACTCAAATGCAGCGTAGCGCTCAAAATTGACCATGTCGTTTTTGGCCTTCTCAATTTTAATGTTGGTTTCGCGAATTTTAGACTGAGTTAATCCACCGGCAAAAATGGGTACGCGGAGGTTAAATCCATACACGGAAGAAGGAACCCAAGAGTTATTTATGGGCAAGTTGCTTTGAAAGAAATTAAAATCACTTCGCAAGGTGCTTTTTTGGTTTTGGTAAAAACCCACAAGTGATGGCAATGAACTAGCCTTGTATCGCTGTTTATCTAAGTTCCCAAGTGTGATACTTTGCTCTAACAACTTGTGCTCAATGCGGTTACTACTAGAAAATGAACTCTTAGCAATGTCGTCAATACTCAATGAATTCTCCAACTTTTCAAGGTCTTCAGTTAATTCAATTTCAGTTTCTAGCGACAGTCCCATTTGCATTTTCAGGGCATTTTTTGTGATCAGAATCGCGTTCTCTAACTTTTCCTTTTGCAACTTAAGATTCCTCAAGGAAAGGGTGAGTCGGTCCACATCTAGAGATTCAACAAATCCTTCTTTGTTCATTTCAGTGACATCGTGAAGGGACTTTTCCAACAAGGTGATATTCGTTTGGATCAAATCGAGGTTTTTCTGGGTAGAAACGGCTGTGACATATGCTTTGGCGACATTGAGTTGTGCATCGCGCAATGCTTTTTGCTTTAATAAGTCGCTCATTCCAATGAATGCTTTGCTTGCTCGCAATCCAACCATATATGTACCATCAAAAATTAATTGACTCACCGAAAATGCGGCATTGCTACTATACTCTTGCTGAAAACGCAAAAAGATAAAGTCTGGCGCCGATGATCCGGGAGTTTTG